>CACIWZ010000003.1 GCA_902590505.1 uncultured Pelagibacteraceae bacterium
AACAGAAACTGCTTTTAGTGTCTTAGCTGAAGCTAAGAAGCTTGAAGCTCAGGGTAAAGAAATGATTCACTTAGGTTTAGGTCAGCCAGATTTTATGACTCCTAAACATATTATGGACGCAGCAAAAAAAGCTATTGATGACGGACATCATGGATATGTTTTAGCTAACGGGATTGCTGAATGTCGGCAAGCAGTTTCAAGAAAAATAAAAAGTTTATATAAAAAAGAAGTTAGTCCCGAGCGGATTATGATTATGCCTGGTGGAAAACCTACAATGTACTTTGCTATTCAAATGATCGGCGAGCCTGGTGCAGAAATAGTTCATCCAACACCTGGTTTTCCAATTTATGAGTCTATGATCAATTATACTGGTGCCAAAGCAGTTCCATATGATTTAACAAAAGAAAAAGATTTAAAATTTGATCCCGAAAAAATTTTATCTTTGATAACAGACAAAACTCGTCTTGTGATACTGATTAATCCCAATAATCCAACAGGAAGTTTTGTTGAAAAACCTGCGATTGATTTTCTTGCTGAAGGTTTAAAGAAACATCCACACGTTACTATTCTTAGTGATGAAATTTATAGCAGACAAATTTTCGATGGAAAAGAGATGCCGACTTTTTTCAATTACCCAGATTTACAGGACAGGTTGATAGTTTTAGATGGATGGAGCAAAGCTTATTCTATGACTGGCTGGAGAATGGGCTGGAGCGTGTGGCCAGAAAATTTAATTCCTCATGTAACTAAATTAGCTATAAATAGTTTTTCTTGTGTAAATGCGCCTTCTCAATTTGCTGGAATAGCAGCATTGGATGGACCTGACGACTCTATACATCATATGATGGAAAAGTTTGATCAAAGAAGAAAATTAATTCACAAAGGTTTAAATGATTTACCTGGTGTTGAATGCAGTATGCCTGGTGGAGCGTTTTATGCTTTTCCAAATGTAAAGGGAACAGGTATGAGTGGAAGTGAATTTTCAAAGAAATGTATGCATGAAGCAGGTGTGGCAATTGTTCCAGGAACAGCATTCGGCAAAACATCAGTAGATTATGTACGTTTTAGCTTCGCCGCATCAAGGGATAACATTCAAAAAGCACTAGATAAAATATCAAAAATGCTTAAGTAGGATTGAATATGAGCAGTTTACTAATGCCAAAAGTTGATAACGCAATTATGTCTAAAAAAGATAAAATTGCATCGGATCTTCGTGGAATTATCAATTCTAAAAATGTTCTTTCGAATCCTGATGAACTAAGACCTTTCGAAACTGACGGCTTGACGGCTTATAGACAAATGCCTCTTTTAGTAGTTATGCCTGAGACAGTTGAGGAAGTTAGTCAAATTTTAAAATATTGTAATGAGAACAAAGTTAAAGTAGTCCCAAGAGGAGCAGGTACAGGTTTATCTGGTGGTTCGATGCCTTTAGAAGATTGTGTTCTAATGGCAATGGGAAAATTTAATAAAATAATTGAGATTGATTATGAAAATAGATGTGTGGTTACACAACCTTGTGTAACAAATTTAGCAATCACTCATGCTGTTCAAGACAAAGGTTTTTATTATGCTCCGGATCCATCAAGTCAAATCGCATGTTCCATAGGCGGAAACGTAGCTGAAAATTCTGGCGGAGTTCATTCTCTTAAATACGGTGCAACTACAAATAATCTCTTGGGTATTCAAGTAGTTTTAATGGATGGAACTGTTACTAAATTTGGCGGAAAAGCTATGGACGCGGAGGGATATGATTTCTTAGGCTTGATGACAGGTTCAGAGGGTTTACTTGGTGTTATCACAGAGGTTACTGTAAAAATTTTAAAGTCGCCTGAAGTTGTTAAAGCCGCTTTAGTTGGGTTTCCATCAATTGAAGATGCAGGAAACTGTGTTGCTGAAATAATTGCAGAGGGATGTATACCGGCTGGGATGGAAATAATGGATAAAGCTCTGACGAAAGCAACTAATGATTATTCTAAAGCAGGTTACCCAACTGATGCAGAGGCGATGATGATTGTAGAATTTGATGGAACAGAACATGAAGTTGAAGCTTACATTCAAAAGACAAAAGAAATTGCTGAAAAAAATAATTCATCAAGTTTAAAAATCAGTAAATCAAATGAAGAGAGATTAAAATTTTGGGCCGGTAGGAAAGCAGCCTTTCCTGCTTGTGGAGTTTTAGCGCCTGATTACATGTGTATGGATGGTTCAATACCTAGAGGAAAACTTGCTGAGGTTTTAAATGAAATTTCAAGACTTTCTAAAAAATACAATTTGCCAGTTGCCAATGCATTTCATGCAGGAGATGGAAACCTCCATCCTTTAATTATGTTTGATGCAAATGACAAAGAGTCTTTAAGGAAATGTGAGGAGTTTGGAGCTGATATTTTAAAGTATTGTGTAAAAGTCGGCGGGGCTCTAACTGGTGAACACGGAGTTGGTATAGAGAAAAGAGAATTAATGTGTGAAGCATTCAATGATAAAGATATACAACAACAATTAACAATTAAAGTTGCTTTAGATCCAAACTCATTATTAAATCCAGGCAAAGTTTATCCAATACTTAGAAAATGTGCTGAGGAAGGGAGAGTTCATGTCCATGGAGGAAAAACAAAATTCCCAGACATCCCTAGATTTTAATCAAAATATTTTTAAACCTACTTCAAGAGAGGAAATAGTTGAGATAGTTAAAACTTGTTATAGGAAAAATATACCTCTAGAAATCAATGGATTAAAATCAAAAAATAAAATTGGAAGAAATTTTCAATCTGAAAAAACTTTAGATCTCTCTGATTTCAAAGGTATAATTGATTACAAACCTGAAGAGCTCTATATCAAAGTTAAAGCTGGCACACCTTTGAAAGAAATAATAGAGGAGTTAGACAAAAATAATCAGCAATTAGCTTTTGAACCGAATGATTTTGGTTACTTATTTTCTGGGCAAAGTAACAGCGGTTCGATTGGTGGAGTCGTTTCATGTAATTTTGCCGGATCACGAAGATTTAAAGTTGGAAGTGTTCGAGATCACATACTTGGATTTCAAGGGATTAACGGAAAAGGTGAAACTATTAAATCAGGGGGAACAGTGGTTAAGAATGTTACCGGTTATGATTTAAGTAAATTAGTATCAGGATCTTTTGGAACACTCACGATATTAACTGAGCTATCAATAAAAGTTTTGCCAAAACCAGAAACAAGTAAAACTTTAATTATAAAGAATCCTCATCTTAAAAAAGCACTAGACTTTCTTGGAAAAGCATTGTCATCTTCTACAGATCCATCAGGTGGAGTTTTTTATCCAGACTATTTTGGAAAAGATTTTGTTCTGAATGATCTTACACACGATGGAGGCTTAACTGCTATAAGAATTGAAGGTCCCACAAATTCTGTGGATCAAAGAGCAAACAGATTGTCTAAAGAATTAGGTCTTTTGGATCAAGAGCTTTCTATTTTAGATAGTGAGCAAAGTAATATTTTTTGGAGTAGGACAAAAAATTTAGAGGTTTTTAAAAGTTTAAAAAGTAATTTATTAAGAATAGTTTTGCCAATGAGTGAAACCTTACAGGTTATCCAAAAACTTAAAAATTTTGAGATTAAATATTTTATTGATTGGGGAGGCGGTCTAATCTGGGCCTCATTTGATCAATTGAACACAAAAATTCTTAGTGAAATCAAGGATACAGTAAAAAAACATCAAGGATATATTACTTTAATTAAAGTTGAAGAGGATCTTAAAGCCTCTGCTGATATTTTTACAATAGATCCAATTAAGTATAAAATAAGTGAAAAAATTAAAAGGAGTTTTGACCCTAAAAGAATTTTTAATCCAGGGAAAATGTACACAGGAATTTAAATGCAAACATCATTTACAGATAAACAACTTCAAGACAAAGATAATAAAACGAGTGAAACAATTATAAGAAAATGCGTTCACTGCGGAATGTGTAATGCTACTTGCCCTACTTATCAAGTAAATGGAGAGGAGTTAGAAGGACCAAGAGGAAGAATATATCTTATCAAAGATATGTTAGAGAATAAAAAACCAGCCACAAAAGAAATAGCAAAACACATTGATAGCTGTTTATCCTGTTACTCATGTATGACGACTTGCCCTTCAGGAGTGAACTATATGCATTTAATTGACCATGGTAGGAATTATGTTGAAGAAACTTACAAAAGGCCTTTTTTAGATAGAGTATTTAGAAATATACTTTCTTTTGTACTACCGAGACCAAAAATGTTTTTGTTAATGGCTTTATCATCTAAACTAATTAAACCATTTAGTTTTTTATTTCCAAAATTTATTAGAAACGCATTAAATTTAATGCCAGATAAAATCCCAGGAAAAAAATTAAAAGATCAAAAAGTTTACGAGGTTAATAAAGGTAAAAAGGTTTCAAGGGTCGCTTTATTGACTGGTTGTGTTCAAAGAGTTATTTCTCCTGAAATAAACGAAGCTACTATAAGACTTCTAAATAGGCATAACGTTGAAGTTGTAGTAATGCCAGACATTAATTGTTGTGGATCTTTAAACCATCATTTGGGTAAACAAAAATTAGCACACGATTCATTTAAGAATAATATTGAGAGCTGGCACGAAGAGTATCTTAAAAATGGATTGGATGCGATAATAAGTAATACATCTGGATGCGGGACAACATTAAAAGACTACGGTCATATTTTTAAAAATGATAAAGACCTGAAAAAGAAAGCAAAAAAAATTTCAGAATTAACTAAAGATATTACCGAATACCTCGACGAAAATTTAAAATTAAACATAAATCTAAACTCAGAAAAAAAATACAGAATAGCGTATCATTCAGCATGTTCGATGCAACATGGACAAAAAGTTCACGATCAACCAAAAGATTTAATTTCAAAAACTGGTAACGAAGTACTAGATATTCCAGAAGGACATTTGTGCTGTGGGTCTGCTGGTACTTACAATATTTTACATCAAAAGATGGCTAAATCACTTTTAAAGAATAAGGTAAATAATATAGAAAAAATTTCACCTGATTTTATTTCAACAGGTAATATTGGTTGTATGACACAAATTTCAGCTGGTACTAGAATACCAATTATCCATACCGTAGAGTTACTTGATTGGTTTACCGGAGGACCCAAGCCGAATAAACTAAACAATTTTTAAAATGAAAAAAAAAATTTTTGTTACAAGAAAACTTCTCAAAGAAAATGAGGAGAAACTTAAAGAATTATTTGAAGTTACTTTAAATAAAGACGATAAGATTTATAAACCTCAAGAAATAATAGATGGCTCCAAAAATTTTGACGGGATATTAAGTTCTGTTTCTGATCCTATCAGCGCTGATACCATCTCTAAACTCTCGAGTTCCATAAAAATTATTGCTAATGGCGCAGTTGGTTTTGGAAATATAGATATAAAAGCTGCAAAAGAAAAAGGAATTACCGTAACGAATACACCTGATGTACTTACAGATGCTACAGCAGATATTCAGATTTTACTTTTATTAGGTGCTTCAAGAAAAGCTTATGAGGGACGTTTAGCGGCCGAAACTCAAAATTGGAAATGGTCATGGGATTTCTTGTTAGGAAAACAAATGTCTAATAAAAAACTTGGGATACTTGGAATGGGTAGAATAGGTAGGGCAGTTGCTAAAAGAGCTAAAGCTTTTAATATGGAAATTCATTATCATAACAGATCTAAACTTTCACCAGAATTGGAAGATGGAGCAATTTATCATAAAGATCTAAAAAGTCTTTTTAAGCAAAGTGAATTTTTATCTATAAATTGTCCTGCAACTCCTGAAACAACAAAACTTGTTAATAAAGAAACACTAAGTTATTTAGAAGAAAATACTGTTGTAGGTAACGCAGCCAGAGGAGATATAGTTGATGATGATGCGATGATTGAAGCATTAAAAAGCGGAAAAGTATTCGCTTATGGCTTAGACGTTTATAATGGGGAGCCCAAAATTCATCCTGAATATTTGAAGTTAAAAAATATTTTTTTACTTCCTCATTTAGGAAGTGCAACAAAAAGGACAAGGTGGGATATGGCATTTAGAGCTACAAAAAATTTAGAGGATTTTTTTTCTGGAAAGAAACCACAAGATCAAGTGAATTAGTACACCTATAGATTGAATCTATTATTTTTACTTTAAAATATTTCTAAATATATAGAGACTCTGATTTGAGTTTATGCTTAAATATTTCAGTTAATTAACTAACGGAGGACATATGTCAAAAATAAAAAAAGGAGTAAAAACTCCATCAAGACGTAAGTTCTTTAAAGCAGCAGCAGCTACGGGTGCTGCAGCAGCAGCAACAGTTGCAATGCCTAACATTGCATTTGGTGCTCCGCAAACTTTAAAGATGCAAGCGGCTTGGCCGTCAGGCGCTAACATTTTCTTTGAAATGGCTGGCGACTACGCAAAAATGGTAGGCGACATGTCTGGAGGTGAATTAAAAATTGATCTTCAGCCAGTTGGAGCTGTAGTAAAGACTTCGGAAATTGGACAAGCAGTAAGTTCAGGTGTACTTGATATGGGACACTGGGTAACAGCTTACTGGTATGGAAAAAATCCGGCAGCTTCTCTATTCGGTACTGGTCCGTCATACGGAATGTCATCTCAAGAAATTATGGGATGGATAGAGTATGGTGGAGGTAGAAAACTTTATGATGAAACACTTGCAAAAGTAGGTTTCGACTATATTGGATTCTTCCACATGCCAATGCCTGCGCAGCCTTTTGGATGGTTCAAAAAGAACGTAACAAAAGTATCTGATGTAAAAGGTATGAAGTACAGAACAGTAGGACTAGCTACTAACGTATTGACAGCAATGGGAATGGTTGTAAGACAATTACCAGGAGGTGAAATTCAGCCTGCAATGAAGACAGGTTTGATTGAAGCTGCTGAGTTTAACAACCCAACATCAGACTCTCAGTTTGGTATGCAAGACGTTTCTAAGCATTATCACTTAGGAAGCTTCCACCAATCACAAGAAATGTTTGAAATTCCAGTAAATAAGAAGACATTTAATGGATTATCGCCTAAGCATCAGGCTATTCTAAAAAATGCTGCTTATGCTGCAAACAGTGATAACTACTTTAAAGCATTAGTAAGATACTCTGCTGACTTATCTAAATTGATGAACCAGCACAAAGTAAATGTGTATCAAACATCTGATGCGATCTTAGCTCAACAATTAAAAGGTTGGGATAAAGTAATCGGAGATTTCAATAAGAAAGATCCATTCTTTAAAAAGATTGTAGACTCACAAAAAGCTTACGCGAAAAGAGTTATGAAGTACTTACTCATGAACCAACCTAACTATAAGTTGGCTTACGAGAATGAATTCGGCTCTATAGCTAAAGTTAAAATTTAATTATATTTTAATCATAAAAGGGGGCGTTTTTACGCCCCCTTTTTTTATGGAAATAATAAAAAAATTAGCATAGTTTAAAAGTTCATGAGGGGATTTATTCATTTTGCAGATACGTTAAGCACTTCCGTTGGGAAGGCTTTTTCTTGGTGTATCGTAATTTTAATGGGCGGGACTTGTTATGAAGTTGTTATGGCATATGCTTTTAATGCTCCAACCTTATGGAATTTTGATTTTAGTTTACAAATGTACGGCGCAATTTTTATGATGGCAGGTGCATATACTTTATCTACAGAAGCTCATGTAAGAGGTGATGTAATTTATAGACTTTTTAAACCAAGAACTCAGGGTTACATCGATTTAGTTTTATATTTTATATTTTTCTTTCCTGGAGTGCTTGCTCTTGCATTTTATGGCTACGAATATGCATCTTTAGCTTGGAAGATCAAAGAGACAAGTTGGAATAGTCCTGCACAAATTCAAATTTATATGGCCAAATCTTTAATTCCTGCTGCGGGAATTTTATTAGTCATTCAAGGTATTAGCGAAGTTTGTAGAGCAATAATTTGCATTCAAACTGGTCATTGGCCTGCTCGAATGGTTGTGGCAGAGGAGACAGAAAAAATGTTAATGAGAACTTCACAAGACGAGGATCAAAAAGATGTTATTTAGTTTAACAAATCCTGAAATTGCAATTTTAATGATGGGAATATTCCTGTTCGCAGTGCTTCTTGGATTTCCAATTGCATTTACTTTAATGGCTATGGGAGTTGGATTTGGATATTATGCATACTTCGATCCTACAAGAATGGAGCATCTTTTTGATAATAGGATTTTTCAATTATTTGTTCAGAACACTTATACAGTTATGGACAACACTGTTCTGACCGCCGTCCCACTCTTTTTATTCATGGGATACTTAGTTGAAAGAGCTGGAATAGTTTCTAGATTGTTTTTTGCAATCAGACTAGCTTCCCACAGACTTCCTGCTTCAATGGCAGTAGCCGCATTAGTTACATGTGCTTTATTTTCTACAGCAACTGGAATTATCGGAGCTGTTGTAACTTTAATGGGACTTCTAGCTTGGCCGGCGATGATCAGAGCTGGATATGATAAAAAGTTTGCTTCCGGAGTAATTTGTTCAGGAGGTTGTTTGGGTATTTTAATTCCACCCAGCATTATGTTAATCGTTTATTCTGTAATTGCTCAACTCTCTCCTTTAAGATTATTTGCTGCAGCAATTTTTCCAGGATTATTATTAGCAGGATTATATATAGGTTACGCGGTAACTTTAGCTTATTTTAATCCTTCGATCGCACCTAAACCACCTAAAGAAGATATTCCACCAAGATCAGTAATTCTAAAAGAAGTCATGGTTTCTTTCTTACCGCTTTTCTCTTTAATTGTACTAGTATTAGGAACTATTTTAGGAGGACTTGCAACTCCCGCAGAAGCGGCAGCAGTTGGAGCATTTGGGGCATTAGTACTTTCATATTTTTATAAAACACTTAAGTGGAAAAATTTTAAAGAGTCGGTATTTTTAACTGCAAAAACGACTGCCATGATTATGTGGTTGTTTATTGGTTCATGGACTTTTGCATCAGTCTTTTCGTATTTAGGTGGACACGAAGTATTTGAGCATTTCTTTAAATCAATGAACCTACAGCCTTGGCAGTTCTTAGTAATTACGCAAATAATTATTTTCTTATTAGGATGGCCATTAGAATGGACAGAAATTTTAATTATTTTTGTCCCTATATTTTTACCACTTGTAGAATTTTTTGGAGTTAACCCTTACTTTTTCGCAATGTTGATTGCACTGAATTTACAAACTTCATTTTTAACTCCACCCATGGCGATGTCCGCATACTACTTAAAAGGTGTGCAAAGAAAAAATGTAGAGCTATTAGATATATTCAAAGGCATTATGCCTTTTTTAGGTATAGTTATATTAGCTATGTTTTTAATGTACCTCTTCCCAGGAATAGCTCTTTGGTTGCCAGATACATTATTTGCTAATTAACGAATTTAAATGATAGAAGTTACATCTTTAAGTGCTTACGAATTATCTCAAAAACTTCATTCAGGTGAAATATCTTCTGTTGATCTCTGCACAGCATATCTAGATAGAATAAAAAAATTTGAAAAGGATGTTCAAGCTTGGCAATTTTTAGACAAAAAACTTTTATTAGAAAAAGCTGAAGAAGCCGATACTTATAGAAAATCTGGAAAACCCCTAGGACCATTGCACGGTATGCCAGTTGCAATTAAGGATATTATAGGTACGTATGATATGCCAACTGAATGCGGGACAGTCTTTAGAAAAAAAATGTCTAATTCACAAGACTCCGAAATTGTAAACTTATTAAAAAATTCAGGGGCGATTATTATGGGCAAGACCGTTACTTGTGAGCTTGCATATATACATCCATCTAAAACAAAAAATCCTCATGATTATTCAAGAACGCCAGGAGGATCATCAAGCGGTTCAGCAGCTGTAGTTGCATCACATATGGCACCTTTATCTGTGGGATCTCAAACCGGAGGATCAGTAATCAGGCCAGCATCATATTGTGGAGTTGTTGGTTATAAACCTTCTTATGGACTAATTTCAAGAAATGGTGTCCTAAAAGTTTCAGATAAATTGGATACAATGGGCGTATTTGGAAAAAATGTAAAAGATGTTGCATTACTTGCTAAGTCATTAATTAGAAAAGATTTACATGATCCCTCAACAGTTTACTTTGCTGCAGAAAAGATGGTGGAAGAATGTGAGAAAGGTCCTGTTTTTGATCCTAAGTTTATTTTTTATAAAACTAAAAATTGGAAGGATATAAACAAAAAATCACAGCAGGCTTTTGAATTTTTAATAAAAAACTTCAAAAAGAATATCGAGGTCTTTGACACACCTTCATATTTTAATGATATTCCAAAGCACCATCAAATAATTCATGAAGTTGATATGGCAAATAATTTTCAAGTTTACTACAAAAAAGATAAAACAAAACTTTCCAAAGAAATGAGAGAAGCTATCGCCAGAGGATTAAAATATTCAGCAAAAGAATATGGAGACGCTGTAGATTTTATGAAACAAAGCTATGAGTCATACAAAGAAGTTTTTGAGGACTATCATGGAATTATAACACCATCTTCAAGCGGTGTTGCTGACAAAGGATTAAAATCTACTGGAAGTGCAGACTTTCAAAAAATTTGGACTTATCTTGGTTTACCTACAATTTCATTACCTTTACTTACAGGAGAAAATGACTTACCATTAGGTGTTCAATTAGTTGGCGATAAACTTGATGATTTAAGATTTTTAGGAACAGCTAACTGGCTTGAGAAAAATTGTAGAGATGAAGGATAAAGTTACAATAATTATTGGAGTTGCTCTCTGTACCTTTTTTTTAATTGGTTTAGCAACAACATTGACTAGATCAATGATGATAGGTTTTTTTGATGTGCTTCCTGTTTATATTTTAATGGGTATGGTAATTGTAATGATGTTCTATGAAGCCTTCATTGACAAAAAATAATCCTTACGCTCCTTATTTACTTTTGTTAATTCAGCCAATTTTTATGGCTACAAATACTATTGTTGCAAGAGGAGGCGTGGAGTCCGTGCCTCCTATTTCATTAGCATTTTGGCGATGGTTAACAGTATTCATCATATTATTTCCTTTTTTTTTTGATGAAATTTTAAAAAGTAAAAAAGAGTTTAACAAAGAGTTTTTTAAGCTTTTTTTCTTAGGCTCAATGGGTTGCGGTATTTGTGGAGCTTTCCCAAATCTTGCAGGCATGACAACAACGATGGCAAATATTGGTATAATTTATACATCTTCACCAGTAATAATAATTTTTTTATCAATTTTATTCTTTAAAGAAAAAATTAATTTTTTTAGAATATTAGGTTTATTAATTTGTATCACAGGTGTTTTTACAATTATTTCTAAAGGTAATTTAGATTTTTTAATAAACCTAAATTTTACAACAGGCGATCTATGGGTTTTGGGAGCAGCTTTAGGTTGGGCTCTTTACTCAATTTATTTATTAAATTGGAAATCAAAATTTAGTTTAATGGCTAGATTTACTTTAATCGCAATGTTTGGATTTATATCGCTTTTCCCGTTTTTTATTTTAGAAAATATTTACTTTGCTAAGACTAATTATAATCAGACATTTCTGTTCTGGATTATATTCGCTGCTATTTCTCCTAGCATTATAGCTTTCTCATTATATACACGGTTACAAAAATATGTTGGTGCATCTTTTGCTGGATTTACTTTATATTTATTTGCAGTTTATGGATCTATCTTTGGAATTATAATTTTTGAGGAACCACTTCTTAGTTTTCATTATTTAGGTGGCTTACTGGTCTTTACTGGAGTTTATTTTGCAAGGAAAAAAGCATGAAGTATCTTTATTTAGCCTTATCATCAATTATATTAGCTTACATTATAATTGTAGTTTTTACTTATTTATACCAAAGAAAATTACTTTATCACCCAAGTGAGAATAATTACACGGGAGATGAAATTCAATTTGAATATAAAGAAGTTTTTATTGAGGTTGATAAAGATATAAAACTTAAATCATGGTTTTTAGAAAAAGAACTAAAAAAATATAAAACAATTTTATACTTTCATGGTAATGCAGGTGATCTAACCAATAGGGTTCATAAGCTAAATGAATTAAATAAATTAAATGTAAATATTCTTATTATTTCATGGAGAGGATTTAGCGGAAATCCAGGCAAACCAACAGAAAAAAATTTGTATAATGATGCTAAAAAATCAGTTGAATGGCTTAATGAGGCTGGAGTCAAAAATAAAAACATAATTCTATATGGCGAGTCACTTGGAACAGGCGTAGCTACAGAGTTAGGTCAGGATAATTCTTTTGCAGGAATTGTTTTAGAGTCACCTTTTACTTCGATTGCTGATGCAGCAAAAATTTATTATCCTTATTTACCAATTAATCTATTAATAAAAGATAGATACGACTCTTCAAAAAAAATTAAAAATATTAACACTCCTATTTTAATTATGCATGGCAAGAAAGATGATGTTGTTCCTTTCAAAATGGGTGTAGAATTATTTAACAAGGCTAATCAACCAAAATTTAATTACTTTTCCGAAAACGACGACCATATGATGGAGTTTAATGATCAATTTATGGATGCTTTAAGAAAGTTTTTAGGACTCAATACCTAGCAATGCCTTTGAAAAATATTCAGCGTTAAAGGGTTGCAAGTCCTCTTCTTTTTCACCCATTCCAATTGCAACTATAGGTAAATTATATTTTTTACAAATTGCTAAAACTACTCCGCCTTTTGCAGTGCTATCAAGTTTTGTAATTATAAGACCTGTAAGATTATGTATTTTACTAAATTCTTCAACTTGATTCAGTGCATTTTGACCGGTAGTCGCATCAAGAACTAGAATTACTTCGTTTGGAAAAGTCTCATCAATTTTTTTTAGGACATTGATAATTTTTTTATATTCTTCCATTAGATTTTTTTTATTTTGTAGTCTCCCTGCTGTATCTATTAAGGCGATATCGATTTCATTTTTTTTTGCAAATTCTGCAGTTTTAAAAGCAACAGAAGCCGGGTCACTATTTATTTCTGACTTAATAATATCTACTTTTACTTTTGCAGCCCAAACTTGAAGCTGATCTATAGCTGCTGCTCTAAAAGTATCTGCAGCACCAAAGACAACAGATCTATTATTGTCTTTAAAATACTTTCCTAGTTTTCCGATACTTGTTGTTTTTCCAACGCCGTTTACACCAGATACTACAATCACAGCAGATTTTGCGTTCCCCATTAGGCTTAAATCTTTTTCGTACTTTTGGAGATTTATCGCTAATTTATCAGCTAAGATCTTTAAAATTTCTTTGTGATCGTCTAATTTTTTATCAACCTTTAAGCTTTCAAAATCTTTTCTAAGCTCTTTCGCTACATCAACGCCGGCATCAGACGAAATAATTAATTCCTCAAATTCTTCAAGAATGTTGGCGTCAATCTTTTTTTTTGAAAAAATATTTTTAAGGCCGTCAGTAAGATTCGATGAACTTTTTCCAAGTCCTGATTTAAACTTATCAAAAATTCCCATTTTATATTTCTACTTTTATATTCTTTATTTCTGACACTGGACCAGTCATAAATATATTATTTTTTTCATTTAAAACTATATTTAAGACTCCCTCTTTAAATTTAATAGTAACCTTGTTTTCCACTAATTTGTTATTTTTTCCAGCAACGGCCGTTGCACAAGCTGCTGTTCCACATGCTTTAGTAAGTCCAGCACCTCTTTCCCAAACATTAACTAAAATATTTCTTTTATCTAAAATTTGAGCAAATGTTACATTTGTTTTTTCGGGAAATAATTCATGATTTTCAATTAAAGGTCCTATTTCTTTCAAATCGTATTTAAAACAATCATCTACGAAAAAAACTATGTGGGGGTTTCCTACGTTTAGACAAAATCCACCAGTAAATTTTTCACCTTTTACATTTAGCGAAACGTCAGCAGGATTTACTTTTTTTGATAACGGAATGTCTTCAAAATTAAATAAAGGTTTTCCCATTTCAAGCTCTACCATTAAATTTCCAACAATTTTAGCATTAAGACTACGATTACTTGTTTTTAGTTTAATTTGGTTAACATTTAAATTTTTACTCAAAAGATATGCAACACATCTTGAACCATTTCCACAAGCACTTACTTCACCCCCGTCAGAATTAAAAATTGTTATTGGAAAAGAATTCTCTATCTCTTTTTCTATAAAAATTATTTGATCAAAACCAATATTGCTTCTTTTTCCTAAATCAATAATTTTATCTTTGGTTAAATTGATAGGATTTGATCTTCTATCGATAATAATGAAATCATTACCCAATCCATCCATTTTATATGCGTTAATCGTTGCCATAATTGATTAGTATAATTATTCATTGACTTTTAAAACCCCAAATTGTAGTTTCCACAAACTTTCCGCAAATACACATGTTTTTGCGGTGCTCTTGAAAACAAGAGTGTCGACACTAGTCAGCGAAGGTTCGCCCACTAGTGCGATAGGTGTTGGACGTTATAAAAATGTTTGAAAATTTAACAAATAAATTAGAAAGTATTTTTTCTAAATTAAAAAGCGCTCCCTCATTGACTGAGGAACAAGTCGACTCTGGTTTAAAAGAGATACGATTAGCTTTATTAGAGGCTGATGTGGCTCTTCCTGTCACTAAAGAATTTATAGCCAATGTTAAACCAAAAGCAATTGGTAAAGAAATTATAAAATCAACATCTGCTGGCCAGATGATAGTTAAAATTGTTTACGATGAGTTAGTAAATATTTTAGGTTCTAAAAATGAAGAACTAAGCTTTAAAGCTGTTCCACCAGTTTCCCTTTTATTAGTTGGATTACAAGGTTCAGGCAAAACAACGTCTGCAGCAAAGTTAGCAAAAAATATAGAGAAGAATTATAAAAAAAAAGTAATGGTAGTAAGTTTAGACGTTTATAGACCAGCTGCTCAAGAACAACTTAAACTACTTGCCGAAGCAAATGGAATTCAATGTTTGCCTATAGTTGAAAAGCAACAACCGATAGACATTACTAAAAGAGCGCTAAATGCAGCTAACCTTAATGGCTCAGATGTTGTAATATTTGATACAGCAGGAAGAACTCAGATAGATTTACCTATGATGTCTGAGATTAAGCAAATAAAAGATATTACAAAACCAGCTGAAACAATTTTAGTTGCCGACTCACTAACAGGACAAATTGCTGTAAATGTTGCAAAAGAATTTGATACTGCTGTTAATCTTTCTGGAATTATTCTTACACGAGTTGATGGTGATGCTCGAGGCGGTGCAGCATTAAGTATGAAACATGTAACTGGTAAACCAATTAAGTATATTGGTGTTGGAGAAAAAATCACCGATCTTGAACTTTTTCACCCTGACCGATTAGCTAACAGAATTTTGGGAATGGGCGATGTAGTAACTCTAGTAGAAAAAGCTCAACAAGATTTAAGTGAAGAAAAAATTAAAGAGACAGAAGATGAATTAAAAAAAGGAATATTTACAATGGACTCATATCTTTCCCAGTTAAGGCAAATGAAAAAAATGGGTGGAATGGAAGGAGTTATGTCTATGCTGCCAGGGGTGAATAAAATGAAATCAAAAATGGATCAAGCAAATATAGATGAAAAAATGTTAGCAGAGAATGAAGCAATTATTCTATCGATGACTAAAAATGAAAGAGAAAACCCAAAAATTATTAGTGGATCAAGACGTAAAAGAATTTCTAAAGGAGCAGGTGTAGATGTTTCAAAAATTAATAAACTATTAAAACAATTTAAAATGATGTCAGACATGATGAAAAAGATGTCTCAAGGAAAAAAAATTCCATCAGGGATGATCCCAGATGAAATGCTTAATCAACTAAAATGAAAGGTATAAAATGTTAAGAATAAGACTATCAATGGGCGGTGTAAGAAAAAGACCCGTTTATAAAATTGTAATTGCTGACAGTAGATACCCAAGAGATGGAAAATTTATTGAAAAAATTGGCTCTTACAATCCATTACTTCCGAAAGATAAAAAAGAAAGAATAAAAGTGGAAGCAGAAAGAGTAAAATATTGGATGAGCAAAGGAGCTCAGCCAACGATGAGAGTTTCTAGATTACTAGGAGAGGTGCAGTTAATGCCGATGCCAAAACCTGGAAATAATCCTCAAAAGGCAATACCAAAAAAAGATAGAAAAAAAGCTGAGGGAGATAAAAAAGAAGAAACTAAAAAAGATGCTCCAGCAGCTGACGGTAAAAAGCCAGATCAAAAAGCTGAAACAAAAAAAGAGGATCCTAAAAAGGAACAACCTAAAGCAGAAGCTAAAAAGGAAGAGCCAAAAAAGGAAGAACCGAAGAAGGAACAGTCTAAAGCAGAAGCTAAAAAGGAAGAGCCGAAGAAAGAAGAGAAAAAGGCTTAACCAAAAGGAAATTAGAGATGCTAGAAGTAAAAATTTTTACTTTATATCCAGATTTGTTTCCTGGTCCTTTGGACATTGGAATATTTAAAAAAGCAAGGGAAAACAAAATTTGGAATTTAAAAGTAATAAATATTAGAGAATATTCGAAAGATAATCACGGCACAGTAGATGACACTCCTTTTGGAGGAGGAAGTGGAATGCTTTTACGTCCTGATATATTAGCATCAGCTCTTGATAAGAATATAAAAAAAAAAGAAAAAATTATTTACTTATCTCCAAGAGGAAAAAAATTTGACCAAAACGTTGCGAGATCATTAAGTAAAGAGAAAAACTTAAACCTTATCTGTGGTCATTTTGAAGGTGTTGATCAAAGGCTTCTAGAGACACGAAACATTGAAGAATATAGTTTAGGTGATTTCGTTTTATCTGGAGGTGAACCAGCTTCTTTTGTACTAGTTGACGCTTTAATTAGATTATTACCTGGAGTGCTTGGAAACAAAGACTCCGTCAAAGAAGAAAGTTTTGAAAATCATCTTTTAGAATATCCTCAATATACTAAACCAAGAAAATGGGAAGGTAAAAGCCCACCAGAGGTCTTATTTTCGGGAGATCACGCCAAAATAAAAGGGTGGCGTTTATCTCAATCTGAGGCTATAACACGTCGCCAGAGACCCGATCTTTGGAAAAAATATTTAGAGAAAAAAAATGAAAAACATTGAAGACATAAATAAAGCAGCAATAAAAAAGATAGTTGCTAATAAAAAAATTACAGAATTTTCTCCAGGAGACACATTAAAAGTGGGTGTTAAAATTATAGAAGGTAAAAGAGAAAGGATCCAATATTTTGAAGGTGTTTGTATTGCTAAAAAAAATAGAGATATAAATTCTTCATTTACTGTAAGAAAAATTTCATTTGGTGAGGGCGTAGAGAGAACTTTTGCACTTTATAGTCCTAATGTGGACTCAATTAAAGTAATAAGATCGGGAAAAGTTAGAAGAGCCAAACTTTATTATTTGAGAGATAGAAAAGGAAAATCTGCAAGAATTGCTGAAAAAATTAAAAAGAAAATTGGTGTCGATGTTTCAGTGAAGACAGAGGAGCCAAAAGTAAAACCGATCGAGCCTACTACTCAAGAGACCAAAGTAGAAGAAGTTAAAAAAGAGGCTCCAGACGTCAAAGCTAAAGCTGAAAAGCCGACTAGCGAAAAAAAATAAAATTAAATGTCTAAAACTCTATACGATAAGATATGGGAAAACCATCTTGTTCATGAACAAAGCGATGGAACTTCATTAATTTATGTCGATAGACATTTAGTCCATGAAGTTACGAGCCCCCAAGCTTTTGAAGGACTCAGATTACAAAAAAGAAAAGTTAGAAGACCAGAATTAACTCTTGCAGTGCCTGATCACAATGTTCCTACAACTGACAGGTCAAAAGGTATAAATGATGAGGACTCTAGAATTCAAGTAGAAACATTAAGAAAAAACTGTAAAGACTTTGGAGTAGAACTTTTTGATGTTAATGACAAGCGTCAAGGCATAGTCCACATTATTGGACCTGAACAAGGTTTCACTCAGCCAGGAACAGTAATTGTTTGTGGCGACAGCCATACTGCTACACACGGAGCATTCGGTGCATTAGCTTTTGGAATAGGAACATCTGAAGTTGAACACGTTCTTGCTACACAAACTTTAATGCAAAAGAAATCGAAAAATTTAAGAATAAACGTTAATGGCAATTTACCAAAGGGAGTTACTGCAAAAGATGTAATCTTAAAAATTATTGGTACGATTGGAACTGCGGGCGGAACTGGATACGTAGTTGAATTTGCCGGCGATGTGATTAAAAGTTTAAGTATGGAAGAGAGAATGACTGTTTGTAATATGACCATTGAAGCAGGTGCAAGAGCTGGATTAATCGCACCAGATGAAAAAACATTTAGTTATTTAAAAGGTAAAACAATGTCGCCAAAAGGTGAAAATTGGACTAAAGCTGTAGAATTTTGGAAGACTTTGTATTCAGACAAAGACTGCAAATTTGATAAAGAGGTTAATATTGATGGCAAAAATATAGAACCACTTGTTACTTGGGGCACTTCACCTCAAGATGTATCACCAGTTACTGGTGTTGTACCAGATCCAGAAAAGGAAAATAACGAGGATAGAAAAATGGCTATGAAGAGATCTCTTGATTATATGGGATTAGAAGCAAACACTAAAATTTCAGACATAAAAATTGATAAGATTTTTATAGGAAGCTGTACAAACGGCAGAATAGAGGATTTAAGATTGGCTGCAGATCTTTTAAAAGGCAAAAAAATTGCTGATAATGTAAGCGCTATGGTTGTTCCAGGATCCGGATTAGTTAAAGAGCAAGCTGAAAAAGAGGGAATTGACAAAATTTTCAAAGAAGCAGGTTTTGAATGGAGAGAGCCTGGTTGTTCAATGTGTTTAGGTATGAATCCAGATCAATTAAAGCCTAAAGAAAGATGTGCTTCAACATCAAATAGGAACTTTGAAGGCAGACAAGGTCGTGGAGGAAGAACACATCTAGTAAGTCCAGGGATGGCTATTGCTGCAGCAATCAAAGGGCATCTAGCTGATGTAAGAGAAATATAATATGGAAAAATTTAATAATTTAAGATCAATACCATCATATTTATCACTACAAAATATTGATACAGATATGATAATCCCAAAGCAATTTTTAAAAACCATCAAAAGAACAGGTTTAGGAAAAAGTTTATTTTATGAAATGCGTTATGATGAAAATGGAAAAAGGAATAAAAATTTCATTCTAAATAAGGAACCTTACAATAAATCAAAAATTCTTTTAGCAGGAAAAAATTTTGGATGCGGATCATCAAGAGAACACGCTCCATGGGCTTTATCCGATTTTGGTATAAAGTGCGTAATAAGTGCTAGTTTTGCAGATATTTTTTACAATAATTGTTTTAAAAACGGAATTCTTCCAATTAAGATTGATGATAAAATTGTTATTGAACTAGCCGAATATTCTAACAGGAAAGAGGAAATTGAAATTAGTTTAGAGAAGCAAGAAATAAAATATGGAAACAAAGTTGCAAATTTTGAGCTGGATCCCTTTAAAAAGAAATGTTTGATGGAAGGTCTAGATGATATAGCACTTTCAATGGAAAAAATTTCCAGCATAGACGACTACGAAAAAAAACTACAATCCACAAAACCTTGGGTTCTAAATAATGGCTAATAAGACTAGGAAAATTTTGCTTTTACCTGGCGATGGAATAGGCCCTGAGGTGGTTGCAGAAGCAAGAAGAATACTTGAGTGGATGAATAAAACAAAGTCTTTAGATTTTGTTTTAAGCCAAGAATTAATTGGTGGTGCGTCTATTGATGCAAATAAAGTTCCAATTACTGATGAGGTTTTTTATAAGTCTTTGGAATCTGATGCAGTAATATTAGGTGCTTGTGGCGGACCTAAATGGGATAATTTGGAATTTTCAAAAAAACCTGAGAGAGCTCTTTTAAAACTTAGAAAAGAGCTAAAGTTATTCGCTAACTTAAGACCAGCTATTTGCTTCAAACAACTTGTTGACTCTTCAACTCTTAAACCAGAAATAGTTTCAGGGTTAGATATCATGATTGTGAGGGAATTAACTGGTGGTATTTATTTTGGTGAACCGCGTGGGATTGAACCAATTGAAAATAACCAAAGAAAAGGAATTAATACTCACTCATATACTACTTCAGAAATTCACCGGATAGCACGTGTTGCATTTGATTTGGCAAAAAAAAGAAAAAATAAAGTTACCTCCTGCGAAAAATCAAATGTCATGGAGGCAGGTATTTTATGGAGAGAAGAGGTACAGGCGATTAAGGATAAAGAATTTAAAAAGGTAGAGCTAAATCATATGTTAGCTGATAACTGTGCGATGCAGCTTTTAAGATACCCAAAACAATTTGACGTTATTTTAGCAGACAATTTATTTGGTGACATGTTGTCAGACGAGGCAGCAATGCTTACAGGTTCTCTAGGACTTTTACCTTCTGCATCATTAGGTGCAAAAGATAAAAACGGAAGAATTAGATCATTATACGAACCAGTTCATGGATCCGCTCCTGATATTGAGGGAAAAAATATTGCTAATCCAATAGCTACTATTTTAAGTTTATCTATGGCATTAAGGTATTCCTTAGACCTTGGAAAAGAGGCAGATCAACTTGATAATGCCGTACAGAGTGTTTTAGACGATGGTTTAAGAACAAAAGATATAATGTCTAAAAATATGAAAGAGGTTTCTACCACGGAGATGGGTGATGCAATCATCGCAAAATTGAAATAAAGTAAGAAATTATGAATTTTGCAATTATTGGCGCCTCAGGAAATGTTGGAAGAAAAACAATTGAAATTTTAGAGAAATCTAAAATAGCTATTGATAATCTTTTTTTAGTTGCATCTTCAAAAAGTGCAGGAAAAAAGATTAAATTTAAAAATAAAGAAATTAAAATCGAAGATTTAGAAAATTACAATTTTTCTAGAGCCCAGATTACTTTTTTTGCTGCAGGAAGTAAGGTAGCTAAAGAATGGGTCCCTAAAGCAGCAAAAGAAACTATTGTTATAGATAACTCTAGTTATTTTAGAATGCAAAAAGATGTTCCTCTTGTTGTGCCAGAGGTAAATTCAGAAGCACTTAACAAACATAAGAACATAATAGCAAATCCGAATTGTTCAACTATGCAAATGGTTCTTCCTTTAAAGCCATTGCATGATGAATATAAAATCAAACGAGTTATAGTTTCAACTTATCAAGCAGTTTCTGGTGCTGGCAAAGAACCTATGGATGAGCTTTTTGATCAATCAAGAGATTATTTAGATGGAAAAAAAATTAACCCAATAAATTTTTCTAAACAAATTGCTTTCAACTTAATTCCGCATATCGATTCTTTTGATCAAGATGGATATACAAAAGAAGAATTAAAAATGACTAATGAAACGAAAAAGATCTTAGATAATGAAATTGATGTTTCTGCAACATGCGTTAGAGTTCCTGTTAGAACTGGTCATTCAGAGTCTATTAACATTGAGTTTGATAATCTTTATGATTTTGAGAATATAATTAAAATTTTAAAAAATGCCCCAGGTTGTAAAGTTATTGATGAGCGTAGTGATGGAGGATATATGACTCCTCTAGAAGCTGAAGGAAGTTATACAACTTATATATCAAGAATTAGAAAAGATAATTCTAATATTAAAGCTATTAATTTATGGGTAGTATCAGACAATTTATTAAAAGGAGCGGCATTAAATACTGTTCAAATCGCTGAGTGTTTAATGAAAAAATTATAACTATAGTTTATAAGTTTATTATGCAAAATAATAATCCATTAAGCCCACATCTTCAAATTTATAAATGGCATATATCATCTTTATTATCAATTACGCACAGAGTGGTAGGTGTAATAAATTTTTTTGCATTAATGGCAATTTGTTTTTGGGCTATTTCATTATTTTTTGGTGAAAATTTCTATCGATCCTTTGAAATTGTTCTAAATACTTTTTATGGTAAGTTTTTAATTATTTCACTTTGTTGGACTTTTAGCTTCCAAATTTTAAATGAGATAAGACATTTGGTATGGGATGCTGGTTTTGGATTTGATTTAAAAGCTGCAAAAATATCAGGGATTTTTACTTTGATTGGATCTTTAATCTTAACAATTTTATTTTATTTGGCCGGGAGAAATTTTATTTAAAATGCATTACTCTACAAAAAAATGGATTTTTACAAAAATTTGTTCATTAATTCTTATTCCTTTTATGATTTGGTTTTTAATTAGTTTTGTATCTATTTACGATAAGGGGTATTTAGAAATAATTGAATTTTTTTCAAGTACAGTATCAAAAGTATTATTTTCGCTACTAGTCGTTACTGCATTCTTTTTTTATACTCTGACTATAAGTGAGATTTTTGAGGATTATTTACATGATGAGCAAACCAAAAATGTCGCAAATAAAGTATTAAATTTATTTGCTATAGTAGTTTCAATTTTAACAATAATAACTATATACAATCTTAACTAATGAGCGCATATAAAATAATTGATCACGAATATGATGTTGTTGTTCTTGGAGCAGGAGGCTCTGGTTTAAGGGCGGCTGTTGGTCTATCAGAGGCAGGTTTAAAAACTGCATGTATTTCCAAAGTCTTCCCAACAAGAAGCCATACATCAGCAGCTCAAGGAGGTATTTCCGCTGCATTAGGAAACATGGGTGAAGATGATTGGCGATGGCACATGTATGACACTGTTAAAGGATCCGATTGGCTTGGTGATCAGGACGCAATAGAATATCTTTGCAAGGAAGCTCCGAGAGCAGTAGTTGAATTAGAGAGATACGGAGTTCCATTCAGCAGAACTGATGATGGAAAAATTTACCAAAGACCTTTTGGAGGTATGACTAAAAATTATGGCAATGGAACTGCTCAAAGAACTTGCGCAGCTGCTGATAGAACTGGCCACGCTATCTTGCATACTCTTTATGGTCAAGCTTTGAAGCAACAAACAGAATTTTTTATTGAATATTTTGCATTAGATTTAATAATGAAGAATGGTGAATGCAAAGGTGTGATAGCTTGGAATTTAACTGATGGGACAATACATAGATTTAGATCACATATTACGATTATTGCAACTGGAGGGTATGGTAAAGTTTATTACTCAGCAACATCCGCCCATACATGTACTGGAGATGGAAATGCGATGGTTCTTAGAGCAGGCTTACCTTTACAAGACATGGAATTCGTACAATTTCATCCGACTGGAATTTATGGAGTTGGATGTTTAATAACTGAAGGAGTTAGAGGAGAAGGTGGATTTTTAGTAAATGGTAAAGGAGAAAGATTTATGGAAAGATATGCACCTAATGCGAAAGACTTAGCTTCTAGAGACGTGGTAAGCAGATCAATGGAAATGGAAATCAACGAAGGTAGAGGTGCGGGAAAAGATAAGGATCATATAAACCTTCATTTAGATCACATTGATAAAAAAGTTATAGATGAGAGATTACCAGGTATCTCTGAGGCAGCAAAAACTTTTGCAAATGTTGATGTTAGCAAAGAGCCTATTCCAGTTGTTCCAACAGTTCATTACAACATGGGAGGAATTCCTACAAATTATAAGGCGGAGGTGCTCACTTTGAACGGTTCAGAAAAAACTGTTCCTGGATTAATGGCTATAGGAGAAGCAGCTTGCGTCTCAGTTCACGGAGCTAATAGATTAGGATCAAACTCTTTAATCGATTTAGTAGTTTTTGGAAGGGCAGCTGCAAAAAGGGCAGCAGAATTAGTAAAGCCAGGAAGTCCACATGAAGATGTTTCAAAATCAGAAACAGACAAATGCCTAGATAGATTCGATAAGATAAGAAACTCAGATGGATCTACAAAAACATCAGAACTTAGACTACAAATGCAGAAAACAATGCAATCAAAATGCGCTGTATTTAGAACAGAAAAAACCTTAAAAGAAGGTGTGGAGCAAATTAGGAAGCCATACGATGGAATTAGTGATATTTCTGTTAAAGATAAATCTTTGCTATTTAATACTGATTTAGTTGAAACTTTAGAGTTTGATAATTTAATTAGCCAGGCATTAACTACTATGGACTCTGCCTACAACAGAAAAGAGAGCAGAGGTGCACATGCTAGAGAGGATTTTACGAAAAGAGATGATAAAAATTTCATGAAACATACATTGGCCTGGCAAAACGGAAAAAAAGTCGAAATCAAATATAGAGACGTTCATTCTAGAACTCTAACTAACGATGTTCAATATTTTCCACCAAAGGAGAGAGTTTATTAATAATGGCACAATTTAGCCTACCGCAAAATTCGAAAATTGAGGTAGGAAATTATTTTAAAGATAAAACAAACTCAAAAAATCTTAGAAAAATAAACGTTTATAGATGGGATCCTTCAACAGGAAAAAACCCAAGAGTTGATACTTTTGAGGTTGATATGGACAATTGTGGTCCAAAGGTTTTGGACATTTTATTCAAAATAAAAAATGAAATAGATCCGTCTTTAACATTCAGAAGATCTTGTGCTCACGGCGTTTGTGGATCCTGTGCAATGAATATTGATGGAGTAAATGGCCTAGCTTGTATAAAATCTCATTCAGATATAAGTGGGGATCTAAATATTTATCCTTTACCTCATTTAAAAGTAGTAAAAGATTTAATTGGAGATCTCACAACTTTGTATAAACAATATGAGTCTATTCAGCCTTGGTTAAAAGTTGATCAAACTGGACAAGAGAAAACTGAACTTAAACAATCTCAGAAAGACAGGGAAAAGTTAGATGGATACTATGAATGTATTTTATGTGCTTGTTGCTCTACGTCTTGCCCAAGTTATTGGTGGAATGGTGATAAATACTTAGGGCCTGCAGTTCTATTACAAGCATATCGCTGGATAAATGATAGTAGAGATGGCGATAAAAAAGAAAGATTGAAGAAAGTTGCTGATGAATTAAAGCTATACAGATGTCATACCATAATGAATTGTACTAATTCATGTCCGAAAGGTCTTAATCCTGCAAAAGCTATAGGATCTATCAAAAAAATGCTTGCAACAAGCTAAAAGCTTATTTATTCAATTACATCATGAATACAATACAGCATTTTGTTAATGGAAAAAAATTCTTAGGAGAGTCAAAAAGAGCTGGTAAAGTCTTTAATCCAGCCACTGGTGAGCAAACTGCTGAAGTTAAATTAGCAACAACTAAAGATGTTAATGATGCTGTTGATAATGCAAAAAAAGCTTTTGAAAGTTGGTCTAATAAGCCTCCATTACAAAGAGCGAGAGTAATGTTTAAATTTAAAGAATTAATAGAAAAAAATTCTGATGAACTGACAAAGATAATTGTCTCCGAACATGGGAAAGTGTACGAAGATGCAAAAGGATCACTCACAAGAGGTTTAGAAGTAGTTGAATATGCATGCGGAATACCTCAAATGTTAAAGGGGGAATTTACAGAAAATGTTGGATCAAATGTTGACAGTTGGTCAATTAGACAACCTTTGGGTGTTTGTGCTGGAATAACACCATTTAATTTCCCAGCAATGGTTCCTATGTGGATGTTTCCTATGGCTATAGCTTGTGGAAATACTTTTGTTTTGAAACCCTCGGAAAAAGATCCTTCATGTTCAATAAGGTTAGCAGAGTTATTAAAAGAAGCTGGATTACCCGATGGTGTTTTTAATGTAGTTAACGGAGACAAAGAAGCTGTAGATGCTTTAATTAATAATAAAGATGTCGTTGCTATGAGTTTTGTTGGATCTACACCAATTGCAAAATACATTTACGAAGAATGTGCAAAAAACGAGAAAAGAGTTCAAGCTCTAGGAGGGGCTAAAAATCATTGTGTTGTTATGCCAGACTGTGATTTAGATCAAGCTGTTAACGGTCTCATGGGCGCAGCCTACGGTTCAGCAGGTGAAAGATGTATGGCTCAATCAGTAGCAGTAGCGGTAGGAGGAATAGGAGATAAGTTAGTAAGCTCCTTGGCAAAAAAAGTTGAAGCTCTTAAGGTTGGACCTGGTATGGATAAACAATCAGAAATGGGACCACTTGTAACAAAAGAGCATTTAGCTAAAGTAAAAGGATACGTAGATATTGGAGTTAAAGAGGGGGCAAAATTAATTGTAGATGGAAGAAATTTTAAAATGCAGGGTTATGAAAACGGTTACTATATTGGTGGTTGTTTATTTGATCAGGTCACAAAAAATATGAGGATATATAAAGAGGAAATTTTTGGCCCTGTATTGTCTGTCGTTAGGGCTAAAGATTTCAATGAGGCATTAAAATTAGTAAATGATCATGAGTTTGGAAATGGTGTAAGCATATTTACTAGAGACGGCGACTCCGGGCGAACATTTTCATCTAAAGCAAAAATAGGAATGGTCGGTATTAATATTCCAATACCTGTTCCAATGGCATTTCATAGTTTTGGTGGGTGGAAAAGATCTTTATTTGGAGACCAACACATGCACGGCCCTGAAGGTGTAAGATTTTATACTAAATTAAAAACAATAACATCAAGATGGCCCTCAGGATTAAGATCGGATCCAGAATTTGTTATGCCAACAATGAAATAAGACTCACATATGAAAAAAAAAATTACTTTAATAGGAGCTGGTCAAATCGGTGGAACATTGGCCCATTTAATAGCACTTAAGGAATTAGGTGATGTTGTATTATTTGATGTAGCGGCTGGCATAGCTAAAGGAAAAGCACTCGATATAGCCCAATCTTCGCCTGTTAATGATTTTAATATAAATTTAACTGGAACAGATAAATATGAAGATACAAGGGATTCAGATGTGATTATTATTACTGCCGGAGTTCCAAGGAAACCAGGCATGACAAGAGATGACTTATTGGGAATTAACCTTAAAATCATTAAACAAGTTGCTGAGGGAATTAACAAAACATCTCCAAATGCTTTTGTAATATGCATTACAAACCCTTTAGATGTAATTGTAATGGCTCTTCAAAAATACTCAGGATTACCAAAAACAAAAATTGTTGGCATGGCAGGAATATTAGACTCATCAAGATTTATTTATTTTTTATCACAAGAATTAAAAGTTCCAGTAAAAAAAATTAAATCTTTCGTCTTAGGCGGACATGGCGATAGTATGGTAGCGATGCTCGGGTCTACAGAAGTTGAAGGAAAAAATATTTTGAAACTAGTTGAAGAAGGAAAAATCAGTCAAAAAAGACTTGATGAAATAATAAACAGAACCAAAACAGGGGGAGCAGAAATCGTAAAATATTTAGAGAAAGGGTCTGCTTTTTATGCACCCGCAGCCTCAGGCGTCGAGATGGCTGAAAGCTATTTAAAAGATCTAAAAAAGCAATTACCTTGCGCTGCTTACCTAAATGGTGAATATGGATTTAAAGATATTTACGCTGGAGTTCCGGTTATTATTGGAAAAAACGGAGTTGAAAAAATCATAGAAATTGAATTAAGCAAAAATGAAAAAAATGATTTTGATAAGTCGATAGAAGCAGTTAAAGATTTGTTTGACGCAGCAAAAAAAATCGATAGCTCACTGTAATATAGTTTTTTTAATATTTTAATAATGTTTAGAAATTTTTGGTTCAGTTACAAGAATATCTTATATAGAGCAATCTTAAAAAAAAAATATTTTACATTTCTTAGAAAAATATTCGGTACATTATTCAAGTTTTTAAGAAAATTTTACCTTATAAATTTTTCTCCAGATATTGAAAATTTAGATAAAGTAGAAAAAAACAAGTTTAAAAATTTTAATTTGGATGATCTATTTATAAATTTCAACTGCGATAAAGGTTCTTACTGTGTTTACGATTACGAAAAGAAAATAACCCACAAGTATTCTGTTTTTTACGAGAAGTATTTAAAAAAAAATAAAAAAAAAAAATTAAGTGTTTTAGAGCTTGGCTCTCATGAGGGAAAAGGTATAGCGAGTTTTTATTTCTTTTTTCCAAATGCAAATTTTTATGGAGCCAATATAAATCCTTTTCAAATGAAATACACTTCAAAAAGAATTACAGAATTATATGTTGATGTAAGTTGTAAAGAAATAGTCGATAATTTAGCTAATCATATCAATGAGGATTTAGATCTAATAATAGATGACGCTAGTCATAATTTAAAAGATATACTTTTAGCTTTGCCTATACTTTTTAGAAAATTAAAGCAAAATGGATTTTACGTCATTGAAGATGCAGATCAATTTAAAGTTTATAAAGAACTCAATCCAACAAATGAAAAAATGACACCAATTCAAATTCTTAAAAATATCAAAAATAATCGGAAATTTAGCTCTAAGTTCCTATCTAAAACTGATAAGGATTATTTAAAGAAAAATATAAAAAACTTTTATTTTGAAAAAGGAAAGTCGATTGTGAATGGATATAATATTTCAGACATTGTCTTTTTAAGAAAAAAATGACCAAGAAAATTTCACTTGATAATTTATTAGACTATTTATTTATAATATTTATTTCTTTCACAATTAATTATATTTACGGAAGTATTGGTGTATTGGCTCAAGATACATTTGCGTATTTCGATACTGCTTTTAGAATTTTGCAAGGCTCGACTCCATTCAAAGACTATTGGACTATAAGTGGACCTTTTATTGACTTTTATCAAGCATTTTTCTTTTTTATTTTCGGAGTTAGCTGGAAATCTTACATTATTGGAAGTAGTTTAATAAATGTATTCATTACGATTATAATTTTTAATTTTTTTAAAACTTACAATTTTTCTAGAGGGTTAAATTTATTTTACAGCATATGCTTTTCAATACTTGCTAATCCCTCTATGGGTTCACCTTTTCCTGATCATTTTTCGACTTTTTTTTCTTTAGCAGCGATAACTTTATTTTTAATATTTGTTAAAAACAAAAAAGCAAATATTCTTTATTTTATCCCTTTATTATTTTTTATATCTTTTTTTTCAAAGCAGACTCCAGCATCTTATTTATTTGTAAGTTTTTTAATCATTTTATTGACTTACTTTTTTTTGTATAAAAAATTATTTTTCATTAAATATTTTTTAATAAGCTCTTTCGTTTGCTTGCTTATTTTTGTTCTGATTATTTCTGCCCAAAAAATAAATTTTCAAACATTTTTAGATCAATATGTTTTTTATCCAAAATCGATTGGATCTGAAAGGCTGGATAATCTTAACTTTGATATTAAGAGCCATTTAGCAAGTTTTAAATTTATTTATATCCCACTTATATTTATTTTATTAAGTCTTTTATTAATTTTTTGGAAAGGAAAAATAGAAATAGAAAAGAATAAAGAAGAAATTTTAATTTATATATCACTATTATTAATAAGTTTTTCACTAATTTTTCATCAAGTATTAACAATGAATTTTATTTTTATTTTCTTTTCGATTCCACTGTTAATTATTTTTTTACACAAAGTATTTAAGAAAAAAAATAAATTTAGTAATTTTATCAGTATACTACTAATTCTTTTTACTGCATTTACCACTATAAAATATCATTATCGATTTAACGAAGACAGAAAAATGTTAAATTTAGAAAAAGTTAAACTTGAAGCTGCAGTTGATAGTCTAAAGATCGATGAGAAATTAAAAGGTCTCAAATGGATATCAATCAAATATCAAAAAAATCCTATGAATGAAATTAAAATTATAAATGAAATAATTGATATAGTTAAGAAAGATAAAAATAGATTAATGTTTTACTCAGATTACATTTTTCTTTCAGCATTATTAAATAAAGATTTAAATACACCTACACGTTGGCCAAGTTTAAATGATGCCAGTAACCCATCTAAAAAAAATGAATTTCATGAAGTATATTTAAATTTTATAAAAAAAATAATTAAGCAAAAGAAAATTGAGGTAATCTATTCTACAATTGGTAAAGAAAATGATATTTTTTATTTAATTTTTAACGAAAAATGTAAAAAATCCAAAGAAATTAGTGAAGTTTTGATTAAACATGATATTAGAAGTTGTATTAAAGTTAAATGAATATTCACGAACATCAAGCTAAAGAAATATTAAAAGATTTTGGAGCTCCAGTTTCAAATGGAATTGTAATTTACTCAATTGACGAGATTAAAGAAAAAATCTTAAAATTAAAAAGCAAAGAGTTTGTTTTAAAAGCACAAATACACGCTGGCGGTAGAGGTAAAGCAGGAGGAGTGAAATTAATTAAAGATGTAAAAAATTTAGAAATTGAGGCAGCCAAAATGATGGGTAAAATACTAGTTACGCATCAAACAGGACCTGAAGGAAAAGAAGTAAAACGATTATATATTGAAGAAGCTTCAGAAATATCTAAAGAATTTTACTTATCATGCTTAATTGATAGAGAGAGCTCAAAAATTGCATTTATCAGTAGCACAGAAGGTGGGATGGATATTGAGAAGGTAGCAACGGAAACACCGGAAAAAATTGTAACATCTAAAATAGATCTTAAAGATGAAGGTCCAAGTGAAATAGAAATTCAAAATATAATTTCTGTTTTTAATTTAAAAAAAGAACAAATAGAAACAGCAAAAAAACTAATAAAATCTTTATATAAAATTCTAGTAGAAAAAGACGCGAGTTTAATTGAAATCAATCCCTTGATTATTACTAAAAAAGAAAAAATTATTTGTTTAGATGCAAAAATGAATTTTGACGATAATGCTATATTCAGAAGACCAGAAATTTTAAAATTGAGAGATTTGAATGAGGAAGATCCTGCTGAAATTCAGGCAAGTAAATATGATTTAGCATACATCAAATTAAATGGTTCAATTGGTTGTATGGTTAATGGTGCAGGGTTAGCTATGGCAACTATGGATATTATTAAATTATATGGCAAGGAACCTGCAAATTTTTTAGATGTAGGTGGAGGCGCTTCTAAAGAAAAAGTAACTGAAGCTTTCAAACTAATATTGGCCGATAAGAATGTAAAAGGAATTTTAATTAATATTTTTGGAGGAATAATGAGATGCGATGTACTAGCCCAAGGAGTTGTTGAGGCCGCCAAACAAGTAAATTTATCAGTGCCTCTTGTAGTTAGATTGGCAGGAACAAATTATAAAGAAGGAAAAAAAATTTTAGACAATTCTAATTTGAAAATTCTTTCCGCCTCAGATCTTAATGATGCAGCAAAGAAAATAGTTGAGGCAATTAAATAAATGTCAATTTTAGTAAATAAAACAACAAAAGTTATATGCCAAGGCTTTACTGGGACGCACGGCACGTTCCATTCTGAACAAGCTTTAAAATACGGAACACAATTAGTTGGGGGCGTTACTCCAAAAAAAGGTGGACAAAAACATTTAGGTCTACCAGTATTTAATTCTGTACAGGAAGCAAAAGATAAAACCTCTGCTAGTGCCTCTATGATTTATGTTCCACCTAAATTTGCAGGATCAGCAATTATTGAGGCCATCGAGGCTGAAATAAATTTGATAGTTTGCATTACGGAGGGAATACCAGTTTTAGATATGCTTAAAGTAAAAAAGTTTCTGAAAAAAAGTAAATCAAGATTAATAGGTCCTAATTGTCCTGGAGTCATAACACCAGAGGAATGCAAGATAGGTATTATGCCAGGAAATATTCATAAAAAGGGTTCAGTCGGAATTGTCTCTAGATCTGGTACTTTAACATACGAGGCAGTTGCCCAAACATCAGTAATGGGAATGGGTCAATCAACGTGTGTTGGTATTGGAGGTGATCCGATCAATGGAACAAATTTTATTGACTGTTTAGAACTTTTTTTAAAAGATAAAGAAACAAAATCAATCGTTATGATAGGTGAAATAGGCGGAACTGCTGAAGAAGAAGCTGCTGACTTTTTAAAGAGGGAGAAAATTAAGAAACCAATGGTAGGTTTCATAGCAGGATTAACTGCCCCACCCGGAAGAAGAATGGGACATGCTGGAGCTATAATTTCAGGGGGAAAGGGAGGTGCAGAAGAAAAAATTGAAACTATGAAATCTGCAGGAATCACTATATCTAATTCACCCGCTGATATAGGAAAAACATTATTAAATAAACTAAATAGTTGATTTTTAATAATTTATGTTAAAATAATTATTAATGTCTTCATCTGATAATAATATTACTTTTAAAAAAACTTCGTTTTTGTCAGGAATAAACTCTGAATTTATAAATCAATTTTATTCAGACTATTTAACTGACCCAAACTCTCTTCCAAATAGCTGGATTAAGTTTTTTGATGGGCTAAGTGAGGATGAAAAACTTATTTTAGACGATTTAAATGGACCTAGTTGGTCACCTGAAAAAAAAATTCAAAAATCAAAATCTTATTTAATCGATAATGAAAAAAATAAAGAAGTTAACGAAGATTTAAACTTAAATTCAGTAAAAGAAGCTTCTAAGGACTCAGTTCGAGCAATTATGCTTATTAGGGCATATAGAATTCGGGGACATTTAATTGCAAATTTAGATCCGTTATCAATTCAAAAAAAAATGGAACATCCAGAACTAAAACCAGAAACTTACGGATTTAATAAGAAAGATTATAAAAGAAAAATATTTTTAGATGGCGTTTTAGGACTTCAGCATGCAGATTTGAATCAAATATTAGATATTTTAAAAAGAACATATTGTTCTGCAATTGGTTATGAATTTATGCATATGGGTGATCCAGAAGAGAAAGCTTGGATAAGAAATAGAATTGAAGGACCGGAAAAGGATATTGTATTTACTCAAAATGGAAAAAAAGCAATATTAAATAAAATAATTCAAGCAGAGGGATTTGAAAAATACTTACACGTCAAATTTGTGGGCACTAAAAGATTTGGTCTAGATGGAGGGGAGTCATTAATCCCTGCATTAGAACAAATTATTAAAAGAGGTGGAAATCTTGGAGCCAAAGAAATAAAAATTGGTATGCCTCATAGAGGAAGACTTAACGTACTTGCAAATGTTATGGGAAAACCTTTCAGAGCAATATTTAGTGAATTCTTTGGTAAGTCAGTTAATGCAAGTAAAGATTTTGAAGGAGATGTAAAATATCATCTAGGAGCTTCTTCGAACAGAGAGTTTGATGGAAATTCTGTTCACATAAGTTTAACAGATAATCCTTCACATTTAGAAGCAGTTAATCCAGTTGTATTAGGTCAAGTAAGAGCAAAACAATTTTTTCATAAAGATAGAGATAGAAAAAAAGTTATCCCAGTTTTGATGCATGGAGATGCTGCATTTGCTGGACAAGGGATAGTGGCAGAGTGCTTTGCGATGTCAGGCTTACCCGGACATAATATTGGTGGAACAATTCATATAATTGTTAATAATCAGATAGGATTTACAACAGCACCTCGTTTTGCTCGCTCTTCTCCTTACCCTTCAGATGTAGCTAAAATTGCTCAAGCACCAATTTTTCATGTTAATGGAGATGATCCAGAAGCTGTTGTTCATTGTGCTAAGATTGCAACAGAGTATAGGCAAAAATTTAATCGTGATGTTGTGATTGATATGGTTTGTTACAGACGTTTCGGACACAATGAAGGCGATGAGCCTTCATTTACTCAACCGATTATGTATAGAAAAATCAAATCTCATCCTACTACACTTACTTTATATGGAAAAAGGCTTTCAGCTGAAGGTTTAACTTCTGATGAAAAACTACAAAAAGAGAAAGTTGAATTTAAACAGTATTTAGAAAAGGAATTTGATATTTCAAAAAGTTATAAGTCAGAATTAAAGTGGTTTGATGGTGCTTGGTCGAGATTTAAACCAGGTCTTGGGAAAGACAAAAAGGGTGTAAGTGGTGTTGAAAAAGGCAAATTAGAAAAAATAGGGAAAAAGATTTTTACTATCCCTACAAATTTTAACGCTCATAAAACTCTTAAAAGAGTATTTGAGTTAAGAAAGGAAATGTTGAATGCAGGAAAACTTGATTGGTCCTCAGCTGAAAGTTTAGCAATAGGATCATTATTAACGGAGGGTTTTTCAGTAAGATTATCTGGACAGGACTCAGGTAGAGGAACATTTAGCCAGAGACATGCAATTTTAAGAAATCAAGAAAATCATGACAGATACATACCTGTAAATAATATTGAAAAAGGTCAAATGAAATTTGAAGTAATAGATAGTTTGTTATCTGAGCTTGCAGTTTTAGGATTTGAATTTGGATACTCACTATCTGAACCAGAAACATTGGTTTTATGGGAAGCTCAATTTGGAGATTTTGCAAATGGTGGTCAAGTTATAATAGACCAATTTATTACATCGTCAGAGTCTAAATGGGGAAGAGCTAGTGGTCTGGTTTTATTACTTCCACATGGTTACGAGGGACAAGGACCTGAGCATTCATCTGCAAGATTAGAACGATTCTTACAACTTTGTGCTGGTGAAAACATACAAGTAGTTAATTGCACTACTCCTTCTAATTATTTTCACGTCTTAAGAAGACAAATGCACAGAGAGTTCAGAAAACCATTGATAATAATGACACCGAAATCTTTATTGAGACATAAAAGATGTATTTCAAACATTTCAGAATTCACATCAAGAAGTTCATTTCACAGGGTTTTAGAGGACGATGCTTATAAAAAAGAAAACAAACTTATTACTCTTAAAAAAGATAGTAAAATCGAAAAAGTAATAATGTGTTCAGGAAAAATTTACTATGATTTAGTAGAGGCAAGAGAAAAAAATAAAAAAGACAAAGTAATTTTTGTACGATTAGAGCAACTATATCCTTTTCCAGCAAAAACTTTAGCCAATGTTTTAAAAAGATATAAAAATGCAGAGTTTATTTGGTGTCAAGAAGAACCTAAAAATATGGGTGCATGGAATACTGTAAGAAATTATATTGAAAGAACCCTAGAAATAATAAATATTAAAGATATCAACGTTAAATATGTAGGAAGAAAGGCTTCTTCTTCCACTGCGACTGGAAATGCTAATAAACATCTTGCACAACAAAAAGAAATATTAGAAAAGATACTTAAAGATTAAATGTCAGAAAAAATTACAGTTCCATCATTAGGTGAGTCAGTCACTGAAGCAACAGTTTCTAAGTGGTTAAAATCACAGGGTGATAAAGTTATCGCAGACGAACCAGTAGTTGAGCTAGAAACAGATAAAGTAAATGTTGAGGTTCCAGCACCAATGAACGGATTTTTAGGAAGCATCGCCGTTAAAGAAGGAGAAACCGTAAACGTGGGTTCGTTATTAGGTACAATTAGTAATAATACCAAGCAAGAAAATACTCCAAAAGAAATAAAAACTTATAGCCCGCCCAAAAAAGATAAAAGTAAAAATATAAAACTCTTTGAAGAAAAAAAAGAAAAAAAAATATCAAAAAAAATCAATAAACCACAAATTGATGAACCTATTTTAAAATTAGATAACGAAAGTTTAGAACTTGATGAAGAACCACTAATATTAGAGGAAGCACATCAAGAAGTAAAAGCAAAAAAAATCATTACAGCAAAAAAAGAAACCCAGATTTCTCCAGCTGCTCGTAAAATGGCAAACGAAGCAAATGTAGATATAAATAAAATCGAGGGGACCGGAAAAAACGGATTGATTTTAAAAGAGGACATTATGAGTTTAATGGGGTCTAAACCTTCCCCAGCTGAAAGAAAAATAAAATATGGTCCAGAGGAAAGAGTTAGAATGACAAGGTTGAGGTTAACGATTGCTAAAAGACTTAAAGAGGCCCAAGAAAATGCTGCAATGCTAACGACATTCAATGAAGTGGATATGAGCGAAGTGATAACAATGAGAAATCAATACAAAGATGAATTTTTTAAAAGTTACGGGGTAAAACTTGGGTTTATGTCTTTTTTCGTTAAAGCATGTGTAATAGGATTAAAAAATTTTCCTTCAATCAATGCAGAAATTCAAGGCGAGGAAATAGTTTACAAAAATTATTATAATATAAGTATTGCTGTTGGAACTGATAGAGGTTTGGTAGTTCCAGTTTTAAGGCAAACAGATGAAATGTCTTTTGCTGATATTGAAAAAAATATAAGTGAACTCGGACAAAAAGCAAGAGATGGTAAGATTACTATAGAAGATTTACAAGGTGGTACATTCACAATTACTAATGGTGGAATTTATGGATCTATGTTATCTACACCTATTTTAAATCCGCCTCAATCTGCAGTGCTTGGAATGCATAATATTGTTCAAAGACCAATAGCTGTAAACGGTAATGTTGAAATAAGGCCTGTTATGTTTTTAGCTTTATCTTATGATCACAGAATAATTGATGGTAAAGAAGCAGTTTCTTTTTTAAAAATTATTAAAGAGTCTTTAGAACAACCTAAGAGATTATTTTTAGATATTTAAAATGAGTAATTTTGACTTAGTAGTAATTGGCGGAGGACCTGGAGGTTATGTCTGTGCGATACGGGCAGCTCAGTTAGGGTTAAAAACTGCTTGTGTTGAGTCCAGAGGAGCTTTAGGAGGCACTTGTTTAAATGTTGGATGTATTCCTTCAAAAAGTTTGTTAAATTTATCTGAAAATTTTCATAAGGCAAAAAAAGATTTTAATCAGCAGGGTATAGAAATCGAAGGCATCAAACTTAATATTGAAAAAATGATGTCTAATAAGAATAAATCAATTCAAGTTCTTACAAAAGGTGTAGAATTTTTATTCAAAAAAAACAATGTCACATATATTAAAGGCAAAGGCGTTCTCTTTTCAAAAAATGATATAGTAGTTTACGATAATAATAAAAAAAATAATTATAAAGCAAAAAATATCGTAATTGCCACTGGTTCTGAAGTAGCATCTTTACCTGGTATAGATATTGATGAAAAAAATATTATTTCTTCCACTGGAGCACTATCTCTTAAACAAGTCCCAAAAAAGTTAGCAATTATAGGTGGTGGATATATTGGTTTAGAAATGGGTTCAGTTTGGTCTAGACTAGGTTCTAAAGTTACAGTTTTCGAATACCTAGAATACATAACACCAGGTATGGACAGAGAAATATCTAATGAATTTAAAAAAATTCTAACAAAACAAGGCATCAATTTTAAAATGGGATCTAAAGTAAGTTCAGTGAAAAATATGGGAGATATTGTATCGATAAATTATACAGATATTAAAAATTCAAAAAACGAAAAAGATGAATTCGATAAAGTATTGGTTTCTGTTGGCCGAAAGCCGTACACAGAAGGTTTAAATTTAACAAAATTAGGTGTTAAAAAAGATAACAAAGGGAGAATCGAAGTTAACGGTAAGTTACAAACATCAGTGAAAAATATTTATGCTATAGGTGACGTAATTAAAGGTCCTATGTTAGCGCATAAAGCTGAGGAAGAGGGTATCGCAGTCGCAGAAATTTTAGCTGGACAAGCAGGTCATGTAAATTACGACGTAATTCCAGGAGTAATCTATACCTCGCCAGAGGTTGCAACCGTCGGAAAAACTGAGGAACAACTAAAAGATGAAAAAAGATCTTATAAAGTAGGAAAGTTCCCCTTTCTGGCAAACTCTAGGGCAAAAGTTAATAATGAAACAGACGGTTTTGTAAAGATTCTAGCTGATAGTAAAACAGACAAGGTTTTAGGCGTACATATAATCGGTCCACATTGCGGAAATATGATTGCAGAAATGGCCTTAGCTATGGAATTTGGGGCAAGCGCTGAAGATATCGCAAGAACATGCCATGCTCATCCCACACACACAGAAGCAATTAAAGAAGCAGCTTTAGCTGTTGATAAAAGACCAATTCATTTTTAAAAAAAAAAAATTCTAATACTATTGATCTATGAAAGCACAAGTATTGTTGCCTAAGGTTTTTAATTTTCCATTTACTTACAATTCAAAAACCGAAACTAAAATTGGAAGTTTAGTGGAAGTGCCATTTGGTTCAAAAAAAGAAATAGGTGTAATTTGGAAAAATAATTATTCAGAACCAAAGAATATTAGAATTAAAGATATTGCAAATAAAACGAACTTTTCAATTAATAGAAAGTTAGTTGATTTTATCGAATGGTTTGCATCATATAATATGGTTCCCATTGGACTTGTTTTAAAAATGGTTATCGGAAATTCAGATAAATTTCTTAAAAGAAATGATAAATTGGCAGTTGCTAAAAAAACAAAAAAAAAATTTTTTAAACTAAACCCTGAGCAAACCGATGCGCTTAAGTTTCTTGAAAAAATTGATAATAAATTTGACGTATCAGTTCTACAAGGTACAACTGGTTCAGGAAAAACTTTAGTTTACTTTGAGCGTATTAAAAAAATTATAGAAAATAAAAATCAAGCATTAGTGCTTTTACCTGAAATATTTTTAACAAATGATTTTAAAACGAGATTTGAGGATTTTTTTGGTTTTCAACCTGCTATCTGGCATTCTAAGATAACACCAAAACAAAAAAGGATTATTTGGAAGGGCTTAATAAGTGACAAAATAAAAATTTTAGTTGGAGCGAGGTCAGCTTTACTTTTGCCATTCAAAAAACTTGGAATTATAATTGTAGATGAAGAGCACGATGCATCTTATAAACAAGATGAAGGCGTCATCTATAATGCTAGAGACATGGCGATATCAAGAGCTTACTTTGAAAATATACCTGTGCATCTAGTTTCATCTGTTCCCTCAATAGAAACATATAATAATATTAAGAATAAAAAATATAGACATATAAAGATTTTAAAAAGATTTAATGATTACCCTCTGCCTGAAACTAAAATAATTAACTTAAATTTGAATAAAATTAAAAATAAATTTATTGCGGAAGAAACTATTGAAATTGTAAAAAAATTTTTAGAAAAGGGTGAGCAGGTTTTATTTTTTATTAATAGAAGAGGATTTGCTCCATATTTAATTTGTAAAAAATGTGGTTATAAGCATACATGTCAAAACTGTTCACTTTATCTTACATTTCATAAATTTAAAAATAGAGCTGTATGCCATCATTGTTCTTTTGAAAAAAAAATTGAAGCAAAATGTAAAAAAAAAGATAATTGTGATTTTGTAATGTATGGACCAGGTGTAGAAAAAATATTTGATGAAGTAAAAGAAATATTTCCTCTTTACAAGGCAAGTATTTTTTCAAGTGATTATTTAAAAACTAAAGAAAGAACAAATAATCTTTTTAAAGCAATTAATGAGAACAAAATAGATATTTTGGTAGGGACTCAAATGATTTCAAAGGGTTTCAATTTCCCAAAATTAAATTGCATCGTAGTAATAGATGCTGACTTTTCAGGCAGAGGTTACGATTTAAGGTCAACAGAAAAAAATATTCAGTTATACCATCAGCTAAGTGGAAGAGCTGGAAGATTTAGTTCGAAGTCTCTTATAATATATCAAACACTCACTCCGCAAGATTTTACACTTAATGAACTAATTAAAAATAAATCTGAAGATCTATTGAAAAATGAGCTGATACTTAGAGAAAAAAATAATTTACCTCCATTTACAAGACTTATTGCAATAATCATATCATCTAAAGATAGAAGTCTAAGTTTGCAAGGAGCTAGAGAGATTAAATTAAAATTAAATCAAATAAATAATCTTGAAGTTTTAGGACCTGTAGACTCACCTTTGTTAAAGATTAAAAAAAATTTTAGATCAAGATTATTAATTAGGTTCAATAATCAGTCTATGTTGCAAAAAAAAATCACGAATGTACTAAATGGGCTTAAAATCTCACCAAAAATAAAACTTACGGTTGATGTTGATCCTATCAACTTTACTTAATTTCAAAATTGGTAACTTGATCAAGTTATACTCTTATGGTACGACCTCTGCATAATTTCACAATAAAATCTGACTATTAAAAAATGAGCTCAAATAAATCTTTCTCAACTGAAACTTCAGAAAGATATTCTCGCGCTTTATTTGAAATTACAAAAGAGTTCAATGAATTAGATAAAACAGAGAGTGATATAAAAAATTTCCAATCACTTATTAAAATAAGTCCAGAAGTTAAAAACTTTCTCAAAGACCCAACTCAAAGTATTGATCAGCAAAATAAAGCTATAAATTTATTAGCTGAAAAATTTAATTTTTCAAAAAATTTAAAGAACTTCTTTTTATTACTTATAGAAAAAAGAAGAATTTTTTTTGTAGAAAAAATTTTTGAAAGCTTTTTAAAACTATGCTTAAAAAAGAGAGGTGAAATTAAAGCTTCATTAATTTCATCAAAAGAACTATCCCAATCTGATCTTGACAAAATCAATAAAGAATTATCTCAATCAATGGGAGCAACATTAAAGTTTGATTATGTAGTAGACAAAAATTTAATTGGAGGTTTAAAGCTTCAATTGGGAAGCTTTATGATTGACACATCAATTAAAAATAAGCTCAAAAAATACGAACAAGCAATGTTAGAAAATTAATATGACTATTAATCCTTCAGAAGTTACAAAACTATTAAAAGATCAAATAAAAAATTTTGGTGAGAAAGCAGAAGTATCAGAAATAGGAAAAGTTTTATCAGTTGGAGACGGGATTGCTCGTGTTTATGGTTTAGATAATGTGCAAGCTGGTGAGATGGTAGAGTTTGAAGACGGATCAAAAGGAATGGCATTAAATTTAGAAAATGACAACGTTGGTGTTGTAATTTTTGGAGATGATAGAAATATAAAAGAGGGTGATACTATTAAACGTACTAACGCGATTGTAGATGTTCCAGTTGGCAAAGAGCTTCTTGGGAGAGTTGTGGATGGTCTAGGTGTTCCAATAGATGGTAAAGGTCCGCTCTCAGCGAAAACTAGAAAACGAGTTGAAGTTAAAGCTCCAGGCATCATTCCTCGACAATCTGTAAATGAACCAATGCAGACAGGATTAAAATCAATAGACTCGTTAATTCCTATTGGTAGGGGTCAAAGAGAGTTAATAATCGGTGATAGACAAACTGGTAAAACAGCCGTAGCTATTGATGCAATTATTAATCAAAAAAAAATTAACGAGTCTTCAGATGAAAAGAAAAAATTATATTGTGTTTACGTTGCAATAGGTCAAAAACGTTCTACAGTCGCCCAAATTACCAAAACATTAGAAGAAGCTGGTGCATTGAAATATACAACAATAGTTGCAGCTACAGCATCAGACTCTGCACCACTACAATTTTTGGCTCCTTATACAGGTTGTACTATAGGGGAATTTTTTAGAGACAATGGTATGCATGCTTTAATTGTTTACGATGATTTATCAAAACAAGCCGTTGCGTACAGACAGATGTCTTTATTGTTGAGAAGACCTCCAGGTAGAGAAGCGTATCCAGGTGACGTATTTTATCTACACAGTAGACTATTAGAACGTGCTGCTAAGTTAAACGAAAAGAGTGGCGGAGGATCTTTAACAGCTTTACCTATTATTGAAACTCAAGCTGGTGATGTGTCAGCATATATCCCTACTAATGTGATATCCATTACCGATGGACAGATCTTTTTAGAAACAGAACTATTCAATCAAGGTATACGACCGGCTGTTAACGTAGGTTTATCTGTTTCTAGGGTAGGGTCTGCAGCTCAAACAAAGGCGATGAAAAAGGTAGCAGGTTCGATAAAACTTGAATTAGCACAATATAGAGAAATGGCTGCTTTTGCTCAGTTTGGTTCAGACTTGGATGCTTCAACGCAACAATTGCTCAATAGAGGAGCAAAATTGACCGAGCTTTTAAAGCAAGATCAATATTCACCCATGACAGTAGCAGAGCAAGTCATATCAGTATTTACTGGAGTGAAGGGTTATTTAGATGATGTTGACTTGAGCAAAATCAAAGATTTTGAAAAAGAAATTATTGAAAAAATAAAATCCAGTAAACCTGAAATAATTGATGCAATTCAATCATCTGGAAAACTTGATGAAGACAATGAAAAAATTCTTTCTCAAGTTATATTAGAACACAAAAAAGGTAACAACTGATGCCAAGTTTAGACGATCTTAAAAAGAGAATTAAAAGTGTTAAATCTACACAAAAAATTACAAAAGCGATGAAGATGGTAGCCGCGGCTAAACTGAGAAAGGCTCAAGAAAATGCTGAAAAAGGTCGACCATACAGCAAAAAAATGCAGAACATAATTCTTAACTTAACAAGATCCATTAGTGACCCAAAAAATGCTCCAAAACTACTTTCTGGTACAGGAAACGATAAAACCTACCTTTGTGTTGTCCTAACTGCTGACAGAGGATTATGTGGCGGTTTTAATACAAATATTTGTAAACTTGCAAAAACAAGCTTTAAGAAAATTCTTAACGAGAAAAAAAATTTAAAAATAATAACTGTTGGTTCTAAAGGTTTCGACCAGATTAAAAGAGAGTACGGTAAATATGTAGTTAAAAAATATAGTTTTAAAGAAAAAAAACAAATTACCTTCAAGGAAGCTGATACAGTAGGCAATGAAATTATAAGATTATTTAATCAAAATGAATTTGATAAATGTATTTTGTTTTTTAATAACTTTAAAAATGTTATTACTCAAATTCCGCAAGCTCAACAAATTATACCCGTAGATAACAAATCTACTAAGTCACAAGAAGAAAATTTCTTACCTTATGAATTTGAACCCGATGAAGATGAAATACTCGAAGATTTGTTGCCTAAAAACATCTCTACTCAAGTTTTCAAAGCTTTTCTTGAAAACGCAGCAAGTGAGCAGGGTTCTAGAATGACTGCTATGGATAATGCGACAAGAAACGCAGGAGATTTAGTGGACAAGCTAACTATAAATTACAATCGAAGCAGACAAGCTTCAATCACAAAAGAATTGATAGAAATTATTTCAGGGGCAGAAAGCTTATAATTATGAGTCAAAACGGAAAAATAACACAAATTATTGGCGCAGTAGTAGATGTAAATTTTGAAGGTGATCTTCCTGAAATTTATACAGCTTTAGAAGCAAAGAATGCAGGAAATAGGCTTGTGCTCGAAGTCGCTCAGCATCTTGGAGAAAACGATGTAAGAACAATTGCAATGGATGCTACTGAAGGACTCAAAAGGGGGGATGTCGTATTAAATACTGGATCTCCTATTAGTGTTCCGGTCGGACCAGAAACTTTGGGAAGGATTATAAATGTCGTAGGAGAATCTATTGATGAAAAAGGAGATGTTAAAACAAAAGAAAGATGGCCAATACATAGAGCTGCTCCTAAGTTTACAGACCAAGCAACAGAAACAGAACAGTTAGTTACAGGTATAAAAGTAATTGATCTATTAGCTCCATATGCGAAGGGTGGAAAAATTGGATTATTTGGTGGAGCTGGAGTTGGTAAAACAGTGACAATTATGGAATTAATCAACAATATTGCTAAGGCTCATGGTGGTTTTTCAGTTTTTGCAGGTGTTGGAGAAAGAACCAGAGAAGGAAATGATCTTTATCATGAAATGATTGAGTCTGGAGTAATTAAAACAGATGGTAAAGGTTCAAAAGCAGCATTAGTATATGGCCAAATGAATGAGCCTCCTGGAGCTAGAGCTCGTGTAGCTTTGACTGGACTTACAGTTGCAGAATATTTTAGAGATAAAGAGGGGCAAGACGTTCTTTTTTTCGTTGATAATATTTTTAGGTTTACTCAAGCGGGATCAGAAGTTTCAGCTTTATTAGGTAGAATACCATCAGCTGTAGGTTATCAACCAACATTAGCTACAGATATGGGAAATTTACAAGAAAGAATTACATCAACTGATAAAGGGTCTATAACATCGGTTCAAGCAATATATGTTCCCGCAGATGATTTGACCGATCCTGCGCCAGCAACTTCTTTTTCACACTTAGATGCTACCACAGTATTATCAAGACAAATTGCAGAAATCGGTATTTATCCAGCAGTAGATCCTTTAGATTCTACCTCCAGGATATTAGATCCAAGAGTAGTCGGGGATGAACATTATAGAGTTGCGAGAGATGTCCAAAGAATTTTACAAGCATACAAATCACTCCAAGATATAATTGCTATTCTTGGAATGGATGAGCTTTCTGAAGAGGATAAATTAACAGTCGCAAGAGCAAGAAAGATACAAAGATTTTTATCTCAACCTTTTTTCGTAGCAGAAGTGTTTACTGGTTCTCCAGGAAAACTAGTCGACCTTGAGTCCACAATAAAAGGATTTGATGCAATCTGTAAAGGAGAGTACGATCATCTTCCCGAAGCAGCTTTTTACATGGTAGGTGGAATAGAGGAAGTAATTGAAAAAGCAGAGAAATTGGCTAAAGACAACAAATAATGTCAGATAAATTTACAGTCGAAATAATTTCTCCTGATAGATCAATATTAAAAGAAGATACTACTGAAGTAATAATTCCAGCGTATGAGGGTGAAATGGGTATTTTAAAAGACCATATTCCCCTGATAACTTTTTTAAGACCAGGTAAAATTAAAATTAAAGATATTAACGAAGAATTTTTTGCTGAGGAAGGAATAGTAGAATTTGCTAATAATAATCTTTTAATTTTATCATCAACTGCAAAAAATATATCTGAAATAGATAAAGGATCGATAGAAGCTTATATTACAGATGCCCAAAAGAAAATGGAAGAAAGTAAAGTTACAGATAAAGAAAAATATTTGTTGTCCTATAAAATTAATACATTGAAAAATCTTAATCTATAAATTCTTTAATATTCTTTAATAATTTAATATACATTTCTTTTTTAAAATTTACAATTACCTCGGGTAGTTTGTCAGGTAATATCCATTTCCATTCAATAAATTCTGGATGTTGAGTCTTTAAATTTATTTCTTTTTCATCTCCAATAAATCTTGTGATAAACCACTTTTGCTTTTGTCCTCTAAATTTTCCTTTCCAAATAATACCAACTAAATTATTAGGAAGTTGATATTCAAAAAATCCATCAATTTCTTTTAAAATTTCAATACTTTTAATACTTGTTTCCTCTAAAAGCTCTCTCTTCATGGCTGAAACATAATCTTCACCATCATCAATCCCACCCTGTGGCATTTGCCATTTGTCTATTGGATTATCTTTTCTTTTTCCAACAAAAACTTTGTTTTTTTTGTTTAATATAATTACACCAACACCATCGCGCATAGGAAGCTTTAATTTATTCATGAAAGTTAAGAATTAAAAAGTTTTATAGCGTAATTTAGCTGATTGTCTCTATCAGAATTAATAAGAAAATTTTCACCTTCTTCTTCCACGAATATATCAGGTGTTACGCCAACCTCTGATATAGATTTACCAGATGGTAAGTAATATTTTGAGATAGTAAGTCTCATTCCTCCTCCATTTTGTAAAGGTATTATAGATTGAACTGACCCTTTACCGTAAGAATTTTCACCAAGTATTATTGCTCTCTTATGATCTTTTAAAGCTCCAGCAAATATTTCAGAGGCAGAGGCCGATCCATTGTTGATCATAACGACAATTGGTTTCCCTTTAATTTCGTCTCCTTTTCTTGCAAAAAATTTTCTAGTTTCTGAAATTTTTCTTCCTTTGGTAGAAACTATTTCTCCATCCTCTAGAAAAAAATCAGTTATATTTATTGCTTGAGTTAACAATCCACCTGGATTATTCCTTAAATCAAAAACGTAGCCTTTAACCTTATTTTTTTTTTCAAAATCTTTTACAGATTTAAGAACTTGTTTATCACTATTTTCGTTAAACGATTTTAATCTTATGTAGCCTAAATTCTTATCCTCGCCTAATAACTTAGCGCTTACTGATTGAACCTCGATAATTTTTCTTACAATTTTAAATTCTAAAGGTTTTTTTACATTTTTACGTCTTACTGTAAGTTCAATTGAAGTCCCTACTGGACCTCTCATTAATTTTACAGCTTCCAGCAGAGATTTACCTTGTACTTGTTCTTTTCCAATTTTTACAATGTAATCCCCTGCTTTAATACCAGCTTTTGCAGCAGGTGTATCATCTATAGGAGAGATTACTTTCACTACTCCAGCCTCCATACCAATTTCTATTCCTAATCCGCCAAACTCACCTTTCGTGTCAGTTTGCATTTCTTTAAAAAGTTCTGGGCTCATATAAGCCGAGTAAGGATCTAAAGATTGCAGGACTCCATTAATAGCTGAGTCCATCATTTCAGCTTGATTTACATCATCAACATATTCATCTTTGATATTTTCTAATACTTCACCAAAAAGATCAATTTTTTCATAAAGATCATTTTTTGAATTGGCTAAAGTAGAAGACAAACTGAGAAAACATATTAATAAAATGAAAAATTTTTTCATATCATGGCCTTTTCTTTTGGAATTTCCTCTGACCACATTTTTTCAAGATCATAAAATTCTCTTTTTTCTGGATGAAAAATATGCACAATTACATCATGTGCATCAACTAATTTCCAGTCGGCACTATCTTTTCCTTCAATACGACAATTGTCTATTCCTAATTTTTTTAATTGAGTTACAAGAATTTCTGATAATGCCTGCAAATGTCTTGAAGATGTCCCAGAAGCTATGACCATATAATCAGCTATGTATGATTTATTTTTTAAGTTAATGCATGTTATATTTTGAGCTTTATTATCATCTAATATTTTTTCAATACTATTTTTTATATCAGTGATTCCCATTAAATATTGGATTTTCTCTGCTTTCTTAATTGAGTTGATGATATAGATATTGGCTTATTCTTTATAAAAATTATTCTATTTTTAAATTTTTTAGCCACAATTGATTTTATACCCTTTCTATCATATCCTTTTCTAGAAAAAACAATTAATTTTACCAATTTTACTATTTTTTTCCAGCTTTTCCAGTTGTGAAATCTTATTAAATTATCAGAACCAATTATAAAGTAAATATTTCTAATTTTCTTTTTTTTAATAAAGTAATTAATTACATAAATAATTCTAGAAGATTTAATAATATTATCTAAATAAATTACTTTAATTTTTTTTTGAGGTTTAGAAATTTTTTTTGCATATTTAATCCTTGCATCTAGAGAATAAAAAGTTTTATTTTTGAAGGGATTTTTTTTTGTAATAACCCAGTAAATTTTTTTTAATTTTAAATTTTTAATAGCAATTTTTGATATACTCAAATGTCCTTTGTGTGCAGGATCAAAACTTCCACCTAATAAACCAATGTATTTTTTTTGGGTACTTGCCATTAACTATGGTCTAATAATTCCTTTTCCAGAAACAAGATATTTGTATGATGTTAATTGATTTATTCCAACAGGCCCCCTTGGCGGAAGTTTATTTGTAGAAATACCAATTTCACCTCCAAAACCAAATTCTCCACCATCGGCAAACTGAGTTGAAACATTATGCATTGCTATTGAGCTGTTAACCCCATTTAAAAAAATCTCAGCACTTTTTTTGTTGCTAGTAATAATGCTATCTGTATGCATTGTACCATACTTTAAAATATGTTCGATAGCACCATTTATATTTTTAACTGACTTGATTGAGATAATTGCATCCAGATATTCTGTTTTCCAATCTTTTTCTACAGTTTTTTTTAATTTTCCTCTAAAAAGTTTATTTACTTTTCTATCAGCTCTAACTTCGCAGCCTGAATTCAAAAGAGCATTAATTATCTCTTTACCATGTGAGCTTAAAGCTTTTTCTTCGATTAGAAGAGTTTCAACTGCTCCACAAATACTTGTTCTTCTCATTTTTGCATTAACAATCAAATTTTTAGCCATTTTTATATTTGCACTTTTATCAACATAAATGTGGCACAATCCTTCGAGATGGCCAATTACATGCACATTAGAAAATTTTTGAACTTTCGCCACAAGTCCTTTCCCCCCTCTTGGAACAATTACATCAATATATGCACTCATTTTAGATAATAGCTGATTAACTATTCTTCTATTTTTATTTTCTATAAACTGAACACAATTTTGATTGATATTGTTTTTTCTTAAATTGTCTCTGAATAAATTAGCTAATAATCTGTTTGAATTAAAAGCTTCTGATCCACCTCTTAAAATAGAACAATTACCTGATTTTAAACATAATGCTGCAACATCAGCAGTTACATTAGGTCTGCTTTCATATATTACACCGATAACGCCGATCGGAATTGTTACCTTTTTAATTGTCAAATTATTAGGTCTTCGCCATGTTTCTAAAATTCTTCCAACTGGATTTTGAAACTTTGCTATCTCATTTATTGAATGTCTTATACCCTCTATTCTTTTTTTATTTAAAATAAGTCTGTCAACTAAATGCTTTCTTTTAACACTTTTAACATCTTTTAAATTTTCTCTAATTATTTTATTAGTATTTTTCAAAAGAGATTGATTGTAATTCTCTAAAACTTTTTTTATCTTTTTATGTTTCACAGCTCTTAAATCTTCAAAGGCTTTTTTTGCATTTATTCCTATTGTTTTTAAATAATCCATTTATAACAGTACCATATCATCTTTGTGAATTACCTCAGTTTTACTAAGATAACCAAGAATTGTCTCGATTTCTTTACTTTGCTTACCTTTAATTTTATCTATTTCAGCAGAACTGAAAGATGACAATCCTCGAGCTAGCTGAACATTATTTTGATCTAAAATTATTACATTTTCTCCCTTTTTAAAATTTCCATTAATCTTAGTTATGCCGGCAGCGAGTAAACTTTTACCATTTAATAAAGCTTTAGCTGCTCCGCTATCAATATATATAGTTCCATTATAATTTAGAGAGCCAATGATCCATTTTTTTCTGGCATCTAAAGTAGAAATTTTTGGTAAGAAATGAGTATATTTTTTATTCTTGATCATATTCAAAATCGGATTATTTACTTTACCATTTGCAATAAACATATGACTACCTGAATTCATACAGATTTTAGCTGCATCTAACTTAGTAGCAATCCCCCCTGAGCCAAATTTATTTTTTCTATTATCTATAAGTGATGTGATTTTCTCATTAATTGAATTGACCTCTCTTATAATTTTTTTACCTTTTGATTTATCATAGAGTCCATCAACGTCAGAAAATAATATCAGCATGTCAGCTCCAATAATTTGAGCCACTCTTGCTGCTAATCTGTCATTGTCTCCATATTTTATTTCACTTGTGGCTGTTGAGTCATTTTCATTTACTATAGGTATAGCTTTAATTTTAAATAAATTATCAAAAGTTCTTCTAACATTTATAGCTCTCCTTCTTTGCTCTGTATCATCTGGACTAATTAAGATTTGGCCACTTTTAATCTTATATTTATCAAATAGTTTCTGAAATTCTCCTGCTAAATGAATTTGTCCAACAGCTGCGATAGCTTGGCTCATTTCCAGTTTAATTTTCCCTTTTCTAATTTTAAGATATTTTTGACCAAGAGCAATTGCTCCTGAAGAAACAATAACAAAATGTTTTCCTTTTCCGTATTTTTTTATATCTTTAATAAGAGATGTTACCCACTTTTTTTTAAAAACACCTTTACTGTTGACAACAGTGGAAGATCCGAGTTTTAAAACTATCTTATTTACATTTTTAATTAACATATTTGACCAATAATTTTTTTATTTTTTGAATGTCTTTATTAGAATAAACAGAAACTATTTCATAATTAGTTTTAACTTTTTTTTTAAACTCCTTTAATTTTTCTTTTATCTCACTATCATCTAACAAATCTGACTTATTAAAAAAAATAATCTCTCTTTTTTTTATTAAATTGTTATCATAATTAGATAGTTCTACTTTTATTTTTTTATAAGAATTAAACAAATTTTCTTCTGATAGGTCTATCAAGTGCAGTAAAATTTTACATCTTTCTATGTGTCTTAAGAATTTATCCCCAAGGCCAACACCTTTATGTGCGCCTTCCACTAAACCTGGAATATCAGCTAAAGTAATCTCTTTACCCGCATAGTAAGATACACCTAAGTTCGGATTAATTGTTGTAAAAGGATAATTCGCTATTTTCGGCTTAGCTCTTGTTAACGCTGCGAGCAAACTAGATTTTCCAGCATTTGGTTTACCTATGATTCCAATATCGGCGATTACTTTTAATTGAAGCCAAATCCAAAATTCTTCTCCAAGTTTTCCATTAGTTTTTTTTCTTGGTGCTCTATTTGTTGAGCTTTTAAATCTTACATTTCCAAGACCACCTTTCCCCCCAGATGCCACAAGATATTTTTCCTTATTTTTGGTAAAATCATAAATTAAAGTATTGTTATCTTCTTCATATATTTGTGTGCCCAATGGAACTTTTAAAATCAAATCCTCTCCATTCGCTCCAGTTTTATTTCTTTTGCTTCCAGGTTTTCCATGTTGAGCTTTAAAATGTTGTGCATATCTGAAGTCAATTAATGTATTAAGATTTCTATCAGATTGAACAATAATAGATCCACCATCTCCACCATCACCACCATCTGGTCCACCATACTCTACAAACTTTTCTCTTCTAAAGCTTGCGGAACCTGACCCGCCATTACCAGCTTTAATATAAATCTTTGCTTGATCTAAAAATTTCATACTTAATATAATACAAATAACTTAAGTTATTTATATAGATTTAATTGGGGATTACAGAAACAAAAGTTCTGTTTAATTTAGATTTTTTGAATTTTACTTTTCCTTTGACTAAAGAAAAAATTGAATGGTCTTTACCCATACCAACATTTTCACCAGGATGGATTTTAGTTCCTCTTTGTCTAACTATGATATTTCCAGGTATTACAATTTGATCACCGTATTTTTTTACACCCAGGCGTCTGCCTTTACTATCTCGACCGTTCTTAGATGATCCACCTGCTTTTTTTGTTGCCATTTATTTTCCTATTTTTTTGTTTCTTTTTTTAAAACTTTTTTTTCCTCTTTTACAGATTTCTTTTTTTCTACTATTTTTGCTTCACCTATAACTTTTCCGCCTTTTGCTACAATTTTTGTAATTTGTATCTTAGAATGACGTTGTCTATGACCATTTTTTTTTCTCGAATGTTTTCTTCTTCTTTTGTGAAATACTAATACAGTTCGATCTTTAACAGTGTCTAAAAGTTTAGCTTCTACCATAGCACCTTCAACTTTAGGACTACCAACTTCTGTACTTTTGTCATCGTTTAAAAGTAAAACATTATCAAATTTAATAGTTTCACCAACTTTAACATTAAGTTTTTCAATTTCTAATATTTTACTAGCAGATACCTTGTATTGTTTTCCACCTGTTTCAATTATAGCAAATGACATAAAATTTCTCTTTTTAATTTTTACGCAATATAGCCTTCAGTGCTAGCAAGTCAAGATTATTGAAGTTAAAAAGAGTCCTTTAAATCTCGTAATTTTGAAAAAACTTCAACTTCAGAAGAATCTTTAAGGCCTAAAGCTAGCTTAATTTCAGGATCATTACACCTTAAAAAAATATTTGTTTTAATTTCTTGACCTAAAATTGTAGGTATAGTCGGTAGATTTGAATTTAATTTTTTTTGAATGTCAATTGCTTTCTCTTTTAAAAAGGTATTTTGAGGATCGTAAGCTAAACAGAAATTTAAATTTGATTTTGTATATTCGTGTCCACAATAGATTTTTGTATCAGGTGGAAGATTTTTAATTTTATTTAAAGAATAAAACATTTCTTCATGAGTTCCTTCAAAAACTCTACCACAACCTAATGAAAATAACGTATCCCCGGTAAAAGCAATTTTTTCTTTACTAAAGAAAAAAGCAATATGACCTTTTGTATGACCTGGAATAAAAATCACCTCAAATTCCAAATTTCCAATCTTTTTTTTTTGATTTTCTTCTAACAAGATATCTATACCAGGTATTCGCTTCTTATCCTGACTAAAACCTAAAATTTTTGAATTATACTTTTTTTTAAGCTCTAGATTTCCATTAACGTGATCAGCATGATGGTGTGTATTTAAAATAAAATCCAACTTATTGTATTTTTTAATAATTTTATCACACGTTTCGAATTCTGATGGATCTATAATTGCTATAGTATTCGACTTTTCATCATGAATTAAATAACTGTAATTATCGCTCAAACAAGAAATTATCTCTATTTTCATTTTATCCAATTAAAAAAATACCTAGTTTTGAAAAAAGATTTTTGATTTCTAAATTTCCCTTTTTAATAGAAGAAATTTTATCTTCATTAACTCCAACAACTTTCTTAATATTTATTTTTTTTTCATCACAAAAATTAAATAAATCTTTGATAGTACACATATGTAAATTTGGTGTATTGTACCAAGTGTTTGGTAAAGTCTTTGTGACTGGCATCTTACCAAAAAATAAAAGTTTTGTTCTTACCTTCCAATAACCAAAATTTGGAATAGAAACAATTACAGATTTACCAATTCTTAAAAGTTCTCTTAAGACTTTCTCAGGTTCATAAAAAGCTTGAAGCGTCTGACTTAAAATGACGTAATCAAAAGATTGATCTGGAAATTGATGGAGCTCAGTTTCAGCATTACCTTGTATTACAGGTAATCCTTTGTGAATACATTGTTGCACATTACTTTGATTTAATTCTAATCCTCTAACATTTATATTTTTTTCTTTCCTAAGTAGACTCATCAAAGATCCATCACCACATCCTACATCTAAGACACGTGTGTTGCTTGGTAATAAATCTGCAATTACTTTAAATTCTTTTTTCATTTTTAAATTTTTCGTACATTGAGTCTATAAAACCTTTCAAAGTTTTTAGAAATTCGGGTTCATCCAGTAAAAACGAGTCATGCCCTTTGTCTGTAGCAATTTCAGAATATGAAACATCAGCCCCAGATGCGTTTAATGCTATTACTATATCTTTATTATCTTTTGTTGTGTATAGCCAATCAGAAGAAAAAGATATTACCAAAAACTTTGTTTCTTGATTTTTAAATGCTTCTATCAGACCGCCTTTAAACTGTTTTGAGAGATCAAAATAATCCATTGCTCTTGTTATATAAAGAACAGAATTTGCATCAAATCTTTCAACAAATGCATAACCTTGGTGTCTTAAGTAACTTTCTACTTGAAAATCAGCATTAAAACTAAATTCATAGTCAGCTTTCTCTTGCAATTTTCTTCCAAATTTTTCCTGCATACCCTTTTCAGATAGATAACTTATATGTCCAACCATTCTTGCAACAGCCAAACCATTTTTTGGCTGAACATTTTTTAAAACATATTTCCCCTTCTCCCACACTGGATCAGCCATAATTGCTTGGCGTGCTAACTCATTTAGAGCAATATTCTGTGCGCTATGACTTGAGCTGCAGGCTATTGGAATAGCAGAAAAAGTTTTATCCGGAAAAGTTGCACAAAATTGCAATAATTGCATTCCGCCCATAGAACCACCAGTTGCACATAAAAGCTTTTTAATTCCAAGATGATCAAGTAAGGACTCTTGAGCTCTCACCATATCCTTAATTGTAATAACTGGAAAATCTAGACCATATGGTTGATTTGTTTTAGGATTAATATTTCGCGGACCTAAAGAACCCATACATCCTCCAATGACATTAGCGCAGATAACGAAATATTTGTTAGTGTCTATAGCTTTACCTGGACCCACTGCAGTGATCCACCAACCTTCTTTATTAGTTATTGGATTGGTTCCAGTGACATACTGATCACCGGTTAAAGCATGAAAAACAAGAATGGCATTATCTTTATTCTTGTTTAATTTCCCATAAGTTTCATAAGCTAAAGGAAAATTACTAATAGTTTTTCCACAATCCAATTTGAGTGGTTTTTTAACATCTAGTTTCTTTATATTCTCAAGTTTTATATTCATCCAAAAAAAAAGCCCAGCTAAACTGGGCATCCCCTTTTTAGCTACATTTATCACGCGCTTGCAATACGGTTAAATCAGCGCGATTAATGTTTACTAAATCATCACAAACTTGTCAATTTTATATATGATAAAGAGCTATAGAAAAACTTAAACAATTTAGATAATACATTAAATAAATGAGATTTCCGAAACCAAATAATATTGTTGCAGAGAAATATGTAGCTGGAATGAGTTTATTCAAGAGTAAATTAGCAAAGATTAAATTATCAGCTAACGAGTCTGCTCTTGGCCCTAGCCCTAAAGCAAAAAAACAATACTTAGAAGTTTCAAAAAATTTTGCAAGATACCCTGACTCTGACGGAACCTTTTTAAGAAATACTTTGGCTAATAAATTTAAGATTGATAAAAATAGAATAATCTTAGGATCAGGTTCCGATCAAATATTTGAACTAATATGTAAATCGTTTTTAAAAAAAGGAGACGAAGTTATAGTTCCAAAGTTTAGTTTTATAATTTACAGAATTTACAGCAGGATGAATGGAGCAAAAGTTATTTATTCAAAGGAGGATAATTTTACTGTTTCAATTAAAGACATACTAAAAAAAGTTACAGGGAGAACCAAAATAGTTTTCTTAGCTAACCCAAATAACCCAACTGGAACATATATTTCAAAAAAAGAATTGCTTTTTTTAAGAAAAAAATTGAGAAGCAATATTCTATTGGTAGTTGATGATGCTTATTTTGAGTATGTAAAACAAAAAGATTATCTGTCTGGTTTAAGAATTTTTACAAATTTTAAAAATGTGATTATGACAAGAACCTTTTCAAAAATATATGGTTTAGCAGGACTTAGAGTTGGTTGGGGATATGGATCAAAAGAAATTATTTCTGCATTAAACAAGGTTAAACCACCTTTCAATGTTAGTAGACCAGCCTTATTTGCGGCTTCTGCTGCAGTAAAAGACAGTGCATGGCTTAATAAAGAAATTAAACATGTAAATAAATGGAGCAAAAAAATGTTTTCGGAGTTTAAAAAAATGGGAATAGAAACAAATCACAGTTTTACTAATTTCTTATTGGTGAAATTCGATAAAGTAAAAATAAACTCTGCTAAAGTTTTTAAATTACTTGCAAAATCTGGAATACTAGTTCGTAAAATGGATGTTTACGGAATTAAAAATTCTTTACGTATAACTATTGGGACATCATCAGAGAATATAGTGTTAATTAAAAAAATGAGAAAAATTTTAAATGTTCGGTAAGTTAAGCATAATAGGTTGTGGATTGATTGGCTCTTCAATTCTGAGAGCAGCACAGGAAAAAAAATTAGCATCAAAAATAAGTGTTTACGACAATTCAAATCGAGTCATGGAATATTTAAAAAAAAATTTTTCTGTCGATATTTGCTCTGATGTGTCAGAGACTGCAAAAGATGCAGATCTAATAATTATTTCTGCTCCATTAAGTAGTTACAAAGAAATTTTGCTTTCGATAAAGTCAAATTTGAAAGAGGGTTCTATTCTTACTGATACTGGTTCAGCTAAAAAAGAGGTCAATAAAATTGTTAAAAATTTAGGACTTAAAAATATTAGTTGGATAGCTTCACACCCAATAGCTGGAACAGAGCACAGCGGCCCAGATGCGGGATTTTCAAGCTTATTTGAAAATAGATGGTGCATTCTTTCAGCTGCCAATCAAGTTGCTAAAGATAAAATAGAAAATCTTAAAAAATTTTGGTCTAAACTAGGTAGTAAGGTTAAGATCATGTCATTTGAAGACCACGACTATGTATTGTCTTTAACAAGTCACCTTCCACATGCAGTGGCTTACAGTATTGTAAGAACCGCAATAAACAATGAAGATAAATTTAAAAACGATGTGATTCAATATAGTGCAGGTGGATTAAGAGATTTTACCAGGATTGCCGCCTCAGACCCTTTGATGTGGAAAGATATTTTTTTTGATAATAGTGATAACATTTTAAAAGTTCTAGATAACTATTCCAAAAATCTTAATGAAATCAAAAGCGCCATAAAAAATAAAGACAGTAAAAAACTTTTGGAAATATTTTCATCAACCAAAAAAGTGAGAAAAGAAATTATTGAAGCAGGGCAAGATACAGCGAAGCCAGACTTTGGAAGAAAATAATTAATAATATTTCTTTATTTCAGTATAAATCTTATTTTCGATTTCTTTTGTAAACTCGTCATTGTCTTTACCGGGCATTATAGGATCTAGAAATGAAATATGAATATCTCCTGAGAATTTCATAAAACTATTTTTTGGCCAGACTTTTCCTGTATTTAATGCGACTGGAATACAAGGTAAATTTAATTTTTTGTAAATTCGTCCAACTCCTTTTTTAAAGGGAGGCTGTTCATCTAATTTTACTCGAGTCCCTTGAGGGAATATTAAAAGCGGTCTTTTATTTTTCTCTAATCTTTCCTTTACTTTATCAAAAAAATTTAAGTTTGCTTTAGTAGTAGTTTCTCTTATGATTGCGATAGAACCAATTTTTCGTAAATACCAACCAAACAATGGAATATTTAAAAGTTCTTTTTTTAAAATAAAAATTGGACCGTTAAGCGGAATTTGTAAAGCAAAAGTTTCAAACATTGATTGATGGGCAGAGGCAACAAAAAATTGATCTACTTTTTTTAGGTTTTCTTCTCCATGAAAAATTACTTTAGTATTCATTACAAGTTTTAAAATTAAAACAATGTATTTTGCTGATAACCTTCCAAAAAAAATCGTAAATCTATCAGGAAGAATTAATGTTGGTATGGCTAATAAGAAAATTAGAATAAGTCCAAAATATAGAAAAAAATTAAAAATTAAGGATTTAATAAATTGCATTAAGAATTTATCAATTTTAGTAAATTTTGTTTTCTTCTTATATATTTAAATTTATTTTTATTGATTAAAATTTCAGCGATCAAAGGTCTAGTATTGTAATTTGATGATAATGATGAGCCGTATGCACCAACATTTGTAATTGCCACAAAGTCATTTTCACTCAATTTTTGATATTTTCTATAAACCCCAAATTTACAAGTACTTTCACAAATTGGACCTACAAATTCTATTGTATTTTTCATTTTAGATGAATTTTTTTTTATAGGAATAATTTTATGGAATGCATCATATAAAGCTGGTCTCATAAAATCGTTCATGCCTGCATCTAAAATTACAAAGTTTTTAGTGAGCCCTTTTTTTATAAATTGAACTTTGCTGACAAGTAAGCCCGTGTTTCCTATTATGGATCGACCTGGCTCAAAAATAATTTTACAATTAAGTTTTGTTGCAAAATTATTTACTAATTTTGCATAATTATAAAGATTGATTGGCTTTTCACTATCACTATAATTAATTCCGAAACCTCCGCCTAAATCGACATATTTTAAATTTAACTTTAATTCCTTAATTAATTTATTCATTACATTAAGCGTTTTTTTGAAGGGTCCATCATTTAAAATTTGGCTTCCTATATGAACACTTAGCGCTTCAAGTTTGATATTTTTGAATTTATTTATCTCACTGAGAAAAGACTTAAAATTTTTTATTGATAAACCGAACTTGTTATCTGCTTTACCAGTAGAAATATTTTTATGCGTTTTTGCATCGACATTTGGATTTAACCTGAAGCCAATAGAAACTTTTTTTCTTAATTTTTTTGCTAATGAGTTGACTAACTTTGCTTCACTTTCAGATTCGCAGTTGATCAACAAAATTTTTTTGTTTATTGCAATTTTTAACTCATCTTCAGACTTACCAACGCCCGAAAAAACAATTTTTTTTGGTTTTATACCTGCTTTAAGAGCTTTTAATAGCTCTCCGCCAGATACAACATCAGCTCCAGCACCAAGTTTACCCAAAATTCTTAAAATATTTGTATTGCTATTAGATTTTGCTGCAAAACATATTAAAGGATTAGTTTTTTTAAATGTTTTTACAAAATTTAAATAATTAGAAATTATTTGATTTTCAGAATAAATATAAAAAGGAGTTTTATTTTTCTTCAAAAAATTTTGGATAGATACTCGCTCCAGAAATAAATTTTTACCTACATATCTTAAATTTTGCATAAGATTATAAAATTATTTTTATATGATTAAATTTTCCTTGATATTTTGGCTCTGATTTTTTTCCACATCCAGATAGTGTTAAAATTATTATACAAATTAATACTAATATTTTCATTTTACTTCCTTTTTATATTTTCTAATCATTGCTTTAACATTTGTAGTAGAAGTTCCTCCATAGGATTTTTTTGAGTTCATTGAATTATTAACATCAAATATTTTTAGTACATTTTTATCTAAATTTTTGTAAACTTTCATTATTTCTTGTAAAGATAATTCAGATAACAATTTATTTTTCTTCTCGGCGTAATTCACTAATTTTGCTGCAACCACATAAGACTCTCTAAAAGTGAGCTCTTTTTCCTTAACTAAATAATCAGCAAAATCAGTAGCCGTTGTAAAACCTTCATTAGCCATTTTAAGCATATTTTTTTTATTTGGTTTTACTGAATTCACTAACTCAAGACTTAAAACCAATGAGTTATTTAAAGTATCAAATCCATCGAAGACAAGTTTTTTATCATCTTGAAGATCCTTGAAATAAGACATTGGAAGTCCCTTCATTATAGTAAGCATCGAATTTAAATTGCCATAGATCAAACCAACTCTACCTCTGATTAATTCAGCAGGGTCAGGATTTTTCTTTTGTGGCATAATCGATGAGCCAGTTAACATACTGTTATCAAATGAAATCAAATTAAATGCATTTGAATTAAAAATAATTAAATCTTCAGCTAATCTAGATAAATGCATTGCACATAAAGCAGAAGCATATAAAAAATCTACTGCAAAATCTCTGTCAGCTACCGAGTCAATTGAATTATCTGTTGGTTTCTTAAAACCGAGTTGTTTTGAGGTATAATTTCTATCTATTTTATAAGAAGTTCCCGCAAGTGCAGCAGAACCCAATGGGCACTCATCCAAAAGTTTTATATTATTTTCAAATCTTTTTACGTCTCTTTTAAACATTTCAAAATAAGATAGAAGATAATGAGCAAATGAAATTGGTTGAGCATTTTTAAGATGTGTTAATCCAGGCATTACAGTATTAACATTTTTCTCTGCTTTTTTGATTAAAATCTTCATTAAAGAATTAATGTTACCAATAGTTTCTTTTGACGATTTTTTAGTCCATAATTTGAAATCTGTTACAACTTGATCATTTCTTGATCTAGCTGTATGCAAAAAACCAGCTGAAGGACCAATTAATTCAAATAATTTTTTTTCTATATTCAAATGTATATCTTCAAATTTTTCCTGAAATTTAAACTTTCCTTTATCAATTTGCGATTTAATTTTTTTAAGACCATTGATAATTTTTGATCCTTCTTTATTGCTAATAATCTTTTGTTTGACAAGCATTTTGGCATGAACAATAGACGCATTTATATCTTGCTCATAAAGTCTTTTATCTACACTTATAGATGAGCCTATTTTTTGAAAAGAAAGTGATATCTTTCCCTTTAATCTATTCGCCCAAACAGTTTTATTTTTCATTTTACTATGTTATTTACAATTTAAATTAATATGAAAATTAGTAAATCTTTTAAAATCTATATTCACATAATAGTTCTATCTCTTCTTAGCCAAAATCTTATCGGAGCAGAAGATTTTTCAAAAAACGTTATTATTCATGAAAAACCTCAAATTATTAGCGAACTAAAATTCAAAGACTCAAATCTTCAAGACGTTGATTTAATCAACAAAAGAGGCAAGATCATGATAATTAATTTTTGGGCTACATGGTGTGCACCGTGTCGAAAAGAAATGCCTTCTTTAGAAAAATTAGGTACCAAGTTACCAGAAATTGACATTTTTGCAGTAAATATGGAAAAACCAAATAATTTAAAAGTAGATAAATTTTTTAAAGATATAGGAGTTAAAAATCTTAAAACTTACTATGATCCTGAACTAAGATTAGTCAAAGAGTTCAAATTAAGAGGCTTACCAACAAGCATATTAATTAACAAAGAAGGAAAAGAATTTGGAAAAGTAATTGGTGAAATTGATTTTGCTAGTGATGAATTTATTAAACTTTTAAAAAAATATATTTAATCTTTAAAAAAATAGGCAAGTAAAACCAAAACTATAATTGCAATAAATTGCAACAATACCCTTAACTGCATTAGTTTATTAGAATATTTTTTACTGGTATTTCCACCTTTAAATAAAGTATAAATACCCATTATTAAAACTATGGCGACGGCACCTAATAAAGTAAAACCTATAAAGTTAAATAAAAATTCTGACATTGATAATTTATCTATATGACCTTTTCGTTAAATACAATTATTTTAGAGCCACTTTCTAAAGAAAAACCAAAGAATGCCGTTATTCTTTGCCACGGTTATGGTGGAGACGGTAAAGACATTTCAATTTTAGCCAGTTATTGGAGAGCACATCTGCCAGACACTATTATTATTTGTCCAGACGCTCCTGAGAAGTGTGCTGCAAGTCCAACAGGATTTCAATGGTTTGACTTAATGGATCAAAGCCCTGAACAAATTTTATCAAAATCTTTGGTAGCTGAGAATAAACTTAATAAATTAATTGATGAAGTTAAGGAAAAATATAATTTGAAAGCTAATGATATTATCATTGGAGGCTTTAGTCAGGGTTGTATGATAACTTTACAAACTGGAATAAAGAGAAAAGACACTGTAAATTCTATTGTTGGATATTCTGGGAGAATTATAAGTACAGAACATTTATCTAAAAATATAGTTTCTAGACCTAATATTATCTTAATGCATGGAGATCTTGACCAAGTTGTTCCTATAGAGTCACTACTTGAAGCTAAAGAATTTTTTGGAAAAAATAATTACGAAATTGAAACAAAAATATTTAAACACTGTGAACATCGTATACCTACTGAAGGGTCAAGTTTGGGTCTTCAATTCATTAAAAAACATTTTGATTTATAACTATTTTACCTGGTACATAATTATAACTTGATAAAATTTTTCTTATCAGTTAGCTTTAAGTATGATTATTTCTTCTGCAGATAAAGTTCCTTTAGAAAAGTGTCCAGCATTAGTTCTTAATGCTGATTTTAGACCTTTGAGTTATTATCCGCTTTCTATTTGGTGTTGGCAAGATGCAGTTAAATCAGTTTTCTTGGATAGAGTAAGTATCGTTTCAAATTACAAACGAAAAATTCGAAGTCCTTCTTTTGAGATGAATCTACCAAGTGTAATAGCTTTAAAAAATTTTATTCAACCATCAAAAAATCCAAACTTCACAAGATTCAATGTTTTTTTGAGAGACAAGTTTACTTGCCAGTATTGTGGAGATAAAAAAGATTTAACTTTTGACCATCTTCTTCCAAAATCTAAAGGCGGTTTAACAGATTGGAATAACGTGGTTACGGCCTGTTCAAGTTGTAATGTGAAAAAGGGTGGAAAACTTTACAAAGACTGTGACTTAAAGCTTACTAACAAACCTTACGCCCCAACCGTAGAAGATTTACATAGAAATGGAAGAAACTTTCCACCAAACTTTTTACACGAAAGCTGGATGGACTACCTATATTGGGATATCGAATTAGAACCGTAATTAAATTTTTTCAGAAATTGTAATAGCAATTCTTGATGAAGTTTTGATAACTTTATCTAGCACACCAAATAAACCTTTTTTTGTTGCACCATTGTCATAAGCTATATCTTTATGATCAAGCTCATCTTGTCTAAACTTCATAATTTTCTTTTTTAATTCCTCTTCATCTTTTCCAAGTTTATATGTTTGGTCTTTATAATGTCCATCGATTACTTCTTCAACTGATGCAGTACATAACATAGCTGCTTTCTCACCAAGCATGGCAGTTCCAAAACCTAAAGTAACTCCCATTAAATCCCAGAGAGGTAAAAGTTTTGTCGGTTGAATGTTTCTCTTTTTAATTTCGTTATCAAAGTATTCATAATGCTCTCTTTCGTGCTCTTTCATTTCTTCAATCTTTCTTTTTAAAGAAGCATTTTGTTTGAAAGTTTTAAGAGCAAGTAATTGACCTTCGTAGATTTTAATTGCTCCACGTTCACCAGCGTGATCTACTCTTATAATTTCTTCTAATGTTTTTTTATTAGTTTTTTCCATAATTTTTAATAACCTTAATCATAATACCACTTAACAATATCGATATAACTGTATTTATTGTAGCAAGAGATAGTCCAAAAAACTTAAAAGTCACGTCTTTACAGCTTATTGGAGTTTTATTCTGAAGTTGCTTTAATAAATCTTCTTTTGACATATCTCTATTTGATGAACCCAAATCGCACACAAAAGACTCACTAAAAAATTCTTGTTCAATCCCCACATGGTAAAAAGAAACCACTGAACCAAAAATAAAAAATAATAGCACAATACCAGCAATCAATTTTTCAAACTTATTGATTATAAATATTAACGAGATAAGTATTAAAGAAGCTAAATAAGGAATTCTCTCAATTAGGCATAAATTACAAGGCTCATGCCCTAATATGTATTGAATGAAATAAGCTATAGCTAAAGATATAAAACTAAAAGCTAAAATACTGTTTAAAATTAACTTATTATTGTTCAACATTAGGTGAAAATTATATAAAGGACGACAGCTAAAACTACAATAAAGATTCCAGTCAAAGTAAACCATATCGCACCTCTTTTTTCGATAAATTCACCGAATTTTTTTCCAAAAAGAAATGTTAAATAAGAAACTAAGAAAAATCTTAGCCCTCTAGTAAATAAACATATAAAGAAAAAAACTGGAAGATTATAGGCGATCACTCCACTCGTAATAGTAAAAACTTTAAAAGGAAGCGGGGTAAAGCCAGCTAAAAACATAATTCCAAGCCAAGCTAAAAATCCACCTTTTGTAGACATCTTATCTTGCATTTCAAAAACTCTTTCTTCATAACCGTAAAATTCAATAATCACCATCGATGCATCTAAAAAGAAAACTCCTAGCATGTATCCAAATAATCCACCTAAAACAGAGCCCGTTGTAGCTATAAGAAATATTTTAAGATAATCCTCTCGCTTTGCTACTACCATTGGAACAATCATTAGGTCAGGTGGAACTGGAAAAAAGAAACTTTCGATAAATGCTACAAAACCTAATAAAGGCTTTGAAAATTTATGTCTAGCAAGCTCAACGCATCTATCGTATAATTTTTTTAAAATCATGAATTTAAAATGCACAATCCTTAGGTATCTGGCAAGTTTAATATTATCTACAGTTGCCATTTATTCAATCGTTATAGTTGCAGGAATGTTTGGTGCTGATTACGGGTTTTCACCAGAGGGGACATTTATTATTTGGATTTTGATGGCTATTTTAATCAATCAAAGCGTAACGTGGAAAAAATAAATGTCTAAGCCAATAGATCTAAAAACTGTAAACATTTTCGAGCCTTTAAAAAAAAAACCATCTTTTGAAAACAAAATTTTTAATACATTAAATGCTGATGAGGTTTATGATGTTTTATCCAGTCATTCTAATGAAACGGTAACTTTGTGGTTTAAATTGCAACAATCATGGTGCAATAACGCTTATAGAACGTTTAAAGATTATGATAGTTACTTAATTTTAGTTTATCTAATTAACACTGTATTTCAAAAATATTCAGATCGTTTTCAGTATTTATCCTATACAGAATTTTATGAAAAAAATGAACTTTTGATTGATAAAATTAACTTAATTGAAATTTCAAAAGAATTAAATATTCCGAAGGAAACTATAAGAAGAAAAGTAAATTTTTTACAAAATCAAAATATTATATATAGAAAAGGAAAATCAATTTTCTTCAATAGAAAGTTAACAGAACTTCAAAGACCAGCAAATTCAAAAAGATTTATGGCTAGTTTTTTAGAAAAGACTAGTCAAATTCTCTCAAAAGAACCTTGGTTTGGTAGAGCATTTTCAAAAGAAGAAATAGAAGCATTTATTGATAAATATTTTACAATATGCTGGCAACATTGGTTTAGAATGCAAATTCCCTTTTTAGTTAGACATAGGTCTTTTTTTGGTGACTTAGAAACCTGGAATGTATGGGGTGCAATAGGTATCTCACAATTTACCGATTATTCAAAACAAGTAAAAAGCAGAGTTGTTGAGGATCCTCAAACTTACGCGGACTTATATTTACACCTTTTAAGGCATACTCCTAAAAATGGAATAAACGCCTCTTCTATTTCAGAAATTTCAACAATCCCAAGAGCTACAGTAATTAGAAAATTAAAGTATCTTATAAAAGAAAAGCTAGTAACGAAAAATAAAAAGCTAGAATATATGCTTTTACCGTCTCCTAAAAATATCAAATCCTTCGAACAAAATTATATGCATAACCAAAAGCATAAAGCTGGATTTGTAACTACTATTTTCGACCTCATGAAAAACTCTTCATTTAAAGTAGAATAGGAACTTACAAAATTATGGAAATCGTAACTACAATAGCACCCGTTTGTCTTGCCATAATAATGTTCGGTTTAGGTCTTGGCTTAACAATTGGGGATTTTACAAGAGTGCTTAAAAACCCAAGAGATTTCCTAGTAGGTTTTTTATGTCAGGTTATTTTGCTTCCAATAATTGCTTTTATTTTAATTAGTATTATCTCACTACCACCAGAAATAGCTTTAGGAGTTATGGTAATAGCCGCTGCTCCAGGTGGTGTTACTTCAAATATCCTTACTAAGTTTGCAGATGGAGATGTAGCTTTATCAGTCAGTTTGACAGCGATTGTCAGTTTATTAAGTATTTTCATCGTTCCTTTGATAGTTTTTAATTCTGCCGATTTTTTAGGGATTGAAACAGCAAAAGATATATCAATGCTCAATATTGCAATGAAGATGTTCCTTGTAGTAACTGTGCCTGTTATTTTTGGAATGATTGTTAGAAGTTTAATGACTAATTTTATTATTTCTAAAACTCTTATTATTCAAAGATTATCAGTAATTTTATTCTTAATAGTATTTATTGCAATTTGGGTAGAGGAATGGGATAGGATTGTTTCTTATATAACTAGAGCAGGTTTAATAGCTTTCATTTTGAATATGACTATGATTTTTGTTGGATATTATGTTGCAAAATTTTGGACATCGGGTATCGCACAAAGAAAATGTATTTCATTAGAATGTGGCTTACAAAATGGAACTCTAGCAGTATTTGTAACTACACAATTATTTGATGATATTGTATTCATGGTACCAACAGCAGCGTATGCTTTAATAATGTTTTGTACCTCTATTATTTTTGTTCTCATAGTAAGAAAAATCAATTAAATTGTTAAATAAAAAGGGCGAATGGTGGAACTGGTAGACGCGCCGGACTCAAAATCCGGTGGTAGCAATACCTTGAGAGTTCGAGTCTCTCTTCGCCCACCAATTTATGGATATAAGTAAATTAAATAGCTTAGTTGAGCTTTACTTTAAAAAGACAGAAGAAGTTGATGGTAAAAGACCATTTTTAAAATGGTTAAAACCAGATAAACGAACTTATAATTGGGAAGATATAACTGAAAGAATTTATAAGCTTACAGTAAAAATAAAATCATTAATAAAACAAGGTGATAGATGTTTAATACTTTCTGAGAATAGACCTTATTGGTTAATGACCGATATTGCTATTATGAACGCTGGAGGAATTTCAGTTCCTATTTTTACAACTTATTCAGCAAACGATTACGAGTATATTTTAAATGATTGTAAACCCTCGTTAATATTTGTCTCAAATCAAGATCAATTCAAAAAAATTAAAAACTTTATAAACAATGATGTTAAGAAAATAATATCTTTTGAAAAGATAGATACTGATAGTTTATTAATCAAAGAAATTTTAGATGAAGAAATAAAAGAAAAAATAGTAAATAAAGATTTAAAAAGAAATATGCCTGCTTGTATAATTTATACTTCAGGTACGTCAGGAAATCCTAAAGGAGTTGTTTTAAGTCACGGAGGTATTTTGTCAAACTGTGAAGGAGCAGTTGAGTTACTAGAAGTTTTAACTAAAAAACAAGATCCAGTATTTTTGACTTGGTTACCTTTATCGCATTCCTATGAACACACAGTTCAATTTATACAAATTATAGTTGGAGCAAAAGTTTTTTATGCCGAAAGTTTAGAAAAACTGATCTCTAATATGGGAGTAGCAAAACCTACAATCATGACAGCCGTTCCTAGATTTTATCAAAATCTTTTTACAAAAATAAATATGAATTTTGAGAAGCAATCTGGATTAAAAAGAAAACTTATAAACCAGACATTAAATTTAGGTAAAAAAATACTCAAAAAAGAGAAATTTAAATTAAGCGAAAAAATCATAAATTTTTTATGTGAAAAATTAGTTAGAAAAAAAATCAGAAATCAGTTTGGAGGAAATCTCCAAGCTTTCGTATCTGGGGGAGGGGCTTTAGATCAAAATATTGGAGAATTTCTAAATGCTGTCGGTTTACCCACATTACAAGGATATGGCTTAACCGAAGCTTCTCCGGTCGTTAGCTGTAATTTACCAGATCTAGTCAAGGTCGAGTCAGTAGGACCTCCGTTTAGGACAAATAAAGTCAAAATAGCAGAGGATGGAGAAATTCTTATTAAAGGTGAAAATGTTATGTTGGGATATTGGAATTTAAAAGAGGAGACAGAAAAAGTAATTAAAGATGGGTGGCTTCATACTGGGGACATAGGAGAACTTGATAATAATAATTATTTAAAAATTACAGATAGAAAAAAAGATATTATTGTGAGTCTTGGTGGAGATAATATTTCTCCGAGCAAAGTAGAAAATATTTTGTGTTTAAATGAAAACATTAAACAATCTTTTGTTTACGGAGATAAAAAAAATTATTTAGTTGCATTAATTGTTAGTGAAAAAGGAATTAATAAAGAAAAAATTAAACTTATAATTGAAAACATAAATAAAAATTTAACATTAATAGAAAAAATTAAAAAATTTATCTTAATTTACGAGGAATTTACAATTGAAAACGGAATGTTAACACCAACTTTAAAGTTAAAAAGAAAAGAAATAATAAAAAATTATAAACAACAACTAGAAAATCTTTATTAAAAATTAAATTAAAACTTATTTAATTTGCTTAAAAAAACATTGATATTACTAACTTTTTTTTAATTTTATTAAAAATTAAAAAAATAATTAAAAAAATTAAATTTTGAATCAAATTTGCAAACTAATTTATGTTTGACATGAATTTTTAATTAATTAATGTAATTATTAACAAACGAATCATTAAGATTTGTTTACTAACAAGGGAGAAAAGATGGCTAAAAGAAGAAAAAAAGCTAAAAAGAAAACTAAAAAGAAAGCAAAAAAGAGAAGAAGAAGAAGATAGTTTTCTCTTTAACTAAGCGCCCTTTTTATAATTTTTATAATGTAAAGAGGGCGTTTTTTTTATGCGTCTTCTGAAATTTTAACTCTTCCTAAAGCTTTATCCATTTTTTTTTGTACTTCTTCAGGACTAACTTTCAATACTGCTTCAAATTCAGATTTTAATCTTTCATAAGCCTTTTCAAATAACTGTCTCTCAGAATAAGACTGATCAGCTATAATGTCAGTATTTTTGTTAAGATCTTTTACAACCTCAGCTAATTCATAAATTTTTCCTGAATTTATTTTTTGATCATATTCTTGAGCACGTCTACTCCACATTGTTCTTTTAATTTTTGGTTTAGTTTTTAAAATTGATACACATTTATTAATCTGATTTATTGTAGCTATTGGTCTTAATTTAGACTGCTGATTTATTGGAACGGTAAGAGTTAATTTCTCTTTCTCAACTAAAATTTTATAAAATTGAATATCAATTTCACCTATATTGGCTTTTTCGATCGCAGTAATTTTTCCAACACCATGTTTAGGATAAACAACAAAATCTTTCAAATTATATACTCTTTTTTCTGTAGGTTGTTTTTTAATTTTTTTTATTTCGGGTTTTTCATCTGGTCCAGAAATTGAAGTTTTTTTTTCGTTAGTTTTTAAAATTGATTTAGACTTAACTTTAGATTTACTTTTTTTTAAGATCTTTAAGTTTTTTATTTTTTTTGTTTTTTTCTTTTTAGGCATATATTTTATTGTCCTGGTTTTTCAGAAAAATATTTAGCATATTTATCAGTCTCATTTTCAAATTTTTTATGATCTGGCATAGGATCTTTTTTTTTAGATATATTTGGCCACACTCTTGAATATTTGTCATTTAATGAAAGCCATTTTTCCTTATCTTTTAAAGCTGGATCGTCATCTGATACGATTGCATCAATCGGACACTCAGGCTCACAGACTCCACAATCAATACATTCATCTGGATTTATCACAAGCATATTTTCACCTTCATAAAAACAATCTACAGGACACACTTCAACACAATCAGTGAGTTTACATTTTATACATTCATCTTTTACAATATAAGTCATTTCGTATTTAATAGTTTCAATTTTATTTCAGCGCTAATTTTATCAGGAACATATATCAAGCCACAAATTCTACGCAACAAATTTGATTCGAATTGATCGATGGTTTTATCAGAAATTACTATTTTCCATAAATGTTCCAGTATTTCTTTTTTTGTATCCATAGAGTTTTCTTTTATTATTTTGGTAAAACTTAATAATTGATTTGAATTATTTTCTATCTCTTCAGCCTTTGACAATATTTGACTAGTATCTTCATCTTTTAAATATGAATTTATGAAATTTTTTATCAAATTTTTTTCCGAATCAGAATAATGTTCATCTATCTTGGCTGCATGAACGAGTAGAGCTGAGATACCAATTACACTTTCTTTATTAATTTTATTCATCTATTTAATATTTAAAGAAAGAAGCTTATTAAATGGATTTTCTTTTTTGTCAAACTGTATTATTTTCTTTTTTTTTCTTTTATCACCTTTAAAAATGTAAGTATCTACTGCTTTATCTTTTTTATAATCCATATATGTCATTAATTTGTAAAAATTTTCTTTAGAGCAGCCTAATAAATTCATCATATCAGCATTAACAGTGAATTTTTTATCTTTTGTACTATCAATTATCTTTAAAAATAATTTTTCTAAGATGTCTATTCTGACAAAGAATTCTCTAAACTTTTCAAATCCACATAGTAAAAGAAAATCCTTGTCAAATTTAAGTCCAATTAAAAAATTAAGCCCTGATTTTGGAATTTTATTTTTAGCTGATAAATTATGATAGATTTTCCATAAACTAATTCTAAATTCAACAGCTTTAGGTTTTAGCATCTTTGGTAAGTAAATATGATATCTTCCTATCTTTATTCCCATACCCCACAATTTCTTTCTTTCCTCTGCAGGTATTAATTTAACAATTTTGTCTACATTGTTTCGTTTTATTACACCATTATTTTCATAAAGCTGAAATACTAAACCTCTAAGATATTGATTATTTATTTTGTATTTTGTAAGTTTTATTAGGTCACCCAATATTTCATTTATATATTCTGATAACCATGAATTTAAAAATTTTACTAACTTAAGTTTTGAGTCTTCATTTAAAGATTCATCTGCAATAATGTCTATATCTGGGTTAAGATAATCATTTCCTTTTTTTAATCTAGCTATAGGGTGGTTTTTCCAAATAATTTTACTTTCATGGTTTATCTTAATTTCTTTAGTTCTTAGGATTTCATCCACTCTTTTTACCAACTCTTCTTCCAAACCCTTCCTAGCAGCTTTTTTTATAGATTTTATATCAGTGTCCAAAGTCTTTGGCGTAATTTCGATTAAAAATTTTAAACCTTTCAATTCCCCGACTAATTGATTGTCTATAAATATTTTATTTTCTTCATTTATTTCCGTATTTAAAACTAGATCTTGCTTTAAGCTTCTAGACAGCAAACTTATTTTTTTATCTATAAAGCTTTTAGTTAGTTCTTCGTGTAATTTATCGGATAATTTATCCTCAATACTTTTTGTAAGTTGAACCCAATAGTCAGAATTTTCAACCCAATTTTTTTTATTAGCTACGTATGACCAAGTTCTTACATTTGAAAGTCTGTGAGAAAGCAAGTCAACATTTCCATGATCTTTTTCCAATCCTTTTAATTGTTCTTTCATAAATGTACTTGGAATTCTATTTTTTCGTGTTGATAAAAATTGAAAAACTTTATCAATAACATTTATATGCTGTCCATAAGCCTTCTTCTCAAAATCTGGTATTTGGCAACATTCCCAAAGTAATTCTAAGTTCTTGTGATAAATAATGTTATTTGAACCTTTTTTTAGAAAAAATCTTAGTACGCTTTCATCAAGAGAATCATTAGTTCTCAAAAGATTTTTATGATTAGGCTTACGTTCTAAAGAAGAAATAAGTTGTTCAGGATTTTTAAAATCTAATTTGGAATTTCTCCAAAAAATTGTTTTGGTTTCAGGCAATTGATGTTTTTCAATTTTCTCAATTTCATCGGAATTTAACGTTTCGCAGTCTCCCGTTGTTCCAAAACCACCATCATTTTTATATCTACCTGCTCTACCAGCAATTTGTGACATCTCAACTAAATTTAATCTTCTAGTTTTCTTGCCATCAAATTTTTTAAGATTAGAAAAATAAATTTCATTTATATCCATGTTTAATCCCATTCCAATTGCATCTGTAGCTATCAAATAATCAACGTCACCTGATTGATATAATCCCACCTGCGAGTTTCTGGTTTTTGGGCTTAATGATCCCATTATTAAAGCAGCCCCACCTTTTTGCCTCCTAACTAATTCAGCTATTGCGTAAACTTCTTCAATTGAAAAAGCAATTATTGCAACTTTTCGATCAAGCCTTGAGATTTTTTTTATGCCGGTATAACTCAATTTTGAAAATCTCTCTTTTTTCTCAAACACTACATTTTTGACTAAATCATTTATAATTTTCCCCATAATTTGTGAACCTAAAAACATAGTTAACTTATTACCTCTAGCTTCCAAAAGTCTTTCAGTAAAAATATGTCCTCTTTCACGATCAGCACACATTTGTATTTCATCTATTGCAATAAAATCTACTTTTTTATCCTTTGGCATAGACTCGACGGTACATATGAAATAATTTGCAGTGCTTGGTATTATTTTTTCTTCACCTGTGATGAGTGCAACTTTTTCAACTCCAACTTTTTGAACACATTTATCGTAAACTTCTCTTGCTAAAAGTCTTAAAGGTAAACCAAATATTCCTGTATCGAACTCAAGCATCTTTTCTATGGCAACGTATGTTTTGCCAGTATTAGTAGGTCCCAATAGCGCTATTATTTTTTGTTCAGAGGTATTCATTTTTTGTGTTAGTTATTTTTTTTTATACTATATGTAGATCAAAGTTGAGAACAAAGTAAGATTAAAACATGACCGAATCGATTTGTCAAATGTTCCTATTTTTAAACAATTGATTTGACTTCCGATAGGCAGTCCCCGTATAGGTAATTCAAAGTTAAAATGTCATCTAAAGTAAAAAAAAATATTTTAAAATTAAAAGAGTCCTCAACTTTAGCGATCAACGAAAAATCAAAAGAATTGATTAAGTCTGGTAAAAAAATTTACAGATTTGGTTTTGGCCAATCACCGTTTCAAATTCCAGAAAAAGTTGTTGATACGCTAAAACTTAATGCTCATAAAAAAGAGTACTTACCTATACAAGGTTTACCCGAATTAAGAGAGAAAATTTCTAATCATTTATTTAAAAATACAGGCGTAAGATATTCAAAAGAAAATATCCTGATTACTCCTGGATCTAAAGAAGCTATGTTGTTAATGCACGTTACATTTAACGGAGAAATTTTAACTCCAGCCCCAAGCTGGGTGTCTTATGAACCACAAGCACAAATAGGTTCTAATAAAGTTCATTGGCTAGAAACATCTAGAGAGAACAACTGGTTTCCAACAGCAATTGAACTTGAAAAAAAATTAAAGAAAATTGGAAAAAATAAAAATATTATTTTTATTTTAAACTCACCGAATAACCCTTCTGGTGCAATCTGTAAAAATTTGAAAGAATTAGCTCAAGTAGCTAAAAAATATAAACTAATAATTTTATCAGATGAAATATATACAGATCTCTCATTTGATAATAGGTACAAATCTATTTCCGAATTTTACCCAAAAGCCACATTCATTAGTGGTGGATTAAGCAAATGGTGTGGTGCAGGAGGTTGGAGACTTGGGTTTTTAGCAGTCCCTAATGAATCAAAACAATTTATGAATAGTTTAAAATCATTAGCAAGTGAGTCATATTCGACTGTAAATACACCTACCCAATTTGCTGCGGTCGAAGCTTATAAAGGTGACTATGAGCAGTACAAACTCAAAGTAAGATCTATACTTAATTCAGTTGGAAACTATGTTTATAATAATCTTAAATCAAATAAAGTTATAATAAATCCACCTCAAGGGGCTTTTTATTTGATGCCTGAATTTAAAAATAAAAAATTTAAAACTTCTTCAAAATTATGTGAAGTAATTTTAAACGAGACTGGAGTTGCTATGTTACCAGGCTCAGATTTTGGTTTTAAACCTGATAAAATGTTAACAAGATTGAGTTATACAGATTTTGATGGAACTCAATTCTTTAAAAATGTTAAAGATTATAAAACTATTAGTGATGAAATGGTCAGGAAGTATGCCCCAAATGTAGTTGAAGGCACTACTAAGCTCTCAAATTGGGCCAAAAATTTATAAGAATCTCTTTGACCTCAATTAAATATCGTAGTTAAATTAATTATAAATAAAAGAGGAGTACACATGAAAAAAATGATGTCATTGATTTCAGCGGTATTAGTAATGTTTGCTTTTTCAAGCCCCATTACATCAATCGCTAAATCAGCAGAGTTCTTTACTATAGGAACAGGCGGACCTACTGGAGTTTATTTCCAAACGGGTAACGCTATATGTAAAATGTTACACAAATCAGCAATTAGTGCTGATCATGGTAGAAAGAAAGGTACAGCTAAAGCTTATAGATGTACTGCGCCTTCAACAGGTGGTTCTAACTACAATATTGGACAAATCAAAGATGGTGAGTTTCAATTTGGTGTTGCTCAGTCAGACTGGCAGTATCATGCTTACAATGGTTCAAGCAAATGGGAGGGAAAACAGTTTAGCGATTTAAGAGCTGTATTTTCAGTCCACAATGAACCTTTTCAAATTTGGGCAAGTAAAAAATCTGGAATTAAAAATTTCAAAGGCCTAAAAGGAAAAACAGTAAACATCGGTAACCCAGGTTCTGGTCAAAGAGGAACTATGGAAGAATTAATGAAAGCTATGGGAGCAGATATGAGTATGTTCAAAGCGACGACAGAACTTACTTCTTCTGAACAAGTAAAAGCTCTTTGTGACGGTAAAATAGATGCATTTGGTTATTCAGTAGGATTTCCAAATGGTGCTATGGAGCAAGCAGCTACTTGCAAAGCAAAAGCTAGCCCAATTAATTTAACTGGTGCACCAGTTCAAGGTTTAATTGATGGCGCAGACTATTATGCTAAAGCAGTTATTCCAAAAGGAACTTACTCAAACCAGAAAAAAGATGCTACAACATTTGGTGTAAAAGCTACTGTTGTAACAAGTGCTAATGTTTCTGAAGAGCTTGTATACTTAGTAACAAAAGCGGTAATGGAAAACTTTGATGATTTCAGAGCTCAACACCCTGCTTTTGGACCACTGGAAAAGAAAAACATGATAGCTGATGGATTATCAGCTCCGTTACATCCAGGTGCAATTAAGTACTACAAAGAAGCTGGATTAATGTAATTCAACTTTATAGTTAAATTAAAAAAGGCCCAATATTTTTTGGGCCTTTTTTTTTAGAATAAGGTATCTTAGCTAAAATGAATCAAAACATTCAAAGTAAGATAAAAGATAAAATACAAGAAGATATTTCTCCAACTCGAAATTTATCAGGCATTCATTTAAAAATAGTTTTTGGAATTGCTATTCTTTGGACATTTTTTCAACTTTGGTATGCCTCTCCATTTCCTTTTTGGTTTAATTTTGGAATGTTCAAAGGTTTACCCGCAAGAGCTATTCACTTAGGTTTCGCTTTAACTTTAGCTTTTTTAATTTTTCCAGCAGTTAGAGGTAAAAAGATATCAGTAATTGATATTATCATTAGTATTACCGGGGCATTGAGTTGCTTATATATTTATTTTTTCTATGACGATTTAGTAAATAGAGGTGGTATTCTTTTAGTAAAAGAAATATTTGGTTTTAAAGTTCCAGTTGAACTTATAATTGGGGCCATAGGTATAGTAATTTTATTAGAAGCAACTAGACGAGCCATAGGCTTACCTTTAGTTATCATTGCAGTCTGTTTTCTCTTATTTTCTTATTTTGGAAAATATGCTCCTGATATTATTTCTCACGGCGGACTTTCTGTTAAAAGGTTAGTAGGATTTCAATGGTTTGATCAAGAAGCAATTTTTGGAATACCAATTGGAGTTTCAGTAGATTTTATATTTTTGTTTGTACTCTTTGGAGCTTTATTAGAAACCGCTGGTGGTGGAAAGTATTTTTTAGATTTAGCTTTTGCGATGGTTGGAAAAATGCGAGGAGGTCCAGCTAAAGCTGCAATATTAGGATCTGGAATGACTGGTATGATTTCAGGTTCCTCAATTGCAAATACTGTGACAACAGGAACTTTTACGATTCCAATAATGAAAAAAACAGGTTTCTCTCAAGAAAAAGCAGGAGCTATTGAAGTTTCTTCATCTGTTAACGGACAAATAATGCCTCCGGTTATGGGAGCAGCTGCGTTTGTTATGGCAAGTTTTATAGGTGTTACTTATTTTGAAGTCGTAAAACATGCTTTTTTACCAGCTATCATTTCATACATCGCTTTATTTTATATCTCTCATTTAGAAGCCCTTAAATTAGGATTAAAAGGAATGGATGATGCTGATGTACCTCACTTAAAGAAAACTTTTTTGTCTGGTTTACATTTTTTAATACCCATTTTTGTTTTGATTTTTTTACTTGTTTACATGAGATATACAGCGGGCTTTTCCATCTTTTACGCAACGTTATCTTTAATATTAGTTAACTTAGTAAGCCGTATTATCAAAAATCCAGATTTTAAAACTGGTTTAATTGATTGGTACAATCAAACTATTGTTGGTCTACAAAAAGGTGCAATTAATATGGTAGGGGTAGGGATTGCAATCGCCACAGCAGGGATAATTGTTGGTGCAGTTGGATCTACAGGTCTAAGTACAAATTTAATCATAGTGATTGAGACAATTGCAAGAGACAATGTAATTATATTAATTTTATTAACTATTATACTTTGCTTGTTACTTGGTATGGGTCTTCCTACAACTGCAAACTATGTAGTAGTGGCTTCTCTAATGGCTACAGTTTTAGTTGATGTTGGAAATGCCTCTGGCTTTATTTTTCCTTTAATTGCTGTTCACTTATTCGTATTTTATTTTGGATTGATGGCCGATGTAACACCCCCTGTTGGTTTAGCATCTTATGCAGCAGCTGCAATTTCTGGTGGCGATCCTTTAAGAACAGGACTTCAAGCTATTTGGTATAGTTTAAGAACTGGAATTTTACCAATAGTCTTTTTGTTTAATCACGAGCTACTATTAATAGGGGTAGATAGTATCTGGCAAGCTTTATTAGTTATAGTAACTTCATTGATTGGAATTTTAGTTTTTACTGCTGCTACACAACAATGGTTTATAAATAGATTAAGATGGTATGAGATCATAGCGTTTTTAATAATATCTTTATCTTTTTTAGCTCCAGATTATGTTTTAGGTAAATTCTATCCTAAATTTAATGAGCAAAAACTTTCGGCAGAAAGTATTCAAAATTTATCTTTTGACCCATCAAAAGAAGTTCATATAAAAGTTACACGAATTACTGAGTATGGTGAAAGATATAAACTATTTGTTATTGATAAAGGGAAATTTGAAAATAATTATAACCTTGAAGAATATGGCGTAACATTAGTCGATCAGAATGATCAATTAACCGTTGATAAGTTAAATTGGAAAGGGGAAGCAAAAAAATCTGGTATTCAAATGGGTGATATCATAAGTAATTTTAAAATTGAAAATCCAGAAAGACCAAATAAAGCAATAGTATATCCTTTTGCATTATTATTTTTATTGGTTTTTGGATATTTAAATTATAGAAGCAAGTCTTCTCCAGCAACATAAGAGCGCAGTGCTTTTATCTAAAAATCTATTTAAATAATTAAATGAGAATTTTTTTAAAAGCTTTCATTTTTAGTGTATTTTTAAATTCGATTAGTTTTGCTGAAGTTAATTTTCAGCAAAAAAAATTTTATTACGAAAACCTCGTCAAAAATTGGTCTAAAATATTTCCAGACAGTAACAGGAATGCTGCAGGCCCAAGGTTTTTCAAGTATTTAATAGATCAAGACTTAACTTATGAAGAGTTTAAAGAATATAATAAATTTTATTGCCCTGTTTCAGGTTCTTTAATAAATCCAGGAGAAAAACCTGATTATATCTATGTTAAGGAGTTAAGAACACAAAAAAATATTTGTGGTGAGCTTTATAGATGTTGTTGGCCTTGTTCCTGTGATCTAATGAATTATACAAAAGTTAAAAAAATTAAACACAAGTTTAAAGACGGTCTTAAAAAAATTGATGTTTTACTAATTAATAATCCTTGTTCAAAAAAAGATTTTCCTGCGGAAGTAAATAGAAATTATTTTTGTAAAAATCAAAGACTAAATGATGACGAAGTATTTGTCGTCGACGGTAAGCTTGTGATAGGTCTTTTCTATGAAGCCAAAAAATGTCAAAAAGCTGATATCAAAAAGATAGAGGCCAATGAAATTACAGGTAGATTTTGTGCTTTTAAAAATGATATTCCGTTAGAAGAAATGAATATTGGTATGGGTGATATTTTTATTAGGATGGCGAGATAATCATTTTACTTTGTTTAAAAATATAAGTCTTCCCTGTTTCTTTTATTTTATAATTATTTGTTTTCCCATTTGTCCATTTAATTTGTACTTCAAAGTCTTTCTCACCATTTCTAATTCCATAATGGGCAACAGGCTCCATTTGGCATAGATATCCTGAACCAGAGTCTATTGTTTTAGAATGTTTTCTTAAATTGGATGTTAGTGTCACTGTTGCACCTCTAGCTGGAGCTCCATTTTTATTCAAAGCTTTTATTCTTAAATAATTCTTATCTTTTTTTACATTTGCTTTGTAAAGTGTAAGTATTTGATTTCCTGTTTCTCCGTGGGCAATCAATAATTCTAAAATTCCGTCTTTATCAATGTCTGCTACAGCAGCACCAGTTCCAAGACCATTTGCTTCAGAGTTAGAAGTGATATCTATTTCCTCTAATTTTCCATTTTCCTTAATTTTGAATAATTTATTTGCTTCGCCGATATTATTAAGAAATATTTCATCATATCCATCATTATCAAAATCAGCTGAGATAACCGTTCGAATTTTAGATGGCCTTTTAAAATTGCTATCGGCAATGTCTTTAAAAGAGTTTTCTTTCTTTATAAAAATACGGTGCTCTCCATCCCAATTTCCACTAACAATATCTAATTGACCTCTGTACAAAATATCACTTAACGCAGTTCCTCTTCCATTTTCATAAGGGTCTAAAACATTGTATCCTGATGCCACATCATAAAAAACACCATCAACATTCTTGTATAAAAAATTTACTCCTCTTTCATTAGCTGCGAAAATATCAATATTGTTTGATAATATATGTCCAGCAACGACTGCTCTTCCCCCAGTAACTTTATCCAAGCCAAACTCTGCTGCCCTATCTTTTATTTTTCCCTTAAACTTTTCATAAAATCTTGTTGGACCTCCATAATTAGCAACATAAATACCATATTTTCCATTTCCGTTTCTATCAACACAAACAACGGAACGACCAGCTGTAAAGTTTAAATCTATTTGATTCTTCTTTTGTTCAAAAAGATCAAAAAATTTTGTATTTTTTAAATCTATTAATCGGTCGGAATATTTTTTTTCACCACTATAAGTATCAGTATTTAAAAAATAAATCTCTTCGTATCCATCAGAATCAATATCGCAAGCAGCTACACCAATAGTAAAACTTCTTTTATCTGCAAACTTAGTATCATTTACAATATTTATTAGTTTATTATTTTTGTATGACAATGCTAAATTTTCACTTCCAAAACCAGCTACTATAAATTCATAAGTACCGTCGTTATTAACATCAGCCACAGAAATACCATATCTAAGACTTTCGTAGTTGTTATCTATTAAATCTGTAATATTTTTAAAAAAATTCGCAGACGCACTTTTAATTGAAATAAAAATAAATAAAATTGAAACGAAGACAGTTTTTGATTTCATCAAATACTATTGTAGTATTTTCCAAGTACCACTTGCAGAGGCAACTATGTCGCTTGAATTTAAAATTTCACAAGAAATAAAAACCAGTGTTTTAGTTTTTTTTAATATTTTTACTTTTCCGGTAAGTTTATCACCAAGTTGGCCTACAGAGATAAATTTCATATCTAAATTAATTGTTACACATCTCTTGTCGCCAGCAACTCTGTGAGCAGCAGTTCCCATACCAGTATCTGCTATAGTGGAAAGAAAACCACCATGTGCAATTTTACCAGTGTTTAAATGTATTTCTTTTACCTCTACTGTAAACTCATATTGAGTATCGCTAATTTTTTTTAGCTCTAACCCGCCAAGATGTTTCATAAACCCTTGATTAGACTCGTCCATACTTTTTTTTATCATATAACGGAGCTAATTGTGAAAAAATAACTGCAAATAAAATAAGAATTATTCCTATAATTTTAATTTCATTTAAAAACTGACTTAAAATAATCCATCCGAAAATTGAAGCGAATACACCTTCAAGCGAAAATATAATAGCTACAGGCGCTGGAGAAAGATTTTGTTGTCCGTAAATTTGAAGAAGAAAGGCTACTCCGCTCGAGAGAATTCCAGCGTATAACATCTCTTTTCCATCTAAAACCATATTTGAAAATTTAACGCTTTCAAAAACAAAAGCTGGCATCAATGCAAATAAAGATGCAATTAAGCATTGAAGGCATGCAATAGTAATTGGATAATTAAATATTCTCAAAAATCTTGAAATAAAAACAATGTGGAACGCCCAAAATAATGCATTAAAAACTGCAATACTATCTCCTATTCTTACTTGAATATTATCGAACTCGGTTAAAAGTATACCTCCAAATAAACAAATAATAATAGATAGCCAAACAGATTTATGAATATTTTTTGAAAAAAAATAGTAAGCAACAAATGGAACTAAAACTACATAAAAAATTGTAAATACTGCTGTATTAGCTACATCTGTATAAAGTAGGGCATACTGCTGTAAAACATTACCCATTGAAAGAAGAAATCCAATTAGCAATAGATTTAAAATGTTAACTTTTTTAAAAATTATTGAACTAACCTTTTTATATTCGAAAATAAATAAAAATGGGAGTAGCGTAAGAAATCCAAGAAAAAGTCTGCCAAAAGTAAAAGTAAATGGTCCGTTATAATCCATTCCCATATCTTGAGCGACGAAAGCTGATCCCCAAATTAAAGAACAGCTAATAGCACAAATAAGAGAGAAAACTTTTTTATTCATGCCTTGTACTATTTTATAATTGATTAAACGGCAAGTTTAAAAGCGAAGTCCTTGCCAAGACATTTCCCTAGATAAACGCAGAACCTAGCACCTTCCGCGCCATCAATTATTCTATGATCGTATGAGAGTGAAATAGGTAAAATTTTTCTTGAAACAAACTTGTCATTAACTTTTACTAACCTGTCGAAACTTTTTCCAACCCCAAGTATTGCGACTTCAGGAGGATTTATAATTGGGGTAAAGAAAGTTCCTCCAATTCCACCCAAGCTTGATATCGTCATCGACCCGCCAAAAAATTCCTTTTTATCAATTTTTAAATCTCTACACAGTCTACTTGTTTTCCTTAACGCGCTTCCGATTTCTTTTATACTCATTTGGTCAACATCTCTTATTTTGGGCACCATTAAACCATGAGGAGTATCTACTGCAAAACCAACATGAAAATATTTTTTATAAATGATTTTGTCATTAGCACTATCAATTGAAGCATTAAAATTTGGAAATTTCTTCAAAGCACTGACAAGCGCTTTTGCTATAAAAGCAAGAGGTGTCACTTTTATTTTCTCACCAGTATAGTAATCATATAATGATGATCTAAATTGCTCCATTTCTGTTATATCAACTTCATCATGCTGTGTTACATGTGGAATTTCAGTCCAAGATCTTACTAAGTGAGGTCCAGATAATCTTTTAACTCTTGGTATATCTTTTAATTCGATTTCACCAAACTCTTCATGCGGATACTCTTCTTTATGGACTTTCTTTTCTATTTTTCCACCGCTGACTGTAACCTGAGATCTTACAAAATTTTTTACATCTTCCTCTGAAACTCTACCACCTCTTTGAGAACCAGGTATTTCAACTACATTGGCACCTAACTCTCTTGCAAATTTTCTAACTTTTGGACTAGCTGACTTACTACCTGATTGTAATGTAGGCGCTATAGGAATAATTTCTTTTAGTTTCTGAGGTTTGATCTCTTTTATTTCTGTCTTTTCTACTTTTTTTTGCTCACTGACTTCTTCTTTTTTTTCCTCAGTAGCACTCTCTGCATTCAGACTAAGAATTAAGTCTCCCTTGTTAACTTTATCGCCTACTTTAATATTTATTTTTTCAATAACTCCTTCGTGAGTGGAAGGCACCTCAACGCTTGATTTGTCACTTTCCAATGTAATTAGAGAATCATTTTTTTTTATTTGTTGACCCTCTTTGACTAGAACTTCAATAATCTCTACATCCTTGAAGTCACCCATATCTGGAACTAAAATTTTTGTACTAGCCATATTTATAAATTAGATGGAAAATCTCTATCTTTATCAATCTTAAATTTTTTCATCGCTTTCTCAGCTTTTTTAGTTTCAATTAATTGCTCTTTTGCTAGGGCACTTAAAGTATAAGCAACTATGTGTTCTTTATCGACTTCGAAAAATTTTCTTAGATTTTTTCTTGTGTCACTTCTTCCATAACCATCTGTACCTAAAGAGTAAAACGGTTTTTCAACATAAGGTCTTATTTGATCAGAAAATGATCTTGTATAATCGGATGCAGCAATAATTGGTCCATCTCTTTTTGATAAACATTTTTGCACATAAGATTTTTTTCTTTTTTCATCTGGATTAAGAAGATTCCATCTTTCTGTCTCCATTCCGTCTCTTCTTAGTTCATTAAAACTTGTAACGCTCCAAACATCAGAGTCTATACCGTAATCCTTAGATAGAATTTCTGCTGCTGAAATTATTTCTCTTAAAATTGTTCCTGATCCTAAAAGCTGCACTTTAGTTTTATTGTTGTTTTTATTTTCTTTAAACAAATACATTCCCTTAAGAATTCCCTCATCTGAGCCCTCCGGTTTTTCCGGGTGAGAATAATTTTCATTCATTGCTGTAATGTAATAGAAAATGTTTTCTTTTTTCTCATGCATTCTTTTCAGCCCGTCTCTAAGTATAACAGCCATTTCGTAAGCAAATGTGGGATCATAACTAATACAGTTTGGAATATTTGATGCTAGCAAATGACTATGACCATCTTGGTGCTGAAGTCCTTCTCCAGCTAAAGTAGTTCTACCTGCAGTAGCCCCAATCAAGAAACCTCTTGCTTGAGAATCTCCAGCGGCCCAAGCCAAATCTCCAACCCTTTGAAAACCAAACATAGAGTAAAAAATATAAATTGGTATCATTTCTAAATCATGATTTGTGTAAGCAGTGCCAGCTGCGATCCAAGATGACATTGCTCCTGACTCGTTTATTCCTTCTTCTAATACTTGGCCACTTTTATCTTCCCTGTAAGAGCTTAACTGTTCTGAGTCCACAGGCTCATATTTTTGACCTTCATGAGCATATATTCCAATTTTTTGGAAAAAACCTTCCATCCCAAAAGTTCTTGCTTCATCTGGGATGATAGGAACCAATCTTGGTGATATATTTTTATCTCTTAATAATGCAGTGAGCATTCTAACTAATGCCATCGTAGTCGACATTTCTTTATCTCCTGTAGATTTCATAAAGTTATCGAAAATTTCCTTAGGAGGAGCTTTTATTTGTTTTGCAAATGAAGTTCTTTCTGGGATAAAACCACCAAGCTTAATTCTTTGATTTTTAAGATATTTAATTTCTTCAGAGTTTTCATCTGGTTTGTAATACTCAATATTTTTTACCTGTTTATCAGTGAGCGGCACACCGAACCGATCTCTGTAATAAAGTAAATCCTCCTCATCTAATTTTTTTTGCTGGTGGGTTGTATTAATACTTTCACCAGATTTCCCCATACCGTAACCTTTAATGGTTTTAGCAAGAATAACAGTTGGAGAACCAGTGTGCTGCATTGCCGAATGGTAGGCAGCATAAACTTTATGTGGATCATGACCCCCTCTATTTAGTCTCCAAATGTCTTTGTCTGTCATAGTAGATACCATTTCTTTTAGTTCAGGATACTTGCCAAAGAATTTTTCCCGAACATATAAACCATCCTTCGCTTTAAAAGCCTGGTACTCTCCATCAACACATTCATTCATTCTTTTCACCAGAAGGCCAGACTTATCTTTCATTAATAGTTTATCCCAATAAGATCCCCAAATAACTTTGATCACATTCCAACCTGTTCCTCTAAAACTTCCTTCAAGCTCTTGAATAATTTTTCCATTACCCCTTACTGGTCCATCAAGTCTTTGAAGGTTACAATTAATTACAAATATTAAATTATCTAATTTTTCTCTTGCAGCCAAACCGATTGCTCCCATAGACTCCGGCTCATCCATTTCTCCATCTCCTAAGAATACCCAAATTTTTCTACCCTCATCTTTGACTAAACCTCTATTGATAAGATATTTTAAGAACCGAGCTTGATAAATTGCCATGATAGGACCAAGACCCATCGACACTGTTGGAAATTGCCAAAAGTCGGGCATTAACCAAGGGTGAGGATAAGATGATAGACCATCTTTACCAACCTCTTGTCTAAATCCATCTAATTGTTTTGCAGAGAGTCGTCCTTCCAAAAAAGCTCTTGCGTACATACCTGGTGCAGAGTGACCTTGAAAATATACTAAGTCTCCACCAAATTTATTATTTTTTGCTCTCCAAAAATGATTCATACCAACATCATACAATGTTGCTGCTGACGCAAAAGTTCCAATGTGTCCGCCTAGTTCAGAACTTTTTTTATTAGCTTTTACAACCATGGCAGCGGCATTCCATCTAATAATTGCTCTTAATTTTTTTTCAATATTTTGATCACCCGGGGATTTAGCTTCTGCCTCGGGTGGAATAGTATTTATATATGGCGTTGTTCTAGTATCAGGCAAAACCAAACCAGATTTATAAGCTTGATCAATTACTTTATTTAATAGATAGCTTGCTCTTGGTGCTCCATCAGATTCAATTACAGAGTTTAATGACTCTATCCATTCATTAGTTTCAACTGGATCAATGTCATCCTTTGAAGCTGGTTCTGCAAAAACTTTTTTAACTTGTTTTACAGGATTTAAGTTACCATTAGATTTTGGTTGTTCTTTAACCACCTCCTCTTTCACAGCTTCTTTTCTTATTTCTTGTTTTGGTGAAGAAGCTGCTTGACCATTTTCAATAGTTGCTAATAAGCTTCCCTCAGATACTTTATCTCCTATTTTTACTTTTAAATCTTTGATTAGGCCAGCTGAAGGAGATGGAATTTCTACACTAGATTTATCACTTTCAATGGTAACTATAGGATCGTTTTTATTTATTTGATCGCCAGGTTTGACTAAAATTTCTATTACTTCAACGTCTTTAAAATCACCTATATCTGGAACTGAAATATTCTGAGCCATAACTCTATTATAAACTGGTTGGAACATATAAAAAAGTTATTGAATAATAAACTAGAAAGAATAGCGCTCATAAGTTGAATAGTTCAATTTTTGACACATTTTTTGCCATTTTTTGTCATGTCTGAATGTTTCTATTAAGTATGAAATGGTTAATTAATTTTTTGTTTAAAAAGAAGGAAATTAGAGGCAATCAAGGTCATATTGTTCAGAAATTTCTTCTAAAAAAATATATATTAAAATAATTTCATAAAAGCTAAGTTAGCTCTTATGAATAAACCTCTCTGGCAACCTTCTAAGAAGTTAAAACAGGACTCTATCTTACAAGATTTTTGCAATTATATAAATTTCAAATCCTCAAGTAATTTTAAAGAATTGTGGCAATGGTCAGTAAAAAATCCTGAAGAGTTCTGGTCAAAGTTTTGGGATTACTCAAAAATTATAGGAGACAAAGGATCAGTAATAATTCAAAAAGATAAAGTTTTTAACAAATCAAAATTTTTTCCAGACTCAAAATTAAATTACACGGAAAATATTCTTAAGAAAAAATCAAATGATATCGCTATAAACTTTTTGTCTGAAAAAGGTTTTGAAGAATATATAACTTGGAATAATTTATATGAAAAGGTTTGTAAATTTTCTAATTATCTCAAAAAGTTGAGTTTAAAAAAAGGTGATAGAGTTGCTGCGTATGTACCGAACAAAATAGAAACCATAATCAGTTTTTTAGCCTGTGCTAAAAATGGGATTATATGGTCATCGTGTTCCCCAGATTTTGGAGTTCAGGGTGTGGTTGATAGGTTTAAACAAATTGAGCCAAAAGTTTTAATTACAAGTGATTATTATTTTTATAATGGAAAAAAAATTAATATTTTAGACAAAGTTAATGAAGTGATTAAACAAATCCCATCGATTGAAAAAGTAATAGTTTATAGTTATTACAAAAATGAAAAAGAAAACTTAAAAAATTTTATCGATTTTGAAGAGGCTTTAAATATTGAGTCAGATGAAACTTTTGAAAGGTTTGAATTTAATCATCCAATTTATATTCTTTTTTCAAGTGGTACGACTGGAAAACCAAAATGTATTACTCATGGAACTGGAAATGTACTAATTGAACATAACAAAGAGTTCATGCTTCATTGTGATATAAAAGATAATGAAAAGTTATTTTATTACACAACAACTGGATGGATGATGTGGAATTGGTTGATAGGGGGGCTTGCTACAGGATCATCAATTTTTCTTTTTGATGGAGCTCCAGTTTATCCGAAGATCGATGTTCTGCTTGAGTATTGTCAAAACAAAAAAATTAATTTATTCGGTGTTAGTGCAAAATATATAGATCATTTAAAAAACGAAAATTACAACAGTAAAAATTTAGATTTAAATTCCATTAAAATTATAACCTCGACTGGCTCCCCGCTAGCAGAGGAAAGTTTTAAATATGTATACGATAATATTAAGAAAGATGTTCACCTTGCTTCCATTGCTGGAGGAACTGATTTAGTTGGATGTTTAATACTTGGAAATCTTTTTTCAAATGTTCATAAAGGTGAGATTCAAGGACAAAGTCTGGGTATTGATGTCGATGTCTTCACCGACAATGGAAATAGTGCAGCAGATGGAGATAAGGGAGAATTAGTTGTTAAACAACCTTTTCCATCTATGCCAATTAAGTTTTGGGGAGATGATGATGGCCAAAAATATTACAACGCTTACTTCGCCAGATTTAAAAATATTTGGCATCACGGAGATTTTATTGAAAGAACTAAAAACAATGGATTTATTATGCGCGGCAGATCTGATGCTACACTAAATCCAGGAGGTGTGAGAATCGGGACCTCTGAAATTTACCAGCAAGTGGAAGACATAGATTTTATAACTGAGGGTTTGGTCGTGGGTCAAGATTTCGATGATGACGTTAGAATCATTCTTTTCGTTACAACTAAAAATGATCAGGATATAGATGAAGAAAAAATTAAATTAATAAAATCTAGAATAAGAAAAAATTGCTCTCCAAAACATGTTCCTTCAATAGTTATTAAAGTTCCGGAGATTCCAAGAACTAAAAGTGGAAAAATTGTAGAGTTAGCTGTGCGACAAGTAATTAATGGTGAAAAAATAAATAATAAAGAAGCTATAGCCAATCCAGAGTCTCTTGAGTTTTTTGCAAATCTGCCACAGCTAAAATTTTAGTGCGTCAGAAATATTAATTAAATTAAATTCTGAAATTGAATAAACTGCAATTAATCTTGGCTCTAGTCCCTAAATTTAAGTCATCTAGAGCCAGGACCAATTAAAAGTATTCAGCACAGTTTTTGTGTAACATTGAATGAAGCTCTATAAGTTTATCGAAACTATTGTTATAACCTCCGCCTAGAACACCACACAAAGGAATATTTTTTGAGTAGAAGTTTTCAATTACAATCTGATCTCTTTTGTTAATGCCCTCATCAGTTATTTTAAGTTTTCCCAACCTATCATTATGATGAATATCAACACCTGCAATATAAAAAACGAAATCATATTTGTTTTGATTTAATTTTTTTAGGTTTTCATTTAAAATATCAAGATATTCATTATCTTCCATATTATCAGCGAGTTCAATATCGATATCACTTTTCGATTTTTTTGCAGGATAATTAGAGGCACAATGCATGCTAAAAGTAAGAACATTCTTATCATTTTGAAATATTTCTGAATTTCCATTTCCTTGGTGAACATCTAAATCTAATATTAAAATCTTTTTTGCATGACCTTTACTTTTTAAATAGTTTGCTGCAACTGCAGTATCATTAAAAACACAATATCCTGCTCCAAAATCAAAAGTTGCATGATGGCTGCCTCCTGCAGTATTACAAGCAAGCTTTGAGTCTAAAGCTAATTTACTTGCCAAAACAGTTCCCCCAGTTGCCACAAAAGATCTTCTTACAACACTATCATTTATTGGAAATCCAATTTTTTTTTGTGCTTTTATATCTAGTGTCTTATTTTTAATGTCGTTGATATATTTTAAAGAGTGAGAGGTTTTCATAGTTTCAATAGAGCACTCTTTAGGTATATGAAATTTTTTTACAATAGCAGCTTTTATAAGATGGTTAGCTAATGCACCGAATTTTTGTATTGGAAATTTATTATCATCATTTATTTTTGCAACATAGTCAGGATGATTTACAACTGGTAGCTCCATTAAAAGATAATATTTATCTTTCAACACACATTGCAATACCCATTCCACCACCGATACAAAGAGTCGCTAAACCTTTTTTGACATCTCTTTTGATCATTTCATGAATTAGAGTAACAAGAATTCTTGTCCCAGATGCGCCTATTGGATGACCTAAGGCAATTGCGCCACCATTTACATTTACTTTTTCACTCGGAATAGAAAGTGTTTTGATCACAGCTAAACTCTGGGCTGCAAAAGCTTCATTGATTTCAAATAAATCTACATCTTTGACCGTCCACCCAGCCAAATCTAAAGCTTTTTTTGCTGAAGGTATTGGACCTGTTCCCATTAAAGCTGGATCCACTCCACAACTAGCCCAAGATTTTATTGAAACTAATTTTTCTATATTTCTTTTTTCAGCTTCATCATTCGTCATAAGGGTAACAGCAGCTGCTCCATCATTAATTCCTGATGCGTTCCCTGCTGTAACAGTGCCATCTTTTTTAAATACTGGTTTCAATCTAGAAAGTACATCTAAACTAATCCCTTCTCTTGGGTGTTCATCTTTTTCAAAATCTAATTCAGCTTTTTTAGATTTAATTTTTAAATTTATTATTTCATCTTTAAACTTGCCGTCTTTCTGTGCTTTTAAAGCTTTTTCTTGAGAGTTTAGAGCAAATTTATCTTGTTCATCTCGTGTTACTTGAAATTTTTCTGCAACATTCTCTGCTGTTATTCCCATGTGATAGCCATTAAACGCATCCCATAACCCGTCCTTAATCATCGTATCAATTAATTCTGCATCCCCTAACTTTTTGCCGTCCCTTAAATGGATTACGTGAGGCGCTAATGACATGTTTTCTTGACCACCAGCGACAAGTATTTTTGCATCACCTGATTTAATACTTTGAAAACCAGAAGCAACAGATCTTATACCTGAACCACAAACTTGATTTACAACGTAGGCAGGTTTTTCTTTTGGCACACCTGATTTCATTGCTGCTTGTCTAGCTGGATTTTGACCACTACCTCCTGTTAAAACTTGACCCATTATTATTTCATCTAAATCACTAGTCTTCAATTTAGATTGTACTACAGCGCCGGAAATAACAGTCGATCCTAAATCTTCCGCTTTAATATTTTTTAAAGATTTGCCTAGAGACCCAACAGCAGTTCTGATGGCGGATGTAATATAAATATTTTTCATTATTATAAATCTATATCTTTAATATTTCTTTTCAATTAAAATATCTTTTCTGGCTAGACCAATTAAAATTCCTATTAATAGGAATAAATATGTTGTGTTTCCAGTTGTAAAAAAACTTCCCGTACTTTTAATTGGAAAAATTTCAGCAATAAATAAAAAAATAAAAGCTATAATAATTTTATTATCATCTAATTTTGATTTCATGAAATATTTTTTTAAAAATGTAAGATACAAAATTATCATGAAAATAATAAATATTAGCAAAAATCCAACAATACCTGTTTCGGTAAGTATCTCTAAATAATAATTATGGGGGTGCATATTACAAATAAATTTTGAATCTTTATCAATATTAGATCTTTCATGACAATAATACCTAAAGTTTTTTATACCTCCTCCAATATATTTATTCATTAACCATGTGCCGTGAAATGAAGCGAATTCTTTAAGGTATGGAGGCATATTTTTATTATTAAAATCTTTATTTAAAACAATTATAGTCATTGTGGAAACTTGACCGTAAAAACCTCCAAAATTTTCCCTTACTTTTGAATTAAAACTAAATAATAAATACAAAACTAGAGTAAAAGTAATGATTGAGGGAAAAAAATATTTTCTAGTATGTTTTTGAAAAATGATAATCAGAGTGACTGTTAATAAAAATAACAATAGTGGCATTCTATTTCCAGATAACACAATTGCTATTAAGAATATTATAAATAAAAAAGGTGTAGTAAATTTTAAATATTTCAAATATTTTTCAGAATAAAAAAGTGGGATTAAAAAAAAAGAAAAGATAGAAAATCTTTGTATATATCCCCCTGCTATTAATTCATCACCAAAAGGGCCTCCAAGGTTATTCTTAATTCCCTTATGTCCAAAGATATCTGTTCCATTGAAAAATTGATAAATAATATCAAAACTGACAAATAAAGACATCAGTGTACATGAAGTGAAAAAATACTTAAAATTTAAAGTATTTGTCTCAATTAAATATCTTAAAACAATATAAAAAAGTAAATATTTTAAGAAAAAAACAGATTTTACAATTGTTGCAAAATATCCTTTCCACGCTAAACTTATAGAATAAAAATAGTAATCATTGACTATTCCAGTTAATAAAACCAAAAAAAAGAATGCAAAAAATAACTTATCTACAAGAAAATATTTAATTTTAAATACTTTTTTACCGTGTAAAAGTAATGTTGACAGAATTAACAATATTAAATTGATATTTATAATCATATTACCAGCAACAAAACTTACTGGAATAATAAATATTAGCAAATTCAAATAATTTGATTTTGTAATGGGAAATTTTGATAATAAATACATTTTTTAAAAACTATGTTATTTATTTATCACATGAAATAAATATAAAAAATTAAATTTAATAATTTATATAAATACCGCGCCTGTAGCTCAACTGGATAGAGCGCTTGGCTACGGACCAGGAGGTTCTGGGTTCAAATCCTAGCAGGCGCGCCAAAAATGAAAAATATATTTAAACATAAAGAGATAATTTACCTTTTATTTGCAAGTTTTGTTGTAAGAGTTTTTGTATCTTATTTTTATTCAGATACTGTTTTGAAAAATGAGTGGTCAATGATTCTTCACAATTATCAAATTTCAGGAATATTTGGATTTAATGTCGTCATTAGTGATAGTCTTGCAATTCCAAAGTTTGCAGAAATTGGTGAGAGAGTCTTGCCAACAGCTTTTATGCCACCATTATATTTATATTTTATTTATATTGTAAAAAATTTATCAAATGAATTAGTTGGTATAGCTCCTCTAATAGTTTTTTTACAAATTGTGTTGAGTTTAATCTCTATAATTATGATTTATAAAATTATTAAGAATCTTACAGAGAGTAAATTTTTAATAAGATTTTTGACTATTGCTTTTGCTTTTTTTCCAATAAATATTTATGCGTCATCACAAATATCTTCAGTAAGTTTACAATTATTATTATCATTAATATTTTTTTATTACTTAATATTAATTTTAAAAAAAGATAAATTGAAGTATATCATAATTTTTTCAGTACTAGGTGGTTTGTTGATTTTAATTAGAGGTGAATTTTTAATACTGTACTTTTTCACTTTATTCTACTTTTTTATTTTTTACAAAAGACAGTTAAAATTAATTTTAGTTTCTTTATCTTTAACGTTACTCACTATTTCACCATACCTCATAAGAAACTATTTATATTTTGATAACTTAACTCTTACCAAATCATTTGGATATAATTTGCTTAAAGGCAACAACCCATCATTCAAAGTGGAGGGTGATATAGAACTAATTGAAAAAATAAAAAAGGAAAACAATTTAGCATTAGACAATAATTATGAATTTGAGCTTGATAATATATTAAGAGATAAAGCTTTAAGTTTTATTAGAAATAATCCTATAGAATATTTTAAACTATATTTGCTAAAAATTTTTTCTTTCTTATTTTTTGATATTAACTCGTCATATCCACATTACTATAACTTTTTTCACATAGTCCCGAAACTGATTATATCAATCACAAGTTTAGTCGGCGCCATTATAGCTATAAATAAAAAAGGATTCTTCCAGTACTTATCTTTATACTTTTTTTTAAATATTTTTTTATTTTCTGTTTTTTTTATTTTGCCGAGGTATAGTTTGATTCTACTACCGGTTCAAATTTTGTTATCAATCGATTTTATTAAATATCTAAGAAGAAAATTCTTTGATTAATTTTTTTATAATTATTTATATTGTTTTTTTGAGAAAATACTATTAAATATAAAAAAATAGATTAGTTATGTCGTTACAAAAATCAGTAATTATATTTTTTATATTAGTATTAGTGATCTTATTAATTTTAACTTATATTTTATAAGTAGCTTAAAAATAGCAAGATTACACCAAGTAATACTCTATAAATAACAAATATTTTTAAACTAAACTTTCTCACGAAATTTAAAAAATATTTTATTGTTAATATTGAGAATAAAAAAGATAAAATAATACAAAGTATATTCGTTATTGAAAAATTCATATTGTTTGAAGACAATGTATTATTTAATCCAAAAAGTGATACAGCACCTAAAGTTGGCAAAGACAATAGAAATGATATTTTTGCGGAGTCAAACCTATTGAAATTTAAGATCCTTGCAGCTGATAGGGTTATACCTGATCTACTTACGCCAGGAATCAAAGACAAAATTTGAAAAGTACCAATAAATATTGCTGATTTAAAACTAAAGTTACTTTCAATATTTTTACTTAGATCGCACTTATCACTAAAATATAGTATTATACCGAATATCAAAGTGGTCCATGCAATTACCTTTATGTTTCTTAAATTTTCAATTAAATTGGTTTCAACTAAAAAAAAACCAATTAACATTACTGGTATAGAGGAAATTAAGATCTTTAAAAAAAGAATTTTATTTTTTACAAAATCTAATATATCTTTATAGAAATAACAAAGTACTGCTAAAAAAGAACCAATATGTAAACTAACATCTACTAAAAGACTCTGTTCTTCAAAATTAGTATAACTTGAAAATAAAATTAAATGAGAAGAAGAGCTTACAGGTATAAACTCTGTTATTCCTTGAATTAAAGATAATAAAAATATTTCAATCATAGTCTCTTAAAAATTAATAAAATTGAAGGTTGTTTTTTTGATGTCATTATAGATTGCATATCAGGTATGCATAAAAATACATTAAAAATAAAGGAATATTAAATTATTGGTAAATAATATTGACCTTAAAATTCTATTAATTTAAATATTTATTTACTATTTTGCAAAATTATGAAGAAAAAAATGCTCCAATTTGTAGATTTAAATCAGGAAACACCGGTTAAAAGATCTACAGTAAAGAGAAAAAAAGATTTTAACGAGATTTATAATGAATTCGTTACTGAAAAAGCAAAAGAACAATCGAGCAGATGTTCACAATGCGGCGTACCTTTTTGCCAAATTCATTGTCCTCTAAGCAACAATATACCTGATTGGTTAAAATTAACAGCCGAGGGAAGGTTAAAAGAGGCTTACGAAATTTCACAAAGCACAAATAATATGCCTGAAGTATGTGGAAGAATTTGTCCTCAAGATAGATTATGCGAAGGAAATTGCGTAATCGAACAATCTGGTCATGGAACAGTTACTATTGGTTCAGTAGAAAAATATATTAATGATACGGCTTGGGAGAAAGGTTGGGTAAAACCAATAAAAGTTAAGAAAGAGTTAAAACAGTCAATCGGAATTATAGGCGCAGGACCAGCTGGAATGGCATGTGCTGAAGAATTAAGAAAATCTGGTTACCAAGTTACTATATACGATAGATATGATAGACCAGGGGGACTTTTAATATACGGGATTCCAAACTTTAAGCTTGAAAAATTTGTTGTTGAGAGAAGAACTAAACTTTTAAAAGATAGTGGTATTAAGTTTGTTCAAAATTTCGAAGTTGGTAAAAATGATACACTTTATGGTCTAAAGAAAAAGCATGATGCTGTTTTAATTGCAACTGGAGTTTACAAAGCTAGAGAAATCGACATTGAGGGTCATAGTTTGAAAAATATTTTCCCCGCTATGGATTTTTTAACAGCATCAAATAGAAAAGGATTAGGAGATAAAGTTCAGTTATTCGACGACGGTACTTTAAACGCTGAAGGCAAAGATGTAGTAGTCATTGGTGGCGGAGATACTGCTATGGATTGTGTAAGAACATCTATAAGACAAAAAGCAAAATCAGTAAAATGTTTATATCGTAGGGATAGAGAAAATATGCCTGGTTCAGCAAGGGAAGTTGGTAATGCCATAGAAGAGGGAGTAGAGTTTGTATGGTTAACAAGCCCAAAGAGATTTATTGGAAATTCGAAAGTTGAAGAAGTAGAAGTGCTTAAAATGAAATTAGGAGATCCAGATTCTTCAGGAAGAAGACGACCAGAAATACAATCAGGATCAGAATATAAAATAAAAGCAGACCTGGTGATAAAATCTCTGGGATTTGATCCAGAAAATTTACCCAAATTATTTAATGCGGAAGAGTTAGTTATTTCAAAATGGGGAACAATAAAAATTGATCTTAAAACGATGCAGACAAATTTAGACGGTGTATTTGCTGCAGGAGATATAGTTAGAGGAGCTTCATTAGTAGTTTGGGCAATAAGAGATGGCAGAGATGCTGCAGTCCAAATTGAGAAATATTTACAATCAAAAGAAAATAAATCAGTTAAAGCAGCTTAAAATGGATGCGTATAAAAAAAATAAATCTCTTTTAGAAAGAACTCATAATTATAAATCTGATATGGAACATGATGCATGTGGTGTTGGACTTATTGCATCAACTAATGGAAAAAAAACTAGAAAAGTTGTTGAATACGGTATTGAAGCTTTAAAAGCCATTTGGCACCGAGGAGCAGTGGACGCAGATGGTAAATCTGGTGATGGGGCAGGCATACAAATAGAAATTGCCCCTGAATTTTTCAAGGAGAAAATTTTAGCTACAGGCCATACACCAGATGACAATAACAGAATTTGCGTGGGAATGGTTTTCTTGCCAAGAACCGATTACTCAGAACAGGAAAAATGCAGGGAGATAATTGAGTCCGCCTTACTTGAAGGAAACTATTATATTTACGGATGGAGGCAGGTACCAATCAACCCTAGTGTTCTTGGAAAAACTGCTGATCAAAGTCGACCTGAAATAGCCCAAGTAATGTTTAAAAAAAATGAAAATTTAGAAACTAATGACCTTGAAAGGGATCTTTTTGAAACTCGAAAGAAAATAGAGAAAATTGCGAGAAATAGTCAACTAAAGGAATTCTATATTTGCTCGTTTAGTTCAAGATCTATCGTTTATAAAGGAATGTTTTTAGCAGAAATGCTCTCCGAATTCTATCCCGACCTAAATGATAAAAAACTTACATCAAGATTTGCCGTTTTTCATCAAAGATATTCAACTAACACCTTTCCTAGTTGGGACCTGGCTCAACCATTTAGGACGCTGGCACATAATGGTGAAATCAATACTCTCAAAGGTAATATAAATTGGATGAAAATCCATGAGCAAGATATGTCTAGCTCATTATTTAAAAATGTAAAAAACCTTCAACCTGTAATTAGAAGTACATCAGACTCAGGCGCACTTGATAACGTATTTGAATTGTTAGTACATTCTGGAAAGTTAGCTCCTCTGATAAAATTAATGATGATACCTGATGCTTGGTCGAAAAGAAGTAAAACAGTTCCAAAAAATCATCAGGACTTGTTTAACTTTTTAAATAGCACAATAGAACCTTGGGATGGACCTGCTGCAATTTGTGCAACAGATGCAAAATGGGTTCTAGCATCATCGGATAGAAATGGGTTGAGACCACTTAGGTATACCATTACATCAGATAATTTATTTTTTGCCGGTTCAGAGACAGGAATGATTAAAATACCTGAGGAAAATATTATTGAAAAAGGAAAATTAGGTCCAGGTCAAATCATCGCGATTGATTTGAAAAAAGGCAAACTGTTCAAAGATAAAGAAATTAAAGATAAGTTAGCTAAAGATTATAAAAAATATAGTAAACAAATAATTGATTTAGAAAAGAAAATTTCAAATGAAAATGAGAAACCTAATTTTTTAAGTGAAGATTTAAGAAAGAGGCAATATTTATCAGGTTTAAGTGTAGAAGACTTAGAATTAATACTTCATCCAATGGCTGAAGAAGGAAAAGAGGCATCAGGCTCAATGGGGGACGATACCCCAGTTGCCGTGTTGTCTAGTCATTTCAGACCAGTATCTCATTATTTTAGACAAAATTTTAGTCAGGTAACCAATCCACCAATCGACTCATTAAGAGAAAATAAGGTCATGAGTTTAAAAACAAGATTTGGAAATCTTGGTAATATTTTAGATTTTGACAACCTAACAGAGGAAAATATTTATGTGTTAGATAGCCCAATTCTTACAAATTCACAGCTTAAAAAATTTAAGAGGTTTTTTTCAAAAAAAACAAAAGAAATTGATTGTACATTTGACATATCTTCTTCACTTAAAGATAGAATTGAACAAATTAGAGAGGAAGCTGAAACTTCTGTAAGAGAAGGAAGTACTTGCCTAATTCTTTCTGATAAAAATATTTCAAATAAAAAAGCTAGCATACCAAGTATATTAACTGTGGGAGCAGTACACTCGCACTTAGTAAAGCTTGGTCTTAGAGGGTATTGTTCATTAAATGTTGAATGCGCTGATGCTTTAGACACACATTCTTTTGCAATTTTAATTGGAGTAGGAGCAACAACTATTAACCCATATTTAGCAATAGATAGTATTTATCAAAGATATGAAAAAAAATTATTTGGAAAATCTGATTTTGAAAGCTGTGTTGTTAAGTTTAAAAAATCAATTGATGCTGGTTTACTTAAAATAATGTCTAAAATGGGCATATCAGTGATAAGTTCATATAGAGGAGGATGTAATTTTGAAGCTGTTGGTCTTAGTAGAGCTATTGTGTCGGACTATTTTCCTGGCATGTCATCAAGAATATCGGGTATAGGGGTCATCGGGATAGAGAAAAAAATTAAAGAGCTCCATGCAAAATTTAATTCAAAAAATGTTTTTACTTTACCTATCGGAGGTCTTTACAGATATAGAAAAAGCGGTGAAGATCATCAGTATCAAGGAAAACTTATTCATTTGCTTCAAAGTGCGGTGGGAAGTGGATCCTATGAACAATACAAAAGGTATTCGGCTGGAATACATAATCTACCACCAATAAATATTAGAGATTTATTAGAATTTAAAAAATCTAGAGATAAAATAAATATCGATGAAGTCGAACCACTAGAAAACATTTTGAAAAGATTTGGCAGCGGAAGTATGTCACACGGTGCTTTATCTGCTGAAGCTCATGAAACATTAGCAACAGGCATGAATAGGATCAAGGGTGCTTCTTGCAGTGGAGAAGGAGGTGAAGATGCTAAAAGATTTAAAGTTTTATCTAACGGTGATAGTGCAAATTCAAGAGTAAAGCAGATCGCTTCTGCGAGGTTTGGCGTAACAGTAGATTATTTAAATAATGCTAATGAAATAGAAATTAAAATTGCTCAAGGTGCGAAACCAGGAGAGGGAGGTCAGCTGCCAGGTTTTAAAGTAACTGATGAAATAGCTCGACTGAGACACTCTACACCTGGAGTAACTTTAATTTCTCCCCCTCCGCATCATGATATTTATTCTATAGAAGATTTGGCTCAATTAATTTACGATTTAAAACAAATTAATCCAAAAGCACGAGTAGGAGTTAAGCTTGTTGCATCGACTGGAATTGGAACTATTGCTGCTGGAGTTGCAAAAGCAAAAGCAGATATAATCTTGATATCTGGTCATTCAGGTGGAACTGGAGCAAGCCCCCAAACAAGCATCAAATATGCAGGAATACCTTGGGAGATGGGATTAACTGAAGCTAATCAGGTTTTAACTTTGAACAATTTAAGACACAACGTAACACTTCGTACTGATGGAGGATTGAAAACCGGAAGAGACGTAGTAATTGCAGCAATGATGGGAGCAGAAGAATATGGTATGGGAACATCTTCATTGGTTGCAATGGGATGTATAATGGTAAGGCAATGTCACTCTAATACTTGTCCAGTTGGAGTTTGTAGTCAAGACACCTCTTTAAGGGAAAAATTTAGTGGCACTCCTGAAAAAGTTGTAAACTTATTCAAATTTGTAGCAACTGAAGTTAGAGAAATTTTAGCCTCGTTAGGATTTAAATCTATTAATGAAATTATTGGGCGCACTGATCTTCTTTCTCAAGTAAATAAAGGCGCGTCAAATTTGGACGATTTAGATTTAAATCCATTGCTAGTTCAAACAGACCCAGGAGAAAACTTAAGATATTGTAAAGATAATCATATTAATAAAGTACCTGAAACATTAGATGAAAAGATTTGGTCTGAAATAAAAGACAAAATTAATACGTCTGCACAAAATAGTTTTGAATATGAGATTGAAAATACATCAAGATCTGTTGGTACGAGGCTATCTCATCATGTTTATAAAAAATATGGTAATGAAAAACTAAACGATGATACCATTAATATTAAATTAACTGGTTCTGCTGGTCAGTCCTTAGGAGCCTTTTTAACTAAGGGAATAAGTTTAACAGTTGAAGGAGATTGTAATGATTATGTCGGCAAAGGGCTCTCAGGTGGTAAAATTATAGTAAAAACTTCAAAAAAGAGTAAATTAGTTGCTGATCAAAACACCATAATTGGAAATACGGTTTTATATGGAGCTACAAAAGGAAAACTTTATGCATCTGGACAAGCAGGAGAAAGATTTGCAGTAAGAAATTCCGGAAGTTTTGCAATTGTTGAGGGATGTGGAGCACATGGATGTGAATACATGACAGGCGGAACTGCGATTATCCTAGGCTCAGTTGGAGATAATTTCGGTGCTGGAATGACCGGCGGTATGGCGTTTATTTACGATGAAAAAAACGAATTTGAAAACTTTGCTAATCCCGCATCAATAATATGGCAATCTGTAGAAACTGACTATTGGAAAAAGTTCTTAAAAGAAAATATTAAAGATTTTGAAAATAAAACTTTTTCTTCAAAGGCAAATAAAATACTTAAAAATTTTGAGGCTGAATTAAAAAATTTCAAACAAGTTTGCCCTGTTGAAATGCTTGATAAGTTAGAAAATCCAATCAGTTTAAAGCCTCATATTAAGAAGGCTGGTTAATGAGTAAATTAAAAGTCTTTTGCTTTGGCTTTGGACAGGTTGCAGAAAGTTTCATTAACAAATTAATTATTGAGAAAAAAGATTTTGATTTAAGTATTACCTCAAGGCAAGAAACTCACCAAATAGAATTTAATAATTTGAAGATAACGTCCTTCTTTTTTAATAATGATCAGTTTGACGATACTTTAATGACAAAACTAGAGGATGCGAATTACATATTAATTTCTATTCCACCTATAAACGGTGAAGATATAGTGGCAAACTTTTTTAATACTCACTATAAAAAAATAGAAAATTGTAATTGGGTTACCTATCTATCAGCTACTAGCGTTTATGGTGACCACAAAGGTGACTGGGTAAATGAAAAAAGTGAAACTAAACCAACATCACCAACTGGCATAAATAGATTAAAGGCAGAAAATATTTGGAAAAGTTTATCAAGTAAAAAAAATTTTCCGTTACAAATTTTTAGATTAGCTGGAATTTATTCAAATAAGTTTAATATTTTAAAAAGATTACAAAATGGCAATGTTCAAATAATAGATAAAAAAAATCATTTTTTTTCAAGAATTCATGTTGAAGATATAGCTAATATTTTATTTAAGTCATTAGATAATTTTAAAAATAACGAGACATATAATATTTCTGACGATAAGCCAGCTTCACAATTTGATGTAGCCAACTACGGCGCAAGATTATTGAAATTAGATCTACCAAAATCAGTGAAACTCGAAGAAGTAGAAAGTGGAATGCTAAAAAATTTTTATAAAGACTCTAAAAAAGTGGATAATAAGAAAATGAAACTATTCTTCAATTACAATTTAAAATATCCAACTTACGAAGAGGGATTAAACAATATTTTTAACAATAATATTTAATTCCTTAATTATTTTTCTTAATTGATTTTGATTAGATAAGCTATGGTCTCCACCTTTAATTATAACTATTTTCTTTTTTGCTTTACTGAATAACTTTAAAACGTATTTAGAGAAAATAGTAGGCACAACTTCATCCTGTTGTCCGTGTATCATTGTAATACTAATATTTGAGTTTACTTTTTTATGTAAAACTTTATTTTTTCTTCCATCCTTTATTAATTGTAAAGTAATTGGGTATTCATATCCTCCATTCTTTATTAAAACTTTTCCTGTTTTAAGTAACTCCTTCTTTGTTTTCATTGGAAATTTATTCCACATTAATCTTGTTAAAAATTCTGGAGCTGAACCTATTCCAACAAAACCTTTAATTTGTGATTTAAAGTATTTGAATTGATTAATTGCAATCCAACTACCCATGCTAGATCCAATTAGAATAAAATTTTTCTTTTTGATAATTTTTTTAATTATTCTCTTTGTATCACTAGTCCAAATACTAATATTACCTTTAGTGAAAACTCCCGAGGACTTTCCATGCCCAGAGTATTCTAAACCTAAAAAGCCCAATTTGTTCTTTCTAGCAAACTCAAAAAAAGTTTGAGGTTTTTTGCCTTCTAAATCAGACATGAAACCATGTAAAAAAACCAAATAAATTTTTTCTTTAGAGTAATTATGAGAATATCTTAGCTTTTTAGTCTTTGAAAATTTTAAAAATTTAAATTTTTTCATATAACGAACACTTAATTTGTTATTATATATAAAGAATATGATTACTAAAATAAACGTTTTACAAGTTATTCCTAAACTTGGTTATGGAGGAGCCGAGACCGGTTGTTATGATATTGCTCATTTTTTGGCGGAACAAAACTGTGGTTCATTTATCGCAACATCTGGTGGAGATTTATTGAAATTCGTAAAAAAAAATAAAGTAGGAATTTTTAAACTCCCTGTTCATTCAAAAAATCCAATCATGATTATTCTTAATTCCTTAATCCTATCTTTATTAATTCTTATAAAAAAAATAAATATTGTTCACGCAAGAAGCAGGGCACCAGCATGGTCTTGCTACTTTGCATGTTTAATGACTAATACAAATTTTGTTACCACTTTTCATGGCACTTATAATTTTAAAAGTAAGTTAAAAAAATTTTACAATAGTATAATGCTGAGATCAAAACTTACTATAGCGGGATCTAATTTTATTTTTGGACATATAAATGACAATTATAGTGAATATTTAAATAAAAAAAAAAAATTAAGAGTTATTTTTAGGGGTATTAATATTGATTATTTTAATCCGAAAAATATTTCTATTTTGAAACAAGAAAAATTAAAAAAAGATTGGAATTTAGAGGCTAATAAATTTACTATTTTAATGCCAGGTAGATTGACGTATTGGAAAGGACAAGATAAATTTATTGAAGCATTAAATATTCTAGTTGAAGACTACAACTTAACTAATTTCCAAGCTATTTTACTTGGTTCGGATCAAGGAAGAAAGGTCTATACTAAAAAACTTTTAAGTTTAGTTGAAAGATATAGTCTTACAAAAAAAATTCATTTTATAAATCATTGTAAAGAAATGCCATTAGCTTATTCTCTTGCTGATGTGGTAGTTTCTGCTTCAATTGAGCCAGAAGCATTTGGTCGAGTCGCAGTCGAGTCTCAGTCTATGGGAAAACCGATTGTTGCAAGCAATATTGGAGGATCAAAAGAAACAGTTTTAAATAAAAAATCTGGTTTTTTATACAAACATGACGATCCAAGAGAACTTGCTAAAAATTTAAATACTGTTATTCAATTAAATCAAGAGGAGTTGAAATTAATGGGAAACGAGGGTAGAAAAAACGTTACTAAAAAGTTTGATGTTGATTTAATGTGTGACTCGAATTTAAGAGAATATAAAAAGTTATTAGTTAAATAATGCCAGAAATTCAATTATTAGATGGAAAAAAAATTTCTTTTGTAAAATCTATTAGTGGATTTGAACTTACAAAAAAAATTAGTAAATCACTTGAGAAGTCAGCATTAATTATGGAAGTTGATGGTGAGTTAAAAGACCTTAGTCATGAAATAAAAAAAGATTCAAAAGTAAGACTTATAACTTCTAAAGATAAAGAAGGTTTAGAAGTCATAAGACATGATGCTGCCCATATTATGGCTATGGCTGTTCAAGAACTATATCCAGGTACCCAAGTGACTATTGGTCCTGTAATAGAAAATGGTTTTTATTATGATTTTGCAAGAAAAGAACCTTTTACTAGCGATGATTTAAAAAAAATTGAAAAAAGAATGTCTGAAATAATTGATAGAGATGTTAAAACTAAAAGAGAGGTTTGGAAAAGAGAAAAAGCTATAAAACATTTTAAAAATATTGGTGAAAAATATAAAGCAGAAATTATTGAGAGCATTCCTTTGAACGAGGAACTTTCTATTTATCATCATGGAGATACTTGGCACGATCTGTGTAGAGGTCCACACCTAGCCTCATCAAGTAAAATTGGAAAAGCTTTCAAACTAACTAAAGTATCTGGAGCATATTGGCGAGGTAACTCTGATAACGAAATGTTGCAAAGAATTTATGGAACTTGCTGGAGTTCTAAAAAAGAGTTAGACGAATATCTTCATCGTTTAGAAGAAGCTGAGAAAAGGGACCACAGAAAACTTGGTAAGGAGATGGACCTTTTTCACTTTAGGGAAGAGAGTCCAGGGTCAGTCTTTTGGCATGAGAAAGGTTGGCTATTATTTCAAAGACTAATCGAATATATGCGAATGAAACAACGTTTAGCAGGGTATAAAGAAATTAATACCCCTGAACTTTTAGATAAAACTTTATGGGAAAAATCTGGCCATTGGGAAAAGTTTGGCGAACATATGTTTACATCTGAAACTCCAGATGAAAAAACTTTTGCTGTAAAACCCATGAACTGTCCAGGATGTGTTCAGGTTTTTAACCAAGGTTTGAAAAGTTATAGAGATTTACCCTTGAAGCTTTCGGAGTTTGGAAAAGTTCATCGATATGAACCTTCGGGTGCCTTACATGGATTATTAAGAGTAAGAGCTTTTACGCAGGACGACGCTCATATATTTTGTACAGAGGATCAAATTACAGAGGAGTCTTTATCAGTAACAAATTTAATTTTAGAAATATATAAAGATTTAGGTTTTAAAGATGTAATTTTGAAATACTCTGATAGACCAGAGCAAAGAGTTGGAGACGATAGTGTTTGGGATAAATCAGAGGCTGCCCTTCTAACTGCAATAAAAAAATCAAAGCTTGAATATACAATAAATAAAGGAGAGGGCGCTTTTTATGGTCCTAAAATTGAATTTGTTTTAAGAGATGCTATCGGAAGAGACTGGCAATGTGGAACACTTCAAGTAGATTTAAATTTACCTGGGAGGTTAGGTGCAACATACGTTGCTAAGGATGGGACTAAAAAAATTCCAGTAATGTTACATCGAGCTTTATTCGGCTCATTAGAGAGATTTATTGGAATTTTAATTGAAAACTACGCCGGTAAGTTGCCATTTTGGTTATCTCCAGCACAAGCTGTAGTATGTCCAATTGCCGAAGAGAACAATAATTATGTTAAAAAGTTATTTGAAGATTTGTTTAAAGAAGGTATAAAATGTGAGATGGATTTAAGGAATGAAAAAATAAATTATAAAGTTAGAGAACATTCTCTTGCAAAAATTCCTTATATAATTGTCTGTGGAAAAAAAGAAGTTGCAGAAAATACTGTTACTGTTAGAAAACTTGGGTCAGACAATCAAGAAGTTATCAAAAGAGAAGATCTTATCAAAAATATGCTAGACCTAAATAAGTTGCCTTTAAATTAAGTGTCAAACTCAAAACCAAATTATTTTCAAAGAAGAACAAAGCCTCAAGGGCCAAGAGCTAATGAACGTATACGTGCTTTAGATGTGCAAGTTATTGGAAGTGATGGAACGAACCTTGGCGCTATGCCTTTAAAAAAAGCTATAGATTTAGCTAAACAGGAAGATTTAGATCTTATTGAAATATCGCCTAATGCTAATCCTCCAGTTTGCAAAATTATGGATATTGGAAAATATAAATATGATTTGCAAAAAAAAGCTAATTTAGCAAAGAAAAAACAAAAAACAGTTTCTCTTAAAGAAATTAAATTAAGACCAGGCACAGAGGCTCACGATTATAATTTCAAAATTAAAAATGCAAAAAAATTTATTAACAAAGGTGATAAGGTTAAATTTACTGTGAAATTTAAAGGAAGAGAAATGCAGCATACTGAACTTGGCAAAGAATTAATGAATAGAATTATCGAGGAGATAAAAGATATTGCCAAGGTTGAGAGCCAGCCTAAATTTGAGGGTAAACAAATGGTTATGATCATTCAGCCTATTTAATCAATCATAATAGCCACTTGCTAAGATATCTTAATATCTATATAAGTCCGGTTGATTTATGCCAAAATTAAAAACAAAAAGCTCTGCAAAAAAAAGATTTAGATTTACTGCCTCTGGAAAAATAAAAATGCCTCAGGCTGGAAAACGACACGGTATGATTAAAAGAACTAATTCACAAATAAGAAAACAAAGAGGTACTACGATAATGTCAAAACAAGACACAAAAATTGTAAAATCGTATATGCCGTATAACTTAAGAGGGTAATATGGCTAGAACTAAACGTGGTGTTGTAAGTAGAGCTAAACATAAAAAAGTTTTAAAGTCTGTTAAAGGTCAATACGGCAGAAGAAAAAACACTATCAGAATAGCTCGTCAGGCTATGGAAAAAGCAATGCAATATGCATATAGAGATAGAAAAGCAAAAAAAAGAGAATTTAGATCTTTATGGATTCAAAGGATCAACGCAGGAGTGAGAGCTGAGGGCTTGACTTACGCAAAATTTATTAATGGTTTAGCTAAATCTAAAATAAAACTTGATAGAAAAGTTTTAGCTGAATTAGCTTACAACAATCCAGAAGTCTTTAAATCAGTGGTAAAAAAGGTTCAATCCTCCCTTAATTAAAAGGGTCTTTGATTTAAAGTAAACTTTAATATAAAAAATCAATTACCTAATGAGTGATTTGGATAAAATAAATTCTATTTTCAACGCTAAAATTGATTCTGTTAAAACAAAGGAAGATTTACAAAATATAAAAACAGAGTTTTTTGGTAAAAATGGTGAAATTACAAAACAATTTAAAACTCTGAGTTCATTAGACCCTGACAAAAGAAAAGAGTTTGCTTCATATTTAAATAAAATAAAAGATGACCTGACCAATCAAATTAATCAAAAAGATTTTGAAATTAGCAATGTAGAAATAAACGAAAAATTAAAAAATGAAAAAGTTGATGTCACTTTACCGATTCGACCATACCAACAAGGAAAAATACACCCTGTATCACAAGTTATTGATGAAATCTCTTCAATTTTTTCTGAGATAGGTTTTTCAGTTGCAGAGGGCCCTGATGTTGAGACGGAGTATAATAATTTTACAGCATTAAATACTCCTGAAGACCATCCTGCAAGAGACATGCATGATACTTTTTATTTAGAAAAAAATAAGAAATTACTTTTGAGAACTCATACATCTCCTGTTCAAATTAGAACAATGCTTAATGGGAAACCGCCATTTAAAATTATTGTTCCTGGAAGAACTTATAGATGTGATAGTGATCAAACTCATGCTCCAATGTTTCATCAACTTGAAGGTTTACATATAGATAAAAATATTACAATGGGCCATTTAAAAGGATGCCTAGATTATTTCATAAAAGAATTTTTTGAAGTCAAAAATGTGAAAATGAGATTTAGACCAAGTCATTTTCCATTCACCGAGCCTTCTGCCGAAGTAGATATTGGTTATAGAATAGAAAATGAAAAAATTGTCATTGGAGAAGGAGATAAATGGTTAGAAATTTTAGGGTGTGGGATGGTACATCCTAATGTACTCAAAAATGCAAAAGTAGATCCAAAAAAATATCAGGGATTTGCATTTGGTATGGGTATAGATCGATTAGCTATGTTAAAATATGGTATTAATGATTTAAGAGCTTTTTTTGAAACTGATTTTCGATGGTTAAGCCATTTTGGCTTTGATCCCTTAGACGTACCTACAAATTATAGAGGTTTAAGCAAATGATTATTACTTTACCATGGTTAAAAGAACATTTGAAAACTAAAGCCAATGAAAATGAAATTATAGAAAAACTTACTAACATTGGATTAGAAGTTGAGGGTATAAAAGAAAACGTTGGAGAGCTTGATAAATTTAAAATTGCAAAAATTATTAAAGCAGAAAAACATCCTAATGCAGATAAATTAAAAGTTTGCGAAGTAAGCATTGGTGGGAAAGAAACTTTTAAAGTTGTTTGTGGAGCACCTAATGCAAGAGACGGTTTGATAACAATTTATGCGCCACCTGGAGCAGTTATTCCTAAAACAAAATTTGAATTAAAAATTGCTAAGATTAGAGGTGTAGAGTCTTTGGGGATGTTGTGTTCTGAAAGTGAGTTAAATTTATCAAATGATAGTGAAGGGATCATAGAATTAAATAACAAAGAAAAAGAAATAGGAAAAAGTTATTTTAAAAGTAAAACAGAAAAAACTATTGATATCTCAATCACACCCAATAGACCAGATTGTTTAGGCATTAGAGGGATAGCAAGAGATTTATCATCTACAGGAATAGGAAAATTAATACCTTTTAAAAAGAAAAATTTAAAACAAACTTTTAAGCATTATATTAAGACATCGATAACTAAAGATAAGCACCAAGGCTGCTTAACTTTTGGAAGTTGTTATATAAAAAATATAATTAACAAAGAAAGTCCAGATTGGTTAAAAAGTAAACTTCTTGCATTAGGTTTAAAACCAATTTCAGCTGTAGTTGATATTACAAATTATGTGATGTTTGACCTAAATCGACCTCTTCATGCTTATGATGCTGATAGAATTGATAAAGAGATTATAATTAGGGACTCAAAAGATGGTGAAGAGTTTGAAGCATTAGATAATAAAAAATATAAACTTAAAAAGGGAATGTGCGTTATTGCGGATAAATCTAGCGTCCTTGGTTTAGGAGGAATAATTGGAGGAACAAAAACTTCGACAGAATTTGAGACCAAAAATATCTTACTTGAATCTGCTTATTTTCTACCATCATCAATTAGAAGAACATCTAGAGAATTATCTATTGAAACTGACGCAAAATATAGATTTGAAAGAGGTATCGATCCTAACTCTGTTATAAAGGGCCTAGAAATTGCAACAGATCTAATACTTAAAATATGTGGCGGCCAAGCTAGTAAATTTACAATTACAGGTAAAAATTTTCAAAAAAATAAAATCATAAAATTTGAGCTAGAAAGCTTTGAGAGTTTGATTGGTATACCAATATCGATCAGCGAAGCACAAAAAATTTTAAATCAATTAGGTTTTAATTGTAAAAAAAATAAAAAAAATCTTTTAGTCGAAATTCCCTCATGGAGACCTGATATAGTTCAGAGTGTCGATTTAATTGAAGAACTTATTCGGATAAAAGGTTTTAAAAATATAAAATTAATTTCACCAGAAAGAAAAAGAGAAAATGAAACCTTAAATTTTAAACAGAAATTATTTCATTTATCTCAACGATCCCTTGCATCAAAAGGATATCTCGAGACAGTTACCTGGTCATTTACTGACTCAAAAATTGATAAACAATTTTCAAAAGAAGAGAATGAAATTAAAATCATAAATCCAATTTCTTCTGACTTAGATGTTTTAAGAAGATCAATCTTTTCAAACCTTGCAATTCACCTTAAAAAAAATCAAGATAGAGGTTATGAGGATGTCTCTTTATTTGAAACAGGTCCTGTATTTTTTGGTAAAAATCCTGGTGAACAACAAATTGTCGTTGGAGCTTTAAAATCAGGAAAAGTGGGCAGAAAAAGCTGGATTGAGAAGGAGAGAAATATTGATGTGTTTGATATCAAAGGTGATGCAGTTAAAACTTTAATCGAACTAGGTATCTCTGATCAAGATCTTTTTATAAGTGATATTACAAAACATTGTTACCACCCGGGAAGATCAGGATCTATTACTTATAAATCTGAAAAAGGTCCGCATCTAGCTTACTTTGGAGAAATACACCCAGCAATAATTAAGAAATTAGATTTTAAAGAACCTAATATTTATGGTTTAGAAATATTTTTAAAAAATATCCCAGAACAAAATAAAAAAATTAGGCAAACAAAGAAAAGTTTTCAACCATCAGATTTTCAAAAATCTCAAAGAGACTTTGCTTTTGTAATTGATAAAATTTTCAAGATAGGTTTACTAGAAAAGATCATTAAAGAAATTGATAGTTCTATAATTCAAGACGTAACAACTTTTGACGTCTATGAGGGTGAAAATATTCCAAAAGGAAAAAAATCTGTAGCAATTAATGTCTCGTTGCAGGCAAAAAATAAAACTTTAAATGAAAAAGATTTAGATCAAATTAGTAAAAAAATAATTGATATAGTCAAAGATAAAACAGGCGCTACAATTAGGTCCTAATGTCAGATATTAAAAGAATACGTAATTTTTCTATAATTGCGCATATTGATCATGGTAAATCAACTATAGCAGACAGAATTATACATAAATGTGGTGGATTGACTGAAAGAGAAATGAAACAACAAGTTCTAGACTCAATGGATATAGAGAGAGAGCGAGGAATAACAATAAAAGCTCAAACAGTAAAATTAAATTACAAATCAAAAGATGGTAAAGATTATATATTGAACATTATAGATACACCTGGACATGTTGATTTTGGTTATGAGGTAAGTCGATCTTTATCTGCCTGTGAGGGCTCTCTTTTAATTGTCGATAGCACCCAAGGAGTAGAAGCACAAACCTTGGCTAATGTTTATCAAGCACTTGAAATAAATCACGAGGTTATTCCTATTTTAAATAAGATTGATTTACCGGCTTCTGATGTTGAAAAAACAAAAAAAGAAATTGAAGACGTTGTCGGAATAGAAACAACAAATGCTATTTCTTGTTCAGGTAAAACCGGAGAGGGAATAGAAGATATTTTAGAAGCTATAATAGATAAGTTGCCACCACCAAAAGGACTACCTGTGGAAAAACTGAAATGTTTATTAGTAGATAGTTGGTATGATAGTTATTTGGGAGTAGTTATTTTAGTGAGAGTTATCAATGGAAAATTAAAAAAGAACATGAAAATAAAGCTAATGTCTAATGATCAGGAGCATGTAATCGAAAAAGTTGGAGTATTTACTCCAAAACCTAACGACATTGCTGAACTTAACTCTGGAGAAATAGGGTTTATAATTACAGGTATTAAATCATTATCTGAAACAAAAGTGGGAGATACAATTTGTGATGCATCTAATCCAATTAATGAACCTTTACCAGGTTTTAAACCCAGTAAGCCAGTAGTATTTTGTGGACTTTTTCCAGTAGATAGTTCTGAATATCAAAAATTAAAAGATGGATTAGCTAAATTAAAGTTGAATGATGCCAGTTTTTCCTACGAACCAGAGTCATCAAGTGCACTTGGCTTGGGTTTTAGATGTGGATTTTTGGGATTGTTACATCTTGAAATTATAACTGAGAGACTTGAGAGAGAATTTGACGTTAACTTAATCACAACGACTCCCGGTGTAATTTATAAAGTTCACACAACAAATGGTGAAATACTTGATTTACAAAATCCATCAAATATGCCTGATCCTTCACAAATAGAAAAAATCGAAGAACCATGGATCAAATCTACAATAATCACACCTGATGAATATTTAGGTTCAATAATCAAAATTTGCCAAGATAAAAGAGGCATACAAACAAATCTTTCCTATTCAGGAAATAGAGCTGTGCTCTCTTATGATTTACCTCTCAACGAAGTTGTTTTTGATTTTAACGATAGATTAAAATCTGTATCGAGTGGGTATGCAAGTTTTGATTATGAAATTTCTGGTTATAGAGAGGGAGATCTCGTTAAGTTAGGAATATTAGTAAATTCTGAACCAGTAGATGCTTTAGCAATGATCATACATAAAGATTTTGCTCAAAAAACAGGAAGACAAGTTTGTGAGAAATTAAAAGATTTAATTCCAAGGCATAATTTCATGATACCCGTTCAAGCAGCAATCGGCGGAAAGATTGTAGCAAGAGAGTCTATAAAAGGATTCAAAAAAGATGTTTTAACAAAAATTCATGGAGGTGGTGCGACTGATCGAAAAAGAAAACTTTTAGAAAAACAAAAAAGAGGAAAAGCAAGATCAAAACAATTTGGAAAGGTTGAGATACCACAAGAAGCTTTCATTGGGGTTTTGAAAATAAATAAAGAAACTTAATGAAAAAAAAATTATTTATTTTTTCAAATGAAAGTATTTTTTCACAAGATGAAAAATTTTTCTGTGATAATATTGATATCAAATCAAGTCCGGAGGGTTTAAATAAAAAGTTCGAAGTTCATTTATTAGGAAGAAAGTCATATAAGAAAAGAGCTCACGAGATAAAATTAAAAAAGATTAAAATTTTTTCGAATATTTTTTCTTATCTATACGAGGTAATAAAATCTACAAAAATTGAAAATACGAAATACTTAGTAATTTCTATTACTCCCTATACTCTTTTGATTTGTATATTTTTAAAACTTTTTGGAAAAACTCCAATAGTTTATTTAAGAAGTGACGGATATGGTGAATACAAGGCTATTTTTGGTACTTTCGGTAAAATAATTTATTATTTTTTGTTTACTTTCACATCACTTATTTCAAATTTTATAAGTTGTAGGAATTATATTTTGAGAAAAAAAAAAGGCAAAGTTGTTTCTCCTTCTCAACTTGATTCTGTCTGGTTTAGAAAACCAAAGAGTCAAGAATTTAAAAAATTTAATCTCTTATATGTTGGTAGAATTAGAGTAGAAAAAGGTATTTTTTCGCTTGCGAGTTTAATTAAAAACAAGAGAGATATCTCACTTACGATAGTTGGAGCAGAAAAGAATACTTCTTATAAGATCAATCAAAGTAATATCAACATTCATCTTACGCAAAGTAACAAAGCCCGACTTATAAAATATTATGATGATCATGACATTTTTATTCTACCGTCATTTACAGAGGGACATCCCATGGTGTTATTAGAGGCCTTAGCAAGAAGAAGACCTGTAATTGTTTTCAATGAAATTGAACATGTAGTTGGAAAAAAAAAAGGTATTTTTGTTACAAAGAGAAATTATTTAAATTTTTTTGGAACACTTAATTATATCAAGAAAAATTATAAAAAAATTCAAAAGGAAATGATGAAGAATAAATTACCTACAAATAAAGAATTCATCGAAGAATTTGTTAAAGCTATTGATGAATATTAATAAGAGAGATTGAAAACTAATCAACAGTTGCTTTAATATTACAAAACGTTAAATTAAAAAAATAGCAAATGAAACTCAAAGGTAGAATTTTTCCAACAATATTTTTTGTTTTGTCAGTATTTTTACTTCTTTATACATTTTATAAATCTGAAGTTGTTTGGAAAGGAACACGTATAAACTATTATACACTTTATTATCTATTAGGTTTGATTTTATTAGTTTCTTCTATTTTTATTTTTTTTATAAATTATAAGATTAGAGAGTATTTTTTTATTATTTTTCTGAGTTTTTTATCTACCTTATATATTTTTGAATTTTATTTAAATTCCATAGAAAGTATTATTATAAGTAAAATTTACAAAGATAGAACTGGGGAAAAATTTGACGAAAGAGAAAAATTTGAGATTTATAGTGATTTAAAAAAAAATGATGAAAGTGTAGTTTTAAATGTAGCACCCGTTTTTCACTTAACAAATAATAAATTAATTCCATTATCTGGAGTATCAAACTCACAAACTATACATTGTAACGAAAATGGATATTATTCAATTTACCAAAGTGATCGATATGGTTTTAATAATCCAGATAGTGAGTGGGATCAAAAAGAAATAGAATATTTATTGGTAGGAGATTCTTATGTTCACAGCGCTTGCGTTAATAGACCAAATGATATTACATCTGTTTTGAGAACTCTATCAAATAAATCTGCTTTGAATTTAGGATACGGTGGCAATGGACCTTTGCTACAATACGCTGGTCTAAGAGAATACCTTAGCAAAAAGGTAAATAAAGTGGTTTGGGTTTATTTTGAGGGAAATGATTTAATCAATTTAAATAATGAGTTGGAGAGTAGAATTTTAAACTATTACTTAGATAATCAAAACTTTTCTCAGGATCTAAAGAACAAACAAAAGAAAATTGATGATATAAATAATTTTGCTATAGAAAAAGAATTTAAAAGACTAAAAGAAAGAAATTTTTCCAATAAACTGAACATCTTAAAATTAAGTAAAGTAAGAACTACACTTTATAATTATGTACCTGAAAAATATAAACCTAAGCCCCAGCCTAGACCCAAGCCGAGTAAAAAATTTTATGAAGTTCTTGCTTTAGCTAAAAACTTAGCATTAAAAAATAATTCTAAATTTTACTTTGTATATTTACCTGAATATAGTCGTTACAAAGATAATTATGACAATACAAATTATCGTGAAGTTAAAAAAATAGTAAAACAATTACAAATACCTTTTATTGATATACATACTGAGGTATTTGAAAAAGAGGAAAATCCACTTAATCTCTTTCCCTTCAAATTAAGTGGACATTTAAATGTTGATGGTTACAAAAAAGTATCAGAAAAAATATATAAACTAACATCAGACAATAAATGAGATGTTAAATTTTATTAAAAAAGTATTTTCACCAAGTTTTTTATTTTTTTCAATATTTTTATTGATATACACTTTTTATAAATCTGAAATAGTATGGAGTGGAAATAAAATTGATTATTATAAATTTTATTACATTCTATCAATTTTATTGATAGTGATAGCGATTATCTCTTTTTTTCTAAATGAAAAAATTAAATCTTTGCTTATCAAAATCATACTTTTTTTAATTTTTTTTGTCTATTTAATAGAATTTTATATAATTTCTTATGATGGCTTTGCAAGAACACTTACTTACTATTTAAAAGAAGGTAAAAGTTATGAGGCCATAAGTATTATGGATAAATATAATAATTTGAAGCAAAAAGATAGTCAGGTTAAGTTAATTATTCGTCCACAATCACATTTAAAAAATACTGAAAAAAAACTGTTACCTTTATCTGGAATATCAAACTCACAAACTATACATTGTAACGAAAATGGATATTATTCAATTTACCAAAGTGATCGATATGGATTTAATAATCCAGATAGTGAGTGGGATCAAAAAGAAATAGAATATCTGACGTTAGGAGACTCTTTTGTTCAGGGATCGTGTGTAAATAGACCAAATGATATTACATCTGTTTTGAGAACTCTATCAAATAAATCTGCTTTGAATTTAGGATATGGTCTCAATGGACCTTTGCTACAATACGCTGGTCTAAGAGAATACTTAAGTAAAAACGTAAAGAACGTATTATGGTTTTATTATGAGGGTGATGATTTATTTAATTTAGAGATTTCATTAAAAAGTAAAATTTTAAATAAATATATAAATGATTTAAATTATTCACAAAATCTAAAAAAACTTCAGCCAGCAATAGATAATTTAAATGAGCTAAACATGAGTATTAAATTAAAAAATAATGAAAAATATGACTCTGAAATATCAAAGTCTAAAATAACTAATTTTATAAAACTATATAGCTCTAGATCAAAATTTTTCTCAAAGTCAGATGATAAAGTTCTAAATAAAACGGAATTTAGTAAAATTCTTGCTTTAGCTAAAAACTTAGCATTAAAAAATAATTCTAAATTTTACTTTGTATATTTACCTGAATATAGTCGTTACAAAGATAATTATGACAATACAAATTATCGTGAAGTTAAAAAAATAGTAAAACAATTACAAATACCTTTTATTGATATACATACTGAGGTATTTGAAAAAGAGGAAAATCCACTTAATCTCTTTCCCTTCAAATTAAAAGGACATTATAATATTGAAGGATATAAGAAAATTGGAGTTAAAATAAATGAAATTACTAATATGTTAAATTAATAAAAAAATACCAATAAAACAGTGGCTTCACAGACTCAAAATAATTCTGTAAAATAAAACCATGCTAATGCTTAAAACACTTGCTATATCCTCCTGAAACTTTTGCTCACGCGTAGGAGAGGTGGCCGAGTGGTTGAAGGCGCACGCTTGGAAAGCGTGTAAACGGGAAACCGTTTCGAGGGTTCGAATCCCTCTCTCTCCGCCATTTTCTATCCACACTCAACTAAAAAGAGTCTTAAGTTAAGAAAGAGAATCAAATAAACTATGTCTAAGGGCAGTGGAGGGAGACTGAAGCTGCCTTTGCATTTTAAAAATCTAAATTTTCTCAGCTTTAACAACAATGTTCATTACCTTCATAGAAGGATCGTAAGCATCTGCTAAAACATTCACTTTTTTAAAACCCACCATCTTCAACAAATAAACTAAACTTTTTGATGAATGTCTTACAAAACCATCTTCCTCGATTTTAGCATTCAAATATTTATCGTTTTTAATTCCTTGAGTTTCTAGAATTAAAGTTTCATTGGTAACTTTATATAAATTTTCTAGAGCTAAGTAAGGATTTTTTAAATGGTAAAGAACTCCAAAACAAAAAACAAAATCAAATTTTTCATTTGATAAATTATATATATTCTCATACTCAAACTTAAAATTTTTTTTATTTTGTAAAGAGTATTCTTTAATAAGAAATTCTTGAGTATTAAGTATGTCGTCTCTTTTTCTGGTCGTTATTTCTTCAGGACGAGAATGCTCAGGAAAAAAGTCATATTCTTTAGCTTCATCAATATTTAGGCCTTTTGCAAAATTTGCCCCTTTAATTAATGCATTGAAAACTGAGTATCCTTCTTCTGATCCAATGTCCAAAAAAGTTTTTCCAGTCAGATTTGGTATAAAATTTAATCTATTTTTTACATCGCCTCCGTCCCCAATAGTTTTACCACCAGAGGGTAAAATAAAAGTTCCATTAAAAACATAAGATCTATGCGCAGATCCAATATTACTGACTTTAAAATTTTTTTTAGTATAAAAGAATCGATGTGGATAATTTTTTATTGGGAATTTCTTAATATAATTTTCTAAAAAATCTATTGAAACTATTTCTGTATAATAGGTGTCATTCCCATCGTAAGCAACATCACACTTTTCATTTTTTATAAGAAGTAATAATTCTTCTAATTTTTTTACAGGATAATCTTTGATTGATTTATTATGCGATATTAGAAAATAATCGTAATTTATTTTAAGATTATTAAAATTAGATAAATTTAATCTTAAAACTTTGGCTTTTAGAATTTGATCAGACGAGAAGTCTAATTTAATAGGTATAAAAAATACTCCAAAACTATAATTATAATATATTTTTCTTAAGGTTTTATTTATAAATGGAAAATATGAAATTATCTTTTTTATAAATAAAAATTTGTTGTTCATATTCTTTTGATGCCAATTACATTAAGATTAGCCGTTTTTTTTATTTTGTGAATTGTTTTATTTATATCCATAATAACAGTTTTTTTTAGTGGTCCATATGCATGAATTAGTTTCTTATCTGAAAGAGCTAATGCAACATGTCCTTTCCAAAAAATTATGTCATTTCTTCTTATATCCTCTAATTTTATATTTTTCTTAAAAAATTTGACTTGGTCTTTTGCGTCCCTAGGACAAAATTTATTATTAAAATTAAAGAAAACTTGAATTAGTCCTGAGCAATCTATTCCTTTATAAGATTTTCCACCCCACTTATATTTTATATTTTTAAAGATAGATATTTTTCTAAAGATATTTTTCTCTTTATAATAAATAGGTTTGACATCTTTCTTACTAATCCACCCTTTTGAAAATTTAAAAAACATTTTTTTACTGTCTAGTACCTTTATTTTTGAACCAAATGGTATTTTGTTTATTTTCATTTTTTTGTTCGGAAATTTGTATACGTTAGACTTTAAAATACTTACTTTATGTGTTGATTTTAACAATTTAGGAAAATTATTATTCTTTATATAGCCTTTATATCCATCTTCTTTGATTTTTATTTTAAGCCATTTTCCACTTTTTTTTAAGATTGAAAAGCTGTTTCCGTAAAGCATCTGAGTGACCACTTCTGATTTAATTGAAGGTTTTTTGTGAAGATTGATAATGACAAAATTATTTGTAAATTGTTTAGTCATTAAGCTTTAGCTTATCTTTGATCATATAAAGAAATATAAGAGAAGGTATTACCATTATTGCAGTAATAATAAAAAATATTCCCCAATCTCCATTTAGCCAGTCAACTAATGCTCCTGATGAAGCTGCTAAAGTAGTTCTACCTGCGGTCCCAATTGAGGCAAGAAGAGCATATTGAGTTGCAGTATAAGTTCTATCCACGAGCATAGAAATAAAAGCAACAAATGCAACTGTAGCAAAAGCTGCAGCCATATCATCAAATATAACTGCGATAGCAAATAATAACTCAGACTTTCCTGACCAAGCTAGTAGCGAAAATAATAGATTTGTAGAAGCCATCATTATTCCAGAAACAAACATTGCTTTTATAACACCTGAACGGATCGCAAATAACCCACCCAGTAATGTGAAAATTACAGTTGTTAACCAACCAAGTCCTTTAGAATATAAAGCGATATCTGACTTGGTAAACCCTATTTCTTTATAAAAGATAACAGACATTCTACCCAAGAAAGCCTCACCTATTTTAAATAAAAAAACAAATCCTAAAATTGCTATGGCTATATTAAAGCCATTTTTCTTAAAGAAACTTATCACTGGACCAATTACGGTTCCTGTTAACCATGCAATAACTTTTGTGAATACATTAGAAGAACCTAATTTACTCTCAATCATCCTATCAGTCCTCATTTGGTTTTCGGCTCTATTCACTTGCCGAGTCTCATTTACAAACATAAGACCAATATTGCATCCGATTATTAGCACTCCCAAAACTAAAAAAGTTATTTGCCAATAATTTTCAAAACCTGCTTGTTGAAAAAACTCAGCTGAATTCAGAGCTACAACTCCACCTAATTTATAACCAGTCCACCAACCAACTACTGACATTGCAGCGCCAGCTTGCATTGATTTACCTTCATTTTCACCAATTTGTTCAATTCTTAATGCATCTACAGTGATATCTTGTGTTGCTGATGCTATTGCAATGATAAGCCCAATACTGATTACTAAAGCTAAATTTGCAGATGGATTTATTAAACTCCAAAAAATTAAACAAATTAAAATTAAGGTTTGCATAGTGATTATCCAACCACGTCTATGGCCCACTTTATCTGTTAACCAAGGAATTTTAATTCTATCAACTAGTGGAGCCCAAAGATAATTAAAAGCGTATACAGCAAAAATTAAACCAGCCCATCCAATAGTACTTCTACTTAAACCGTCCTCTTTCAACCATAAGCTTAAACTACTTCCAATTATTACCCATGGAAAACCACTAATTGCTCCAAGCAATAATATTTTTATCATTCTCTGATCAAAATAAATTTTGAAAGCTTCAGTAATAGATTGTTTTTTATAAATTTCCATTATTTAATTTCTCCAAAAAGAAGGAAAGAATAAAACTAGTACCGCAAAGAGTTCTAGTCTACCTAATAACATTCCAGCTGACAAAATCCATTTGGAAATATCTGGTATATCCTTATAATTTCCGTTTGGACCTATAATATCCCCTAGCCCGGGCCCAACATTTGAAATTGAACTTGCTGCACCAGAAATAGATGTAATAAAATCTAAACCGCTTATAGAGAGCAGCATAGCTATTATCAAAAAAATAAACAAAAAGGTGAAGATAAAGATTATGACTGAATTGATAAAGTTGTCAGATATTTTTTGATTATTATATTTTGTTATAATTACACTATTAGGAGAGATAAGTTTCTTAATTTGGTTTTTTAAAAAAATTAATAACATCTGCAATCTAAAAATTTTTATTCCGCATGCCGTAGAGCCTGCACAACCACCGATGAACATTAACAATAAGAAAAATACTAAAGAAAATTTTCCCCACAATCCGAAATCATCCGTGACATAACCTGTTCCTGATAATATTGAAATCACATTAAAAGAAGAAATTCTTATTTTATCAAATACACTACTTTCATAATTAATAGATAAAAGATAAAGAAACATTATTATTATCGAACTAATAAGTAAATAAATTAAACCTTTTATTTGTACATCCTGAAAAAAAACTTTTTTGTTTCCTCTGGCAAATTTTAAATAAGATATGAAAGGTATACTTCCTAGAATAATAAAAATGCTCGCTATTATTTCAATATTTGGGTTTTGAAAAAAACCTATAGAGTCATTATGCGTTGAAAAACCACCGGTAGCAATAGTTGTCATTGCATGACTCAGACTATCAAAAATTGTCATTCCGAAGATCCAATAAAAAAATCCGCACAATAGCGTGAGAATAATATAGACAGATATTATAATTGCAGCGACTTCAATTGTTCTAGGTAAAATTTTTTCAGTGCTATCAGGCCCTTCCATCTTAAACAATTGCATCCCACCGACTTTTAATAAAGGTAAAATAGTTATAGCCATGACTACTATTCCAATACCACCTAGCCATTGCATAATTGCTCTCCACAACAAAATACTTTTTGGACTATTGTCTAGATCAGAAATTATTGTTGCGCCAGTGGTAGTAATGCCTGACATACTCTCGAAAAATGCTTCACTAAAACTAAAATTTTGAGTAGACAGTAAAAACGGCAAACTTCCAAATAGCGCAACCATAATCCACGCCAATGACGAAAATAGAAAAGTTTGTCTTAAATTTAATTTAAATTCTTTTTCTAGATTAGCTAGGATAAATAAAATACCAATGAAAATTGTAACAAATGACGAAGAAATAAAGCTATGACTACCTTCTTCAAAAATTATTTGCAAAGTATAAGGAGCCAACATGGAAGCCCCTAAAACTATTAATAATATACCGATTAAAAAAAAGACTGTTTTGTTTGTGGACATAAAAATTGAGATTATTTAAATAGTTTTAAAATTCAACTTAATATCATGCTATTATAACTGTATTTTGCGTATAAAATTTAATAAACCATAATAATGCTTGATAATAACTTAATTCAATCAACTTCATCTTGGCCTTTTGTTGAAGTGAGAAAACTATTGAAGGATAGAAAAGACATTATAAAAAAAAATAATAAGATTACATTTCAAACAGGATACGGCCCAAGTGGGCTTCCTCACATTGGGACTTTTGGAGAAGTAGCAAGAACTACAATGATGATTAATGCGCTTAATCATATTCAAGATATAAAGCATGAGCTTATTACTTTTTCTGATGATATGGATGGATTAAGAAAAGTCCCAGAAAATATTCCTAATGATGAGTTATTGAGAAAAAATTTAGGAAAACCCTTAACCTCGATTCCTGATCCTTTTAAAAAGTACAAAAGTTTTGGAGAGCACAACAATGAAATGCTAAAAGAATTTCTCAAAAACTTTAAATTTAAATTTAATTTTAAAAGCTCAACTGAAAATTACCAAAAAGGAGTTTTCAATAATTCATTAATGCGAGTTTTAGAAAAATACGAGGAAATAATGAATATTATTTTACCAACTTTGAGACAAGAGAGACGAAAGACTTATTGTCCCTTTTTACCTATTTGTCCAAAAACAGGCAAAGTTCTTGAGATACCTTTAATTAGTAAAGATTTAAAAAGTGGAAAAGTTATATTTGAAAATGAAGGTAACAAATTTGAGACAAATATTTTAGATGGAAATTGTAAACTTCAATGGAAAGTAGATTGGGCAATGCGGTGGTTTACCTTTGATGTAGATTTTGAAATGTACGGAAAAGATTTAACTGAAAGCGCTATACTATCAAGTAAGATTTGTAGAACTCTTGGAAAAACCCCACCAAATGGCTTTGCTTACGAATTGTTTTTAGATGAAAATGGAGAAAAAATTTCTAAGTCGAAAGGTAATGGTATCTCAATAGAGCAATGGTTGAGATATGCTTCTCCCGAAAGTCTAGCTTTATACATGTATCCAAATCCGAAAAGAGCTAAGAAACTATATTCTGAAGTCGTACCCAAAACTGTTGATGATTATCTTTTAAACATAGAGAAATATTCGTCTCAAGAAACAAAGGACAAAATAATAAATCCTGTATGGCACGTTCATAATGGTAAGCCGCCGCAAGAAAAAATTGTTATGCCTTTTTCAATGTTATTAAATTTAGTTGGCTCTAGTAATGCTGACACAAAGGAAGTGCTTTGGAAATTTATAAATAGGTTTCACAAAGAAATTAATCCTAAGGATCATAAAATTTTAAATCAACTCACTGAATATGCAATTAATTATTTTAAAGATAAAGTTGAACCTAATAAAAAATATAAAAAACCAAACAGCAGTGAAAAAAAAGCTTTAGAAAATTTAGTGAGAAAACTAAAGCAACTAGACCAATCGTTAAAGCCAGAAGAAATCCAAACCCAAGTTTATACGGTTGGAAAAGAAAATGGGTATAAAAAAAATTTGAGAGAATGGTTTAAACTTATTTATGAAGTTGTTTTTGGGGAAGAAAATGGACCAAGAATGGGATTTTTTATTAGTTTTTTTGGACTTAAACAAACAATTGATCTAATTAATGATAAAATAAAATAATGTATTCAATATTTAAACCGTATATCTTTTCGTTAGATCCTGAAATTGCACATGATTTAGCAATTAAATCCTTGAAATTTAATGTTTTACCTAAAAGTATTTTTAATGTGCAAGGCGAAGAACAATTAGAAACAAATTTATTAAATGAAAGAATTCCTAACCCGATTGGTCTTGCTGCTGGATTTGATAAGAGCGCAGAAGTCTATAACTCTTTATTTAAACTTGGATATGGATTTGTTGAAGTAGGGACTATAACTCCAAAAAGACAACTTGGTAATTCAAAGCCAAGAGTTTTTAGATTGGAAAAAGATCGAGCCCTTATAAATCGTCTTGGCTTTAATAATCATGGTTCAGAAATTGTATCTAAAAGAATATCTGATAACCTTCCAAGTGGTTTTTTAGGTATCAACATTGGTCCAAATAAAGATACTAAAAATAAAGATGAAGATTATTTTATATGTTTATCAAGACTTTCATCTTTTGCAGGGTATATAACAATAAATATATCTTCTCCTAATACCGAAGGTTTAAGAAATTTTCATGAAAAGAAAGCTCTAGAAAAACTTCTTCTTGGATTAAATAAAATTAAAAAAGATAAAAATATAGTTAAACCTTTAGTAGTAAAAATATCTCCAGATATAAAAGATAATGAAATTAGTATTATAATTGAATTAATTTTGAAACATAAAATTGAAGGTATAATTGTATCAAATACAACAGACTCTCACCGCGAAAAATTATCAGACATTCAGAAAAATGAAAAAGGAGGTTTGTCAGGCCAACCTCTAAAAGATCTTTCAACAAAGTTGATAAAAAAATTTTATAGAGAAACAAAAGGTAAAATTCAAATTATTGGAGTTGGAGGAGTTGACTCAGGTTATGCAGCCTTTGAAAAAATATGTGCTGGAGCTGATGCAGTCCAGTTATACACTGGTATGGTTTATAAAGGTCCAGGGATAGTAAAAGAGATGAAAAAAGAGTTAATTGCAATTTTAAAAAAAGAAAAATTGAAAAATATAAGTGAAGCAGTCGGAATTAATGCTTGACGGGTCGTAAGACTACTTTTATATAGCGTTAGGAAAATTTTATGTCAAAAAGATGCGAGTTAACAGGAATATCACCTTTGAAAGGCCACAACGTAAGTCACGCAAAAAATAAAACTAAGAGAAGATTTTTGCCTAATCTAAAAAAAGTTATCTTCAGAAGTGATGTGCTGAAAAAAGATATAAAATTAAATGTTGCTAATGCAGCTTTGAGAACGGTTGATTTTAAAGGTGGATTAGATAAATTTCTTAAGACTGCAAAAAACGCTAATTTGTCAAAGAAAGTAAAAAAAATCAAAGCCTCTATATCAGCAAAATTATAATATGAATTTATATTACAAACTGTCAATATTGATGGGAGTTGTAGTTGTAGTTTCTAATTATCTGGTCCAATTCCCTGTACAGCTGATGGGTTTGAACGAAATTTTAACATATGGTGCTTTTAGTTATCCTGTTACATTTTTAATAACTGACTTAGCAAACCGTGCATATGGAAAAGCGGTAGCAAAAAAAGTTGTGTATGTAGGGTTTGTAATTGGAATATTGCTTACGTTGTTTGTCTCAACTAATTTTGAAGATATAATTTCAATTAGAATTGCTATTGGATCAGGTGTAGCATTCTTTGTTGCACAAAATTTAGATATTCAGATTTTTGATCAATTAAGGAAAAAAAGCTGGTTCGTAGCTCCACTATACTCATCTACTTTTGGATCATTAACGGATACTTTTTTATTTTTCTCAATATCATTTTATGCAACTGGAATTCCTTGGATAACATTAGCTCTAGGGGACCTGGCTGTTAAATTAATGATCACACTTGTAATGCTGATTCCTTTTAAATTTTTAATATTAAAAATTAGGGATTATACCGATACTTCTTCTTCTAAGTTTAAAGTTTAGTGTATAGTTTTTTTATTTTTTTCTACAAATAATTCAGTTAATTGATTTATCATTACATCTCCTAAATCTTGGACATCTGTAATTTTAACTGCTCTATTATAATATCTTGTCACATCGTGACCTATACCTATCGCTAACAATTCAATATTTGATTTACTCTCAATCCACTTAACAGTTTTCTTTAAATTAGTTTCTAAATAGTCGCTTGTATTAGTAGATAATGTAGAGTCATCTACAGGAGCACCGTCAGATATAACCATTAAAATTTTTCTATCCTCTTTTCTTTTATTCATTTTGTTGAAAGCCCATTTTAAAGCTTCCCCGTCAATATTCTCTTTTAATAAGCCTTCTTTCAACATTAAGCCCATATTATTTTTTGCTTGTCTCCATTGTGTATCTGCCGATTTATAAATAATGTGTCTTAAATCATTTAGTCTTCCAGGTAACACTGGCTTATTATTTTTCATCCATTTCTCTCTTGAAGAACCACCTTTCCAATGTTTGGTTGTAAATCCTAGTATCTCCACTTTAACCATACATCTTTCTAAAGTTCTTGAGAGAATATCAGCGCAAATAGCTGCGACTGATATAGGTTTACCTCTCATAGAACCTGAATTATCTATAAGTATTGTGACTAAAGTATCTTTAAATTCAATATCTTTTTCTTTTTTAAATGATAGTGAGTTAAAGGGATCCATAATTATCCTAGGAAGTTTTGAAGTATCTAATAACCCCTCTTCCAAGTCAAAATTCCAAGATCTATTTTGTTTTGCTAATAATTTTCTTTGTAATTTATTTGCTAATTTAGATATAAAGCTTTTTAGTTGATGGAGTTGTTGATCTAAGTTTTTTCTAAGCCTTGATAGTTCATCAGCACTTTCTAGTTCTTCAGCTTTAATAATTTCATCAAATTCTTCTGTATAAGTTTTATATTTCAGGTCTCCGAAATTCGTTTTCGCACTTTTTTTTAGCTCTGGCCTTGAACTATCCTCTATTTCTAATTCTTCATCTGCAATATCTGTATCTTTTGCCTCGTTCTCTAAATCTGGAACACCACTGTCTATAGACATTTCCTCATTTTTCTCATCTTTTTCTTTGGTTTTTTGTTCTTGATTCTGAGGTTTTGACTGCTTATCGTCATTATCATTTTCTTCGTCTCTTTTCTCTTCTTGATTAATATTTTCATCTAAACTCATATCAGTTATCATTTTTGAAACTAAGGAATTAAATTTCTCTTGATCTAGGGCTAAATCTTTAAGTTCGTTTATTCTATTTTTTAATTGATCATTTAGATCTTTTTTAAAAGGTTTTAATCTTTTATCAATTTGACTTTCGTTTTTGAAATTAAGAAATTTTACCCTTAGATAATTCTCGAAAGACTCAACAATTTTATCTTCGCTACTTTTAAGGTCTAAACCAGATAATCTTTTATAATAGTATTTTTCGATATTTTTTTTTACACCCTTAAAATAGCTTGTCCCAATTTTTTCACATCTTATCTTCTCAGAAATACTATAAAGCTTTTTTGAAATATTTCCTTCCGGCTCATATTTCTTTAAAGTTTTCACATTTGAAAATCTTAAATTTAATGATTTGGAGTCAGCAATTGCCCTTATTTTTTCATAGTTTAATTTATTGCTACCTTGTTCCAAATCAGGCAATCTTAAAGAATTTTTAGATGATTTTATTGCTTGGTTTCCAAAAGAAATCTCTATCTCTTGAGAATTGGATAATGACCTTACAGTAGAACTAATTGCTGTTTTAAAATCTTCCAGTTTTTCTTTCTTATTTTCCACTTTATATTGAGACGTTAATTGAAGACTCAGGCAGATCCTCGCCAAAACATCTTTGATAATATTCGGATATGATTTTTTTTTCTAAATCATCACATTTATTGAGAAATGTAATCCTAAAAGCATAACCTTTATCTTTAAAAATATCTGTATTTTCAGCCCAATGTAGTACCGTTCTAGGACTCATTACAGTTGATATGTCTCCATTAATAAATCCTTTTCTTGTTAAGTCCGCAACTTTTATCATATTAGATAATAACTCTTTCCCTTCTTTGTTATTAAAAATTTTGTTTTTGGCTAAAACTATTTCTAATTCTTTTTCAAAAGAGAGATAATTTAAAGTTGAAACTATATTCCATCTGTCCATTTGACCTTGGTTGATTTGTTGAGTTCCGTGATAAAGCCCTGTTGTATCTCCTAAACCAACAGTGTTTGTAGTTGCAAATATTCTAAAAAAATCGTGCTGCTCTAAAATTTTGTTCTTATCTAATAAAGTGAAATTGCCCTCGCTTTCAAGAACTCTTTGAATTACAAACATTACATCAGGTCTACCCGCGTCATACTCATCAAACACTAAAGCAACTGGATTTTGAATTGACCATGGTAGAATTCCTTCTTTAAATTCAGTAACTTGTTTACCATCTTTTAAAACTATTGCATCCTTACCTATTAAGTCAATTCTACTGATATGGCTGTCCAAGTTAACTCTAATGCATGGCCAATTTAATCTGGCAGCAACCTGTTCTATGTGAGTGGACTTTCCAGTTCCATGATATCCTTGTATCAAAACTCGTTTGTTAAAAGAAAATCCAGCAAGGATTGCTAATGTAGTATCTTTATCAAATTTATAATCAGGATCTATTTTTGGAACATATTCATTCTTTTTTGAGAAAGCTCCAACTTTCATATCGCTGTCAAAACCAAAAGTCTGTTTAACAGATAACTTAATGTCAGGTTTTTGCAATAATTGCTCTGAATTCATTTTTTTCCTAAAGTTTTTTTTAATTGACTATAAGCTAAAGTAATTTTTTTTAATTTATCTTCAAATTTCTTATCGCCTTGATTTTTATCAGGATGATATTTTTTTACAAGCTCTTTAAATTTTGAGTGTATTTGTTCCCATTTTACATCATCATTTAACTCCATAACGGTTAAGGCGTCCCTATCTGTTTGTGAAACTTTTGTTTTTTTAAAATCTTTGAAATTCGAGCCATTGAAAATATTCATTTTATCGTCAAGTGCGTTATTCCACAAAATATTAAAAAAATTATCAGAAGACCCGAATTTCTTAGTAGTTTTGTGCCAGGTCAAATCAGACTTAATAAAGAACTCTATTTCATGGTCGTTCATATTTTCAAAATAATTCCAATTTTTGTTGAATTCTTTTATATGATTAAGGCATAGCAGCCTATATTTTTTGCTGTTATCCTTTTCAATAGGTGCTTTATAAGCTCCAATCTCTTTACAGTTTTTCCAATCACAAATTATTTTCATTAATTAATTCTATATAGTAAAATTTAAATAATGAAAAATTATTTTGAAGAAATTGAGAAAAAACTTAGAATGCAAGTAAAGTTTGAAAGCTTAGAGATTGTTGATAATTCACATAAACATAAAGGCCACAAGTTTTTTTCAGAAGAAAAATTTCATCTTCATTTAAAAATTAAATCTTTATATCTAAGTTCTATCTCTAGATTAAGTGCTCAAAAGTTAATCATGAAAGTTCTTAAAGATGATCTAAAATCAAGAATTCATGCTTTAGAAATTAGTATCGAGCAATAAATTTTGACAATTTTTTTAATTTAGATATTGAAATCTTAAATTTGTTAGGCAGGGTAGTTTTTCCTATTCTTTTTAATAAAATAAAATTAATCTTATCATCATTGTTTTTTTTGTCATTTTTCAAATAAGGAATTAAGCTATTAATTTTATTTACATTTGAAAAATTTTTGAATGTATAAGAAAGAGAATTATTTTTATAAATTTCTTTTAATTGATTTAAAACACTTGAACTACATACTTTTTTAATCACTGATAACCTTGTAGCTAAGATCATCCCAGATAATACTGCTTCTCCGTGTGTAGTTTTTTTTGAAAATTTGTTCTTTGCTTCAATAGCATGGGCAAATGTATGTCCAAAATTCAACATCATTCTTATTCCTTTTTCATTGACGTCTTTATTTACAAAAAAGATTTTTATTTCACAGCTTTTTTTAATGGCGTGAATAAGCTTTTTTTTATTTTTTGACAGAATTTTTTTTGTATTTTTTTTTAACCATTTAAAAAAATCTAAATCTTTAATTATTGAGTGTTTTAATATTTCAGCATAACCACAGATCATTTCTTTTTTAGGAAGAGAGTTTAAAAAAGAGGTATCACTTAAAACTAATTTTGGTTGGTAAAAAGAACCAATCAAGTTTTTTCCATAAATAGAATTAATTCCAGTTTTTCCACCTATGGCCGAATCAACTTGTGCTAACAAAGTTGTAGGAAGATTGATAAAATTTATACCTCTCTTAAATATACTTGCAACAAAGCCAACTGTATCCCCAACTATTCCACCACCAACAGCAATTACTAAATCTGAACGATTAAAATTTCCTTGTAATAATTTATTCATATAAAATTCAACTGATTTTAATGATTTAGTTTTTTCATTAGCATTGAATTTTAAAAATGTAATTTTGTAATTTCTTAATTTTGACTTTAAAGCATCTCTGAATTTTGAGGGAACTTTGCTATCATAAATTATCGCGATTTGTTTTGTGTTTGGACATATTAATCTAATTTTCTTTTGAAGAACCCCAAAAAGATTATTTCCAATTATTATCGAGTATCTTTGACAAGAGTCGTTAAATCTAATTTCCTGATTTTTCATAAAGTTTTAAAATTTTGTCTACAATTTTGTCTGGGCCTAAAAAATTACATTTTATTCTAAAATCTGCTTCACTATAAGTTTTCTTCCGTTCCAAGTAAATTTTATTGACCGTGACATTTAAATTTTTATTATATAACAAAGGCCTTTTTTTAGTCTTTTTTAGTCTTTTTATTAATTCAGATACATCAACATCCAGCCAGAAACTTACAGATGTATTTTTAATTTCTCGCCTAATAGATTTATTAAGAAAAGCACCACCTCCTAGAGAGATTACCGTATTTTTTTTTTTTAATTTTTCTAGACTAATTTCGTTTTCTAATTTTCTAAAATAACTTTCACTTTTATTTTTAAATATCAAATTTATTGAGCTGCCCTCTCTAGACTCTATAGTCCTATCTATATCAACAAAATTGTAAGAAAGCTTTTGCGCAAGGTTTTTTCCAACTGTAGATTTACCCACACCCATCATACCGGTTAAAACAAGGTTTTTTTTCAATTAATGCTCCAATTTAGAATTTGATTTATCATAAATTTGTCTTAATTATTGAGTTTAAATTAATCTAAAAAGTATGCAACTTAAATACAATAGACAGTCAAGTTTAGGCAGCTCTCTTCTGCGAATATTTATAAAAATATTGTTTGTGATAGTTATTTTTATAATTGCAATTTTTTTAATTGAAAAAGTAAATTTTCCTAGTCCACAGAAAAAGTATGATATTGAAATAACAAATGATATCAAAAAACTTTAAAATTTTATTAGCTTTAATTTTTGCTGCATTAATTTTTTCACCTCTTAAAGGTGAAGATAAAATTGATATTTGGAAAAATAAAAAAAGTAATAGAAATATTGATAGCAATCAATCTAACACGGTAAATAAAAAAGACGACATCAAACCAAATCTGGCTGAGCCAGTTGAGGCAAATCAAGACATTCTCATTACTGATGGAGCAATAGATAACTCTCAAGAAATCAAAGTGTTTGGAGTTTATGATCCTGCTGATTATAATTTTAATTTAAATATGTGGTCAACCACAAAAGCGGAAGATGTCAGATCTAGCATAAAAAGAATTAAAAAAATTAATTTATCTAAAACCTCAAATGAAATACTTGAAAATGTACTTTTATCATTTTCTTATCCGCCTGAAGGCATGGAAGAAAAAGAATTTATAAATTTAAAAATTAATTGGCTAATAGAAAATAACCGTATAAATCTTTTAGAGGAATTTTTAAAACAAAACAAAGAGTTTGAAGGTAAAAGTAAAGCTGTACAGTATTTAGTAGATAACAATATTGCTCAAGCAAACATAAAAGAAGGCTGTGAAAAAATAAAATTTATTGATAGTACAATTAAAGACTCTTACCTAGAAAAATTTAAAATTTATTGTCTTGTTTTTAATAATAAGAAATCACAAGCACATTTACTACTAGATCTTCTTCGAGAGCAAAAGCAATCAGACAAATTTTTTGATGATAAAATCAATTTTCTCTTAGGAATAACAGAAAAAACTTCTAATAAAATTAATGAAAAAAATCTTTTAAATTTTTATTTATCAAGCGTAACTGTTAAAGATTTTAATTATCAACCAACTAAAAAAACCAAAAAAGAAATTTGGAAGTATTTAAACGCTGCAAATTTAATCAAATTAGAGGATATTACCGATAAAGACAAAATTAAAGAGCTAGAAGTCGCTGCCAATCAAAAACAAATTGATAGAAGTATAATTTTTGATATCTACAAACAAGTTACTTTTAATTTAAACACACTAATCAACGCAAAAAATATTTACCAATCACTTGAAAGCGTAGATGCGAGATCTTTATTATATCAAAAATTTCTCTTATCTGAAAATAATGAGGCAAAGATTGAATATCTATTCTTGCTAGAAGAACTTTTTAAAAAGGATGAAATAGAGAATATTTATTCAGAATTTTTAAGTGAAAATTTAAAAAAAATTGGACTAGATAATGTTCCCGAACAATATAAGGAAATAGCTGAAAATAGATTATTAAAAAATACTGAACTTCAATTGGGCAAAGTAAAATATAATGATAAAATTTTACACCAGTCAAAAATTATTAAATTTTATGTTGAAAATGAAGAAGGAAAAAAAATTCAAAAAGAAATAGATAAAACTTTTAAAAAAATAAATAAAAATAAAAAATATTTTTATTCAGCTAAAGATTTAGCTCTAGCGCAGTCTTTAGTAAAAGATGGTTTTTCAATTCCTGAAAATTTTAATTTATCTGAATTAGCCAACAAATACGAAGTTCCAAAAAATTTATTACAACTAATTGATAAAAATCAGAATGCATTTTTAGCGTTAAAAATCGTAGAAATTATCGGAGAAGATGAGCCTTATCAACTAGATCCGGAAACAATATATTTTATAACTAGTCTTCTTAATCAAATGGATTTGATAACTATTAGAAACAAAGTATTGATTTCTGCTCTACCCCAAAGAGTTTAGTTAGTCTATAATATTTGAAATGTCCCTGAGAAATATTATAATAGAGCCTGATCCTATTTTAAGAGAAAAAAGTTTACCAGTAGAGAAAGTAGACTCTGATCTTCAAAAACTTTTAAACGAAATGTTGGAAACAATGTATGCTGCTCCTGGAATAGGTTTAGCCGCTGTGCAGGTTGGAATATTAAAAAGATTAATCGTAATAGATATTTCAAAAGAAAAAGAAAAAAAAAATCCTTTATTTTTAATAAATCCTGAAATCACATTTCGTTCTGAAAAAACTTCAATTTATGAGGAGGGATGCTTATCAATTCCGGGACATTTTGCGGAAATTGAAAGACCAGCTACTTGTCACTTAGATTATGTTGATTACAACGGTAAGAAAAAAGCTTTTAAAGCAGAAGGTCTTTTAGCGACTTGCATACAACACGAAGTCGATCATTTAAATGGAGTTTTATTCATAGATTATTTATCAAAATTAAAAAAAGATATGATAATCAAAAAACTTATAAAACAAAAAAAAGAGCTAGATAAAGTAATTCTATAAATAAATGGCATTAAAAATAATTTTTATGGGGACCCCAGAGTTCGCAGTTCCAATTCTAGATTCGATAAATAAATCAAAATATAATATTTTGAGTGTGTATACACAGCCCCCAAAAAAAAGAGATAGAGGACTAAAATTGAGAATATCCCCAATACATGAATACTCGAAAGCAAATAAACTTGCAGTAAGACATCCAGATAATTTAAATTCTAAGGAGGAAGTTAAAAAAATTACCGAACTTAATCCAGATGTTGTAGTGGTTGCAGCATACGGTAAAATTTTACCTGAAAAATTACTTAAAATAAAAGATTTAAGATTTATTAATGTTCATGCATCTTTATTACCAAAATGGAGAGGAGCAGCACCTATCCAAAGAGCAATAATGAATTTAGACAAAGAGACTGGAATTTCAATAATGAAAATTGAACCAAAATTAGACTCTGGGCCAGTCATGATGCAATCAAAAATCAGAATACCAGAAGGCGCTAATTCCAATATTTTAAGCAGTACTATGTCTAAACTAGGATCTGAAATGATAATAAAATCTTTAGACTTAATTGAGGAAAGAAAAGAGGAATTTATTCCTCAAGAAGAGAAAGATGCAACTTACGCCAAAAAGATAAGTAAATTAGAGACTAAAATTAATTGGAATGAAACAGCTAAAAAAATAGTAGCAAAAATTAATGCCTTATATCCCACTCCAGGGACCTGGTTTGAGATTGACGGCTTAAGAATAAAACCAATAAAAGTAAGAGAAGTCAAAATTAATGGAAAGCCAGGATCTATTATTAATAAAAATTTTACAATAGCTTGCTCAGAAAATTCGGTTCAAATTCTAGAATTACAAAAAGAAGGAAAACAACCCATGAAAAGTGAGGAGTTTTTAAAAGGTAATAAACTAAAAATCGGATGTATAATTATTTAATTAAAATTGAATATGATGGCTCAGGATATGTTGGTTGGCAATATCAAAAAAATGGTAAATCTATTCAAGAAAAAATAGAAAAAGCTTTAAAAAAAATATTAAAAGAAAATATTAGAATTATAGGTGCTGGTAGAACTGATAAAGGTGTTCATGCAAGTGGGCAATTTGCTAATTTTAAAAGTATAAAAAAAATTGACGATAAAAAAAAATTTTTAAATTCAATAAATTTTTTCTTACGTAAAGGCTCTATCTCTATTGTAGATATTAAAAAGAAAAAAAAAGATTTTCATGCAAGATTTTCAGCAAAGGAGAGAGTTTACACTTATTATATAGTAAATAGATTAGCTTCATTAACTTTAGATAAAAATAAAGCATGGCATGTTAGAAGAAAGATAAATTTAGAGCTATTAAAAAAAGGGGGGAAAACTTTAGTTGGAACACATGATTTTTCTACATTTAGAGCATCAACGTGTACAGCAAAATCTGCAATAAAAAAAATGAATTCAATTGTAATAAAAAAAAACCAGAATAAAATAATATTAACTTTCAAATCAAAGTCATTTTTACAGAACCAAGTAAGATCTATGGTTGGATGTTTAGAGAAATTATCTTCAAGTGAATGGAGTTTACAGAAATTTAAAGAAGTTTTTAAATCAAAAAAAAGGACTAACTGCGCTCCTCCTGCTCCTGCATATGGTTTATATTTAAAAAATGTAAGATATTAAATTTTTTTCCTATCGCGTACTCTCCATCTCGAACCTTGTCTTATAATATAACCGACACAATTGTTAGATTTACATCTACATGGAAAATTTTTGTAATCTTCATCAAAGCTAAATCCATAATCATAAGACAGCTCCTCATTTTTTTTTATATTTTTCATCGCAAAAACCCAAATTTTCATTCCTTCTCCAAAAACTTCACAATTTGGATCACAAGAGTGATTTATAAGTCTAGCTGTATTAAATTTATAATCCCCATCTAAATCAAATCTTTTGTTAATATTAAAGAGATAGATTGCTTTACAATTGTCAAATTTTGGGTTGGTTTCACTTTCTTTTGATGTAATAATTTTTCCTTTATATTCTATAATTCTTGTACCTTTTTTTATATCACAACTTGCATATAAACCATTCTTATCAATTTTTGATTTTTTAATTTTGTATAACTTCACTTAAAATACTCAACTAAAATATGGTTATATATTTTTGTAAGTTTTTTCAAGTCAGTCAATGAAACACATTCATCAACTCTATGCATAGTTTTATTTACTAAACCGAACTCTAAACAAGGAGAAATTTTTTTAATAAATCTCGCATCTGAAGTACCTCCAGTTGTAGAAAGTTTTGGATTAATTTTGGTTATTTTCTTTATAATTTTTTTTGCCATAAAGATAGTTCTTCCTGGTTTTGTTAAAAAAGCATCACCATTAGCCATATAATCTATTTTATAACTACATTTATTTTTTTTGCTCATTTTTTTTACAATCAAGCTAACTTTTTTCTTTAAAGATCTTGATGTATGTAAATTATTATATCTAATATTGAATTGAGCTCTTGCTCTTGCCGGTATTACGTTATGAGCCTTATTGTCAACATTTATTGAAGTAAATTCCAAATTCGAGGGTTGAAAATTTTTATTACCTTTATCAAGTTTATTTTCTTTAAGTTTTTTACATATAGCTACCATAGTATTTATTGGATTATTTGACAGATGAGGATATGCTATATGTCCTTGAGTGCCACTAATTTCAATTCTCCCAGATAAACTTCCTCTCCTTCCTATTTTTATCATTTCTCCAAGTTTATTTGGATTTGTTGGCTCTCCAACAATACAAAAATCAATTTTCTCTTTCCTTTTTTTTAAGTACTCGACAACTTTTTTCGTCCCATTTATTGCATACCCCTCTTCATCACCAGTTATTAAAAAACTTATTGATCCATTAAATTTTTGATTTTTGTGCAAAAACTGGCTTACCGCTGCTACAAAGCATGCAATTGAACTTTTCATATCATTCGCACCTCTTCCAATTAAATAATTCTTTTTTACTGAGGGTTTAAAAGGATTAATGGTCCAATCATTTATATTTCCAGGTGGTACAACGTCGGTATGTCCAGCATAGCATAAATTTGGTCCTTTTTTTCCTATACGCGCGTACAAATTTTTTATTGGTTTACTTTTTTTATCTTTAAATTCTAATATTTTACAATTAAATCCTAATTTCTTTAATTTTTTACTTAGAAATTTTATTGCTCCCGCATCTTTAGGCGTAACACTTGGAAATCTTATTAAATCTTTAGATAATTGTAATTCGTTAATTATAGTCATTAGTCTCTAAGTAAATCGTTGATTGAAGTTTTGCTTCTAGTTTTCTCATCAACTTTTTTAACTATAACTGCACAATACAAAGAAGGTCCACTTGGGTTTGATTTGTTAGGAAGGCTTCCAGGAACCACAACAGAATATGCAGGTACTTTACCATAGTGTATTTCACCAGAGTTTCTATCTACTATCTTTGTAGACGCACCTATGTATACTCCCATTGATAGTACTGCGCCTTCTTCCACTAAAACACCTTCAGCAATTTCAGATCTGGCACCAATAAAACAATTATCCTCAATAATTACTGGACCAGCTTGAAGTGGTTCTAACACACCTCCTATTCCTGCACCTCCAGAAATATGACAATTTTTACCAACCTGAGCGCATGAACCAACAGAAGCCCAAGTGTCAATCATTGTTCCCTCATCAACGTAAGCTCCAAGGTTTACAAAGCTCGGCATTAGAACTACATTTTTACCAATATAAGCCCCTCTTCTTACAACTCCATTTGGGACATGACGGTAACCTGCTTTTTTCCAGTCTTTCTCTTTCCACTTTACTGTCTTTCCAGGTACTTTATCATACCAAGTAGTGTAGGGACCTTTCATCATTTCCATCTTATTTATTCTAAAGCTTAGCAAAATAGCTTTTTTAATCCATTGATTGACAACCCAATTGCCATTTTGTTTATTTGCTACTCTAATTTTTCCGCTATCGACAAGATTTATTGTTTCATAAATGGCTTTAACCAATTTTTTATCTGATTTTGGACCTACTTTTTCTTTCTTTTCAAAACTCTCGTTTATAATTTTTTCTAATTTATCGTAGCTCATTAATCTCCTTTAAAAATTTTGCTAGGCTGTCAGTCTTATAATTAATGAAATCTGAGTCTGAATATTTTGCTGCCCAAGGTTCATCATTTTTAATCCAAACAGTTTTCATTCCTAATTCGTATGCTGGTTTTAAATTTCTAGCAATATCTTCAAAGAATATACAATATTGTGGCTCAATTTTGTAACTTTCTACCAATTTTTTATAAGGCTCTTTGGAAGGCTTTGGAATAAACTCACAATCTCGTATATCAAATATTCCATCAAAAAGCTTATCTATTCCAATTCTTTTTGTGACATTGATTGCATGAGCTCTAGAGCCATTAGTAAAAATTATTTTCTTTCCGTCTAATTTTTTAATTTCTACCTCAAGATCTTTATCTTTGGCTAAAAAACTTAGATCTACATCATGAACAAACTCTAAAAATTCATCTGCATCAATTTTGTGATGTTTTATCATACCGCTTAAGGTTGTGTTATATTCTTGAAAATAGTTTTTTTGAATTTTTCTAGCCTCTTCAATATTGACGTTTAATTTTTCAGAGATAAATTTAGACATCTTCTTATCTACCTGGTCGAATACTTTTGTTGCGCCGTCATAAAGCGTGTTGTCTAAATCAAATAACCAAAATTTTATATCTTTCAAATCTTTCATTCTCTAATTAGTGTTCCAGATCCCTGATCTGAAAAAATTTCGTGTAAAATTGAATGAGGTTTTCTTCCATCTAATATTACTACACCTCTTACTCCATTTTGCACAGCATCTACACAATTTTCTATTTTTGGAATCATGCCCCCTTGAACAACTTTCCATTTAATGAGATTTTCAAGATCGTAAGGTTTAATTTCTGATATTAACTTTTTCTTATCATCATATACACCTTCAACATTTGTCATTAATATTAGTCTTCTAGACTTTAGTTTTTTTGCTATAGCGCTGGCTGCGGTGTCACCATTAATATTATATGTCTGTTCATTTTTACCTAAACCTAAAGGAGCTATAATTGGAATTTTATTTTTATTTAATGCGTTTAGAATTAATCTATCATTTATTTTATTTGGTATTCCAACAAATCCAAGTTCCTCTCTTTCAGGCTCAACCTCTATTATGTTGTCAGCCTTAGAATGAAACATAGCTGCTTGAGAACCTAATTTCCTTAGAGAATTTGCTATGTCTTTGTTAAAATCAATTAAAACTTCCTCTACAGTATTAATTATGTTTTTATCAGTTACCCTCAAGCCATTAATAAATTTCGATACGATTTTTTTCTTATCTAACTCTCTTTTAATTCTCGGACCTCCACCGTGAACAACTATTATAGATAAGCCTAATTTATTAAGAACATTAATATCAGATATAAAATTATTAAAGACATTTCTGTCTATTAGAACATTGCCACCATATTTAATTACAATTTTTTCATTTTCATATTTTTTTATGTATTTTTGAACAATGTTAATGTCTGGCGCTTTATCAGGCCAAAATTCTTTTATCTCGTCTAGAGAAATATTTTTTGACATTTAATTTGTTTTTACAGTCGTTTTTTTAACAATTACGTACTGCTGCGCGATTGTAAGAATATTATTTATCGTCCAGTAAACAACAAGCCCAGAAGGGAAAGAAGCAAGTATTATTGTTAAAAATAGTGGAAAGAAAGCAAATATTTTTGCTTGTATAGGATCAGCTGGTGCAGGGTTTAATTTTTGTTGAACCCACATAGAGGCCCCCATTAATATTGGCCAAATGCCAATAATCATAAACCCTGGGGGATCCCATGGAATTAGACCAAATAAATTGAATAAAGAAGTTGGATCTTGTGCTGACAAGTCTTTTATCCAACCAAAAAATGGCTGATGTCTCATTTCTAAAGAAATAAAAAGCATCTTGTAAATTGCAAAAAAGAAGGGAATTTGAATTAAAACTGGTAAGCAACCTGATGCAGGATTTATTTTTTCTTTTCTATATAATGCCATCATCTCTTGTTGCAATTTGACTTTATCATCTTTATGAAGTTCTTTTAGTCTCATCATCTCTGGTTGAACTGCTTTCATTTTTGCCATTGATCTGAACGAGAAGTTAGCTAGTGGGAAGAAAATAAGTCTTATAGCAATAGTTAACAATACTATAGCTGTTCCAAAATTTCCTGAAATTTTAAATAAATAATCAATTACGAAAAATAAAGGTTTTGTGAAAAAATAAAACCATCCCCAGTCTATAACTAAATCAAATTTATTTATATTTTGGTCTGCAGCATATCCATCAATCGTATCAACCTCTTTAGCGGCAATAAACAATCTAAGTTTATTTACTCCAGTTGATGATTTACTAATATTTACCGGTTCATTAATGATATAATTCGCCTTAAATCCATTTTCGTATAGGAAAGTAGATTTAAAATTTTTACCTGACTCGGGGACAAAAGCAGTCATCCAATATTTATCTGTTATTCCAAGCCAGCCTTCACT
>CACIWZ010000004.1 GCA_902590505.1 uncultured Pelagibacteraceae bacterium
GTAATTGGAGCAACGTTATTCCATTTCTTCAAAGAAGGTCTTTGGACATTAATATTAGGCTGGCAATATGTTGCGCTGGGAGTTTTGATCGTTGTAATCGTAGTTTATTTCCCAGAAGGATTAATGGGTTGGTTGCGAGAAAAATACCCTGAAAGATTTGGTGAAGTGATAGATGAAAAAGATCGGAAAGCACAGGTAGAATTAAAATGAGTATTTTACAAGTTAAAAATGTGAGTAAATCTTTTGGCGGTGTTCAAGCAAACGTAGATATTTCTGTTTCGGTAGAACAGGGATCTATAGTTGGTTTAATAGGACCTAATGGTTCAGGTAAAACTACTTTATTTAATTCTATTGTTGGAACTCATCCAATTGATAAAGGATCAATTATTTTTGATAATACAGAAGTTTCCGAAATGCCTGTACCAGCAGTCGCTAAACTTGGTTTGTTAAGAACCTTTCAACAAACAAGAATTTATTCAAAACTTAATTGTGTAGAAAATATGCTTATAAGTCATAAAGCAAGTGACTCTGGATTTATTTTTGCAAAAGTACCAGTTGAACTTACTGAGAAAGCAGAAAATATTTTAAACTTTGTTGGTCTTTATCAAAAAAGAAATTTGAGAGCAGGTGATTTATCATTTGGACAACAAAAATTACTAGAATTAGCAATGGCTTTGATGAATGAGCCTAAAATGCTTTTATTAGACGAGCCTACAGCTGGAATTAATCCAACTTTAATTAACGGAATTATAGATAGATTAATTAAAATAAATAAAGATTATGGAATTACTTTATTAGTCATAGAGCACAATATGAAAGTAATTATGAGTTTAGCACAAAAAATTTTCTGTTTAGCCCACGGTAAAATGCTAGCAGAAGGTTCACCAGATCAAATTAAAAATGATAAGCGAGTTGTTGATGCTTACTTAGGGGCGCAGTAATGGCAAATCAATACGATGTTTTAGGTAAAGCACCTGGTTTAGAAGATTTAAATAAATTATCTCCTAACGACGTTCACCTAACTATAAGAGGCTTAAATGCTGGCTACGGAAAAATGGAGATACTACATAATTTTGACTTAACAGTCAGTAAGGCTCAATCGTTATGTTTAATAGGGCCTAACGGTGCAGGAAAATCTACAATTCTTCACTCCATATATGGATTTACAAATATTTTTGATGGAAAAATTGAATTAGAAGGAAATGAAATTACGACATTAACTCCTGCTCAGAAACTAAGTAAAGTAGGCATAGCTTATATCTTACAAGATAACTCAGTATTTCCTGATATGACAGTTGAGGAAAATCTTTTAATGGGTGGATACATTAAAGATAAACAAGACGAGGCTTATGAAGAAGCTGAGAGAATTTTTCAAAAATATGAGAGATTAAGAAATAGAAGAAATCAACCTGCAAAAGTTTTATCAGGCGGTGAAAGAAGATTATTAGAAATTTCAAGAGCATTAGTTATGAAGCCATCAATTTTATTAGTAGACGAACCATCAATTGGTTTGGAACCAAAATATATTAATATGGTTTTTGAAATTTTAGAGGATCTTCAAAAAGCAGAGAAGAAAACAATAATACTTGTGGAACAAAACGCAAAAAAAGGTTTAGAGTTTGCAGATATAGGTTACGTTTTAGTGTCTGGTCAAACAGCTATCGCAGGTAAAGGGGATGATCTTTTAAAAAATCCAGACGTAGGAAGATTATTCCTTGGTGGATGATTAACTCGCAAGCTTTCTTTACAGGTTTAAAATCTCTAAAAGGTGCAAGAAGTCCAGCGTTACCTTTAGCAGCGTGTTTTGTTGCTTTAGGAGCTTTACTCAAAGATGCTGGATTTAACATTCAACAAAGTGCAGCTTCAAGCTTTTTTACATACGCATTACCAGGACAATTAGTAATGGCAGAGTCATTATTATTAGGAGCATCTATCGTAAATATTTTTTTAGCAGTTTGGTTAGTAAACTTTAGACTTTATCCAATGACAGTTTCTTTATTCCCTTTACTTGAGCATAAATCTCAACCTAAGTGGAAATATTATTTATCTTGTCATTTTCTTGCAGTTTCATCCTGGTTAATCGCTAAAGATGCTTATAAAAAGATCAATTCAAAATACCGAATAGATTTTTGGATAGGTATTGGCACAGGAACTTGGTTAACAGCTGTAATTATGACAGTTATTGGGTATCTGTTAGCAGATCTTTTAAATAAAGAAATGTTAATTGGATTAGCAATTGTAAATCCAATTTATTTTTTTTGTATGATGATAAGTGCTATGAAAAATATAGCTATATCTATTTCGGTGATTTTAGGAACAACTTTAGGACCAGTTATTTATTTATTTTCTACAGAGTGGTCATTATTGTTTGCTGGATTGATAGCAGGGACTGTTGCTTATTTATTTGGAGAAAAAAATGGCAAGTAGTCAACTTATAATTTTTGCAATTATAGCAACTTCAATCGCTACGTATATTTCTAGATTCATGGGAGCACTTACTTCTGAAAAAGTTAGTGTGAAATCAAAAATTTTCAAATGGTTTAATTGCGTTGCCTATTCAACTTTGGCTGCACTACTTGGAAGAATGATAATATTTCCTGCTGGAGTTTTAGCTGACTCAGAGCTAATAATAAGACTAATAGTATTCTTCACTTGTATTGCTATATTTATAATATCTAAAAAAAATTTGGTAATTCCTACCATCGCTTCAGCAATTTTATTAAGTTTTTTGACTAACATTTGATTTGTGGTAAAATTAAAAATGGAACCAATATTAGCAATTTTTATTGTTTTATGGATCATGGGCACTATTGATTAAATGAGTTTTTTGATTTCAGATCATAATAATTCTAAAAGAATTCGTGTAATTAAGTTAAATGAAAGCGACCTTGATAGATTGATTTTTCCTTTTAAAAAACATTCAATTTTATCTTTAGAATACAAACCATTTTCTAGATTTAGCTTGGCAAAAAGCTTAGATGAGGTATTTCAAAATAAACTAAGTAAAACTTTAAGTGAAATTCTTAATGATCGAAAAACCGGGACTGCCATCGTTGAGCCTGATATTAAAAACAAGAAATTTGATAAAGATTTTTTAGTCAAGCTTTCAACAGGACTCGCTTATTTAGTTGGCAATCCAAACTTTGACTCTATGACAGGGAAATATTACGCAAGATTTTATGTAAAACACCAAGACAGCAGCGACTCTTATTTAAGGAAGGCATATACAAATTTAGATCTTCATACTGACGGAACTTATGTAAAAGAGAAAACTGATTGGTTAATAATGACAAAAATGGAAGAACAGAACGTTAGTGGAGGTGAAAGCGTTATTTTACATTTAGATGATTGGGAACATTTGGAGGATTTAAGCAAAGATCCTGTTGGACAAGAAGATTTTGTTTGGGGATCACCTAAAAGTAAAAATGTTGATTATAAAGTAGAGCATCCCGTATTTTCAAAAGATAAACATGGTAAACCTACCATCTCTTACATTGATCAATTTCCTGAACCCAAAAATATGAAACAAGGTTTATTTTTACAAAAATTATCAGACGCTTTAGAACAAAGTAAAAATAAAATAAGCTTTCCACTACCTGTTGGATCGACAATTTTCTCTAATAACTATTTTTGGTTGCATGGAAGAAAAGCTTTTAAGGAGCATTCTGGGTTATCTAGAGAGTTACTTAGAATAAGAGGAACTTTTTTTCATTAATACATAGTTGACTCCAGTTTAGTTATTTATTTTAATATGAATAATTAATAAACACAGGGGGAAATAATGTTCAATAAGTTCAAAAAACTTATCAGCCTAGTTTTCGCGACTGTTCTTTTAACATCAGTTTCAAACACATCTTTCGCTGCTGACAAATTACACTTTGTAATTGGCGGTGGTGCTGGTGGTGGTTGGGATGGAACTGCTAGAGGAACTGGTGAAGCTTTAACTAAAGCTGGTTTTTTAAATAGTGCATCATTTGAAAATATGTCAGGTGGTGGTGGAGGAAAAGCTTTATCATACATGATAAATACTAAACCTTCAGATACGATTTTAGTTCAATCTACTCCATTAGTTCTTAGATCAATAACTAGACACTCTGGTTATGTAGATAAAAAGAACGCAGCTAAGGTTACATCTTATAAAGATGTTGTGCCAATAGCTGGAGTTATTGGTGATTATGGTGCAATCGTTGCTGCAAAAAATTCACCTTACAATTCATGGAAAGATGTTGTTGCTGCTTACAAAGCAAATCCAAAATCAGTAAAAATGGCTGGTGGATCTGTAAGAGGAAGCATGGACCATTTAATTGGTGCATTAGCATTTAAAGAAGCTGGTGCTAATCCAAATGATGTTGTTTACATTCCTTACGATGCAGGTGGAAAAGCGTTAGCAGGACTTTTATCAGGTGAAACTCAAATTCTTTCAACTGGTTTAGGAGAAGTAATGGGTGCTCGAGACCAAGTAAAAATTCTTGGTATAACAGCTCCAAAAAGAGTTGCTGATGCCCCAGATGTTCCAACCTTAAAAGAGCAAGGTACAAACGCAATCTTCGTAAATTGGAGAGGTTTCTTTGGTCCTCCAGGTATGAGTGATGGTGAGAGAAAAAAAATTGCTAAAATGTTAGGCGATGTTCAAAAAACACCTGAATGGGAAGCAGTCAGAAAAAGAAATGCTTGGGTAAATATTTATAACCCAGACAAAAAATTCGTTAAATTTTTGGAAAAACAAACAGTTGAAATGACTGGATTGTTGAAAAATTTAGGCGTAATAAAATAAATAGTTAAGGAAAGAGCAGTGAAAATCAGTCCTTCAAAGATTATTTCACTGCTCTTTTTTATTTTTTCAGGTTTTTATTTATATACAGCTCACCAAATTCAAGTTTTTACTTTCGATGAAAATGCAGCGTTTAATGCAAAAACATTTCCGATATATTTAGGTTATGCAGGACTTATGTTTTCTGCTCTCTACATTATTTTACCAGAGACCAAGCCCTCTAATGTAGATTTATCAATTTTAGATTATAAAAAAACAATTATGTTGGTTGTACTTATGGTTTTGTATGGAATAACAATTTTAAGAGTAGGATATTTTTTATCAACTTCTATTTTTTTAGTTTTATCTTATATTGTTTTAGGTGAGAGAAAGTGGTTATGGATTTTTCTTTTATCATTCCCTTTTGTAGCAATATTTATGTATCTCCTTCATGGTCTATTAAATATTTATCTTCGTGATCCATTTTTACAATATATAGGAGTTATGGGATGATCGAAGGAATACTTATTGGATTAGAAACAGCTTTTTCAATTAAAAATTTAATGATGGTCATGATTGGCTGTTTTGCTGGAACAATCATCGGAATGTTACCCGGGTTAGGTCCGATGACTGCCATCGCACTAATGATACCGATAACTTACGGTTTTGAACCTTCCACTGGATTAATTTTAATGGCTGGTGTTTATTATGGTGCAGTTTTTGGGGGATCTACTTCTTCAATTTTAATTAACGCTCCTGGTATACCTGGCACTGTTGCTACCTCATTTGATGGCTATCCTATGGCACAACAAGGAAAAGCTGGCAAAGCATTAGCAATTGCAGCTTATAGTTCTTTTGCAGGCGGTACTATTGCTGCAGTATTTCTTTTGATCGCAGCGCCAAGTTTATCAAAAGTAAGTTTAGCTTTTAGATCCCCAGATTATTTTGGTTTGATGATTTTAGGTTTAACTGCAGTATCAGCCTTTTCAGCAAAAGGACATTTTCTTAAAGCAATGATGATGGTTGTACTAGGTTTAATGTTGGCAAGCGTTGGTCAAGATACTCTTTCAGATATTCCAAGATTCACATTTCAAAATATGAATTTATCTGATGGTATAAGTTTTGTCCTAGTAGTAATGGCAACATTCGCGATGAGTGAGGCTTTAACAATAATATTTAAAGCAAATGATCCAACGAGGGTTGCAAAACAAATTTCTTTGTCACAGCTTGGCTCAATTAAACTAGACAAAGACGAGACAAAAAAAATGGTTAAAACTATTCCAAGATCGTCTGTATTAGGTTTTATTATAGGAGTCCTACCTGGAGCAGGGTCAACAATAGCATCTTTTTTAGCTTATGGAATGGAGAGAAACTTTGTTAATGATGAAGAAAAACAAAAATTTGGAAAAGGAAGTGTTAATGGATTAGCCGCACCTGAAACTGCTAATAATGCGGCTTGTTCAGGGTCTTTCGTACCATTACTTACTTTAGGAATTCCTGGTAGCGGAACTACAGCAGTTATGTTAGGAGCACTTTTAGGTTTTGGCATTCAACCAGGTCCGAGATTATACCAAACAAATCCTGAAATTTTCTGGTCAGTAATAATGTCGATGTATATTGGAATGGTAATTTTATTAATTCTAAATCTACCTTTAATTCCATATATTGCCAGAGTATTGGCAACACCAAGAACATTTTTAATACCTTTAATTTTGTTTTTTTCGGTGACTGGTATTTATTTAATGTCATTTAACAATTTTGATATTTTCTTAATGATTGGTATTGCAGTAGTGGCAACAATTCTACGTTTATATGATTTTCCAATGCCGCCTTTAATTCTAGCTTTCGTATTAGGAGGTTTAATGGAGGAAAATTTACGTAGATCTCTCCTTATAAGTGACGGTTCCTGGTCATTTTTATGGGATAGACCTTTGACGTTAGTAATTATGGTGGTAATAATTGTCATTGTAGGATGGCAAATTTATAGAGGAATTTTGATAAAAAAGTAGACACTGTTGTTTAATTACAACACTAAAAATGGCATATTTACTTAGTTTTTGACCATTAACCTTAGAATTGAATTTGACGATAAAAATCTATTGAGTTAAATAGACTCATTAATATTAATATTAATTAAGGAAAAGTATGAAAAAAAATATTGCAATATTTTTATCATTTATATTCTTAGCTTGCCAATCAGCTAAAGCTGACATGGCGATAGGTATTACAGGTGCGATGCACATGTTTGATGTTTCAGGTACAGAAACAACTAGAACAAGTAATCAAAAGAACACTGGAAGTCATTCTGAAGACGTAATAGTCCCAGAATTATTTGTAGAGACAGGAAGTGACGGGGTCACTTTTGGTCTTTCTTATATTCCAACTAGAGATATGGGATCAAAGTCTAGAACAGACTCTGGTGATCAATCAGCTGGTACTTATAAAGCAGAAGCAGAATTAGATAACGTTGTTCAACTTTATGTAGACTATTCAGTAACAGAGTATAATGGAGCTGAAATTTACGTAAAGGGCGGAATACAACATGCTACTATTGTGACTTTAGAGTCACTAAACTCAGGATCAACTTATCCTAACCAAGATGTATTTGGTTACACTTTAGGTATAGGAGCTAAAGGTGATTTGCCTTATGCAAACACTTTTTACAAAGCTGATCTAACTTACACTGATTTCGAAGACTACTCGGCAATGTCTGATGGTAATACTGGAAATAAAGTTGAGGCTGATTTAGAAGACGTAGCCGTTAAATTTTCTGTAGGATATAAATTTTAATAATTATTAAAGTTTAAATTAGAAAAAACCCGTAAAGAAATTTGCGGGTTTTTTTATTTAAAGTCTCACATATTTTTTTTCTCTATCAACTGCCCAATCTTTTGTTCCATTGGCAACTATAAATAAAAATCCACCAGCTAAACCAATATTTTTAAAAAATGACACAAGTTGCATCTGGTTTGAGAAATCAAAATGAAAAATAAATGCAGTCAATAAGCAGAAGCTTGCGAGAATACCTGCTGCAATTCTTGCCTGATATCCAACGATTACAAGCACTGGTAAAATTACTTCAATTACAATAGCTGGATAAATTAAAAAACCAGGTAAACCAAAACCTTCCATCCAGCTCGTGGACCCGTCTAAATTAAAAATTTTATTGAAGGCAGAGATTAAAAACAAAGCCGAAATAAAAATTCTTCCAATTAGGTCTATAACATTTGCCATTTCAAAAAATTAAATTGATTAAACACTAATGTCAAAAAAAGATAGTTTAATTCAGGTTTTTTTTAAAAACCTCAATATTATAGGCACTATGAACAATATCATTAATAGGCGAATGATATGGTGAAAAGAGACAAACTCAGGATCTAAATCAAAAAAAATTGCTATCACTGCAACTTCATAAATTCCTCCTGGGCAATATGATAACAACAAAGTAAAGAAGTTTTTATCAATTACTAATCCTGCAACAACCGCTGCTGTGATACCCAATATGACCAATAAGAAAGTCGCTACAAAACTATGTAAAGCATTTCTTCCAATTTCATTGAATGTTTTATCAGCAAATCTACATCCCACCGAAGAACCTAGAATTAATAAACAATAATCAATAATGTCTGGGGATATTTGATAACTTGCAATCTCTGTGATTTGCAATAAACCACTCGCTACTAAAGTCCCAGTTAATAATGCAGCTGGAACTTTTATTTTTTCAAAGAATAATATTAAAATTACTGACAAGATAATTAAAATCATTAAGTGATGCAAATCTTGATTTGTAATTACTTTTTCAGAAATATTTATGCTATCTAAATCGTAAAAACTATTCACGATAAATGGAAAAACTGTAATTATAATAATTAATCTTATTAGATGAGATGTAGCCACTTGGCTTAGATCAGTTTTTGCATCTTCGGCTAATATCATCAGTGGGCCTAATGCACCTGGTGCAGCTGAAAAAATAGAAGTTTTTTTCTCATATTTTGAAAATTTTTCTAAATATTTTGAAACGATTAAAACACTCAAAATTATGTAAATTAACATAATTAAAGAGGTCCAGAGCCAATCTTGCATTTGACTAAATAAATCTTTGTCTATGTAGTTACCAATATAAAGACCAAGAATTATTAATATCGAGGATAATACCAACCTCGGCATTTTAGTTTTAAGACCCATTAATGAAGCTAAAGAAGTTATTAGCATCGGCCCTAAGAACCAGGCTAAAGGAATATTAAAATATTCAGCTATAATAGCACTTGGTATTGATATTATGATGACAGATATAAACGGTATTGAAAATATCTGTTTAAAATTTTCTTTATTAAAAGGTATAGCTTGGTTATTCTGCATCATTCATGATTTTAGGATTTATAGGAACTGGTAAAATTTCATCATCAATTATTTTTGGTATTTTTAAATCAAAGCTTAAAATTAAGAGAATTTATATATCTTCAAGAAATAGAAACATAGCTAAAAAACTATCTAAAAGTTATGGAAAAATAAAAGTATGTAATAATAATCAAGAAATAATAGATAAATCCTCAGTAGTATTTTTAGGCGTTACACCTAATGTTGGTAATAAAATATTACCTAAATTGAAATTTTCAAAAAACAAAAAAATAATTAGTCTTATTTCGACAATCAATTTAGACAAACTTAAAAAGATTACAAAGAATAAGAATATCACAAGAGCTATACCTTTGCCTCCAGTTGAAATTAAAAAGGGACCAGTTATTGTTTGTCCGCCAAGTAAATTTGCCAAGAATATATTTAAACATTTAGGGCAAGTTCTAGAGCTAAAAAATGAAAAACTAAGCTTCAAGTTTTGGGCTACTGCTTCTTTAATGGCAACATACTATGAGATATTAAATACGAGTTCTAAATGGTTAAGTAAAAAAGGCATTAATAAAAAACTAGCTGATACTTATGTGGCTGAATTATTTTTAGCTTTAAGTCAGGATGCATTAAATAAATCATCTCAAGGATTTAAAAAACTCGTAGCGGACTCACAGACACCAAAGGGCCTTAATATGCAGGTTCTTAATGAATTGAAAAAAGGAAAATTCTTTACTAAATTCACCAAAGCTCTTGATAACGTAAATAAGAGAGTAAGTAAGTAAAACATGGAATATTTTATACAACAATTAGTTAATGGGATTACTTTAGGTTCGATTTATGGACTCATTGCGATTGGTTACACCATGGTCTATGGAATTATTGGAATGATTAACTTTGCTCATGGAGACATTTTTATGATCGGAGCTTTTGTCGCTTTAATTTCATTTATAATTTTTGGTTTAACTGGAGTAGCGTTACCAATTATTTTACTTTTAGTTTTATTGATAGCCATGCTTTTTACAGCTTGTTATGGATGGACAGTTGAAAAATTAGCTTACAAACCGTTAAGAGGATCTTTCAGATTAGCTCCACTTATATCTGCTTTAGGTATGTCAATCGTGCTGCAAAACTATGTCCAAGTTGCTCAAGGAGCTAGAGTGAAGCCTATGCAGCCTTTGATTAGCGGTGGTCTAGAATTTTTTAAGAACTCTGAATTTATTGTTACAGTAAGTTATCTTCAAATTTTCATTGTTATCTTAACAATAATTTTAATGGGTATTTTTACTTATCTTATTACAAAAACAGATTTAGGTAGAGCTCAGAGAGCTTGTGAACAAGACAGAACAATGACTGCATTATTAGGAATTAATGTAGATAGAACAATTTCAATTACATTTATAATTGGTTCTTCATTAGCCTCAGTAGCTGGAATGATGTTCGTTCTCTATTACGGTGTAATTGATTTTTACATTGGATTCTTAGCAGGCATTAAAGCTTTTACAGCTGCAGTGCTTGGCGGAATTGGCTCTTTACCTGGAGCAATGTTAGGTGGCTTGTTAATCGGACTTATAGAAACCTTCTGGGCTGGATATGTTTCACTTGAATATAAAGATGTTGCAGCTTTTAGTGTGTTAATCGTAGTTTTAATTTTCTTTCCAACTGGATTTCTTGGAAAACCTGACATCGAGAAAGTTTAATGGAAAAGAAAGATATCATTCAGTCATTTAAAGATAGTTTATTTACAGGCTTAATTGCCTTAGCACTATTCGGCCCGATAGTTGGCCTTAGAACTGCATCTAAAGGAGAAGGTTTATTTATCACTCCTCAATGGGGAGTAGTTTTTTTATTAGTTGGACTTTGTATTTTAGGACGATTTTTAATTAATTTGAATTCCGTTAGAAAAACTGAAATTACTTCTTTTTCAAAGTTCACATCTAAGTTTTCAGCGATTACTGAGGATAAAGCAAAACATTTTGCAATTACTGCAATTTTATTTGCTGTCGTGTTCCCATTTTTACCTTTTACCGACAGATATTTTATGGATGTAGCGATAATGATTTTAACATACATCATGCTTGGTTGGGGTTTAAATATCGTAGTTGGTTTAGCAGGTCTTCTCGATTTAGGTTATGTAGCCTTCTATGCAGTTGGCGCATATTCATATGCATTAATCGCAACTACCTTTGGTTGGTCTTTTTGGATTTGTTTACCTTTAGCAGGATTATTTGCAGCTTTTTTTGGAATTTTACTTGGCTTTCCTGTTTTAAGATTAAGAGGAGATTATCTTGCGATTGTTACTTTAGGATTTGGAGAAATTATAAGAATTATTTTAATTAATTGGTATGAAGTAACCAATGGACCTGACGGGATCACTGGAATACCACGACCATCTTTTTTTGGATTACCTTTTAAAAGATCTCCAGATGAAGGGGAAACAAGTTTTCATTTGTTTTTCAATCTTGAATATTCAACAATGCACCGAATAATATTTTTATACTATTTAATTTTAGTCTTAGCCTTAATTACAAATTATTTTACACTGAAAATAAGAAAACTTCCTGTTGGTAGAGCCTGGGAGGCTTTAAGAGAAGATGAAATTGCTTGTAAATCCTTAGGAGTTAATCCTACAAATACAAAATTAACTGCTTTTGCAATCGGTGCTATGTTTGGTGGTTTCGCTGGTTCATTCTTTGCAACACGACAAGCTTTTATTAGTCCAGAAAGTTTTACTTTTATTGAGTCTGCAATCATTGTTGCTATAGTCGTATTAGGCGGGATGGGTTCACAAACTGGAGTAGTTCTTGCATCAATTTTCTTAATTGGAATAACAGAAATGTTTAGGGATTTAGAACAATACAGAATGATAGCCTTTGGTGGGGCAATGGTATTAATTATGGTGTTTAAGCCAAAAGGAATCTTAGCGAATAGAAAACCAACTATTCTTATGCACGGAGATAAAAAATGAGTAATCTATTATCTGTAGAAAATTTAACAATGAAGTTCGGTGGTTTAACTGCAATCGATGATTTAAGTTTTGATGCTAAAAATAATCAAATAACCTCTATTATTGGACCTAACGGTGCAGGTAAAACAACTGTTTTTAATTGTCTTACAGGATTTTATAAACCTACCAATGGTCAAATGTTTTTACATAAAGAGAACAGTAAAATTTCTCTAAGAAAATATACTGATTTTAAAATTGCCTATGTTGCTAAGGTAGCCAGAACTTTCCAAAATATAAGGTTATTCCCCGCAATGTCAGTATTAGAGAACTTATTAGTTGCTCAACATAATGAATTAATGGTTGCCTCTGGCTATTCTTTGTTTGGCTTATTGAATCTAAAATCTTACAGAGACAAAGAACAGTTGGCTGTCGATAAAGCAAAATATTGGCTAGATATAATCGGCTTAACTCACCGAGCAGACGATAATGCTGGTGATTTACCATATGGAGATCAAAGAAAATTAGAAATTGTTCGGGCGATGTGTATTGAGCCAAGATTATTATGTCTAGACGAACCAGCCGCTGGATTAAATCCAAAAGAGTCAGCTGAATTAAACAAATTATTAAAATTTATCAAAACAGAAAAACAAACAGGAATTTTATTAATAGAACATGATATGAGTGTAGTAATGGGGATCTCTGATCATGTTGTAGTTTTGAATTATGGTAAAAAGATATTTGAAGGAACAGCTGATCAAACTAAAAACAGTAAAGAAGTTATCGAAGCCTACTTAGGAGTAGATGAATAATGCTTAAAATTTCTAAGGTTGAAACATTTTACGGTAAGATCCAAGCTTTAAGAGGTGTTGATCTTGATGTGAATGATGGTGAAATTGTTTCTCTTATCGGCTCTAATGGAGCGGGTAAATCAACTTTACTTATGACGATTAGTGGAGTGAATAAAGCCAAAAGAGGAAATATAGTTTTTAATGGCAAAAATATTGAAAACCAAGCACCTCACAAAATTGTTGATATGGGTATTTGCCAAGTTCCAGAAGGAAGAAGAATTTTTTCAAGACTAACAGTAGAAGAAAATTTAAGATTAGGAGCTCATGCCAACGAAAAAGGAAAGTATTTTGAAAATGATATACAGGAAGTTTATGATTTATTTCCTGTATTAAGCGATAGGAAAACTCAAAGAGGTGGAACACTATCTGGAGGTGAACAACAAATGTTAGCTATTGGAAGAGCACTAATGAGTAAACCCAAAGTACTTTTATTGGATGAACCTTCGCTTGGAATAGCTCCTAAATTAGTCAACCAAATTTTTGTTTCAATAAAAAATATTAATAAAGAAAAAAATGTTACTATTTTTTTAGTTGAGCAAAATGCCAAAAAAGCTTTGGAGCTTGCAGATAGAGCATATGTTCTTGTAAACGGGAAGGTGACCATAAAGGGTCCTGGTCAAGAGTTGCTTAAAAATAAAGACATACAAGCCGCTTATCTCGAAGGTGGGTCAAAAAATTAACTTTTTTTAATATTTACAAGATTGTAATTAAAGTGTTCAATATCATAATTAATTAATTAATAACAAAGGGAAATAATATGTTAAGAACGTTCAATAAACTTCTTTCATTAATTGCCGGAACATTAATGCTTGCAACAGTATCAGCTAAAGCTGACGTTGTTGTTGCTTCTGCTGGACCTATGTCTGGTCAGTACGCTTCATTTGGTGCTCAGTTAAAAGCTGGTGCTGAAATGTGGTTAAAGCACGTAAATAAAAAAGGTGGAATTAATGGTGAGAAAGTTAAATTAGAAATCGGAGATGATGCTTGTGATCCTAAACAAGCTGTTGCTGTAGCTAACAAATTTGCTGGTCAAGGTGTAGCTTACGTTGCAGGTCACTTCTGCTCTGGTTCTTCAATTCCAGCTTCTGCGGTTTATAATGAAGAAGGAATTATTCAAGTTTCACCAGCTTCTACAAATCCAGCGTTAACGGATAAAGGTGGTAAATATACTTTTAGAGTTTGTGGTCGAGATGATCAGCAGGGTGAAGTTGCTGGTAAATTCTTAGCTGATAACTATAAGGGTAAAAAAGTAGCTATACTTCATGACAAAACTGCTTACGGAAAAGGTTTAGCAGATGCAACAAGAAAAAATATGAAGAAAGCTGGCCTTAAAGAAGCTATGTACGAAGCTTATACTGCAGGTGAAAAAGATTACTCTGCTTTAGTTTCGAAACTAAAATCTAATAACATTGATGCAGTTTATCTTGGTGGTTACCACACAGAAGGTGGTTTGATCGTAAGACAAATGAGAGACCAAGGTATGAAAACTAAATTAATCAGTGGTGACGCTTTAGTTACAGCTGAGTATTGGGATATTACTGGTGATGCAGGTGAAGGTACGTTAATGACTTTCTCTCCAGATCCAAGAAATAACCCTGCAGCTGCAGATGTTGTAAAAGAATTTAAAGCTGCTGGTATTGAACCAGAAGGTTATGTTCTTTATTCATACGCTGCGTTACAAGTATTCGAACAAGCTGCTAACCAAGCTGGATCAAACGACCCTGCTAAGGTTCTTAAAGTAATGAGAAAAGGTAAGTTTGATACTGTAATTGGTTCACTAGGTTTTGATAAAAAAGGTGACGTGAGCCTACCAGGTTACGTATTTTATGAGTGGAGCAAAGGTAATTACAAAGAACTGTAATTCAATTGTTTAACTAATTTAAGAGGGGGCTTAGGCCCCCTTTTTTATTTGTAGAAAGGAATTTATGGAAATAACTTATGATGATTTTAAAAAGGTAAAAATTAAAGTTGGTACTGTTTTAGAAGTAAAAGTAAATGAAAAAGCAAGAAAACCTTCATTAGTAGTTAAGGTAGATTTTGGTAAAGAGATAGGCATTAAGCAATCTTCAGCACAAATTACTCACTATTACAATCCTGAAAATTTAGTTGGTAAACAAGTTATTGGAGTTTGTAATTTCCCAACAAAAAATATAGCTGGCGTTGTATCAGAAGTTTTAGTGCTTGGCGCAATTGAAAAGGATGGAAAAGTTGTCCTAGTGCACCCATCTCAGAAAACTGATAATGGTTTAGATATTGCATAATGAGTTCTGAAACATTTAATTGGAGCTGTAAACACACTTGGTCTAGAAGTGCAAAAAATACATTTTGGTGTTTACTTGGATGTTCTATAGGTGATTTTGGAACTATTTTATTTTTTCAATTAACTAAAATTCCCTTTCCTGTTTTAGCAATTATGGTTTTAGCGATAATCAACGGGATTATTACAAGTATAATTTTAGAAACCATTATCTTATTAAGACAAAATTTTTCTTTTAAATTAGCTTTTAAAACGGCTGTGGGTATGAGCTTAATTTCAATGGTGAGTATGGAAATTGCCATGAATGCTACTGATTATTTCCTTACAGGAGGAGCTATTTTAACTTGGTGGGTTGTTCCGATAATGTTAGCCGTAGGATTTGTTACACCTTGGCCATATAATTATTGGAGACTAAAGAAATTCAATGAAGCTTGCCACTAAGTAATTTTTTTTAAGATTTTTTCTTTAAAAATAAAATGATGAACAATCACAGCAAGTATATGTAAGGTTACTAAAGCCAATAACAAGTAATTAGCATAAATATGAATTTGATAAAAAGTATCTGCTAAAACAAAATTATCTTTTTCAAATCCGTATTTAAAAAAAATAAAATTAAGCGTTTCTCCCATGTAAAGTTTTTTAAGTATGCCTGAAACAGTAATGGCAAAAATAGTCAAATAAAGCAAAAAATGATTTACTGAAGCAATTAAAGCCTGACCTTTAAAATGACTCTTCCATTCTTTTGGTCTTGGGTTTAAAAACTTCCAAATTAATCTAAACAAAGTAAGATAGAAAATAGTTATTCCAACTAGGATATGTATATTTTCAAGTTCAATTCTTTCATCAGAAAATTCAAGCCCTACTAAATAAAATCCAAAAGGAACTTGAGCTATTAAGACAATAAATGTAACCCAGTGGAACAATTTGGCCAATAGGCCATATTCACTTATACTGTTAAAAATTCTCATTATTAATTATAATTAGAAATGTTATTTAAAGGCACCATATCAAAATTCATTGTTTTTACAGTAGTATTATTCTCTGTTTTTTATATCTTTAATTTTGTCACAGATAATAAAGACGCTTTAGCCAATATTAACAATAAACAAATCGTTGAAGTTTTTAAGACACCCTCATGTGGATGTTGTTATGGGTACGTTTTATTTTTAGAAGAAGAAAAATTTAAAGTAAAACAAACAGATATGAGAAGCCTTCATACAATAAAACAAAAATATAATATCCCAGTAGAAATGCAGTCTTGTCATACTACTATTATGGGCAAATACTTTATTGAAGGACATGTCCCGTTCGAAGCAGTAAATAAATTATTAAAAGAGAAACCAGATATTGATGGTATAGCTTTGCCAGGAATGCCAATTGGAACACCTGGAATGCCAGGTGATAAAGATGAGCCTTATGTTATTTATCAACTTAAAGATGGGAAATCTTCAGTATTCATGACAATATAATTTTATGATACAAAAGATAAAAATAATAAAAACATTTATTATTATTTTTTCTTTAAGCTTTTCTTTTTCTGCTAATGCTCAAACTGTGGAAGAAATTATTAAAGGTAGAAAAGCAATGTTTAGTGAAAACTATCAAAATGCTAAAAAAATATCTATATTATTGAAATCTAAAAGAATTGAGGAGGCAAAACCTTTAATGAAAAAAATTTCAGATAATTACAAAAAATTATTAGATTATTTTCCTGAAAATACGAAAGAGGGTTTTAAAACAGGGGCACTACCAAGCATTTGGGAAAATAAGGATGAATTCAATGCTTTAATGCAAAAAGCCTCAGATGATATGATTAAACTTGCTAAAGTAATTGAAACTGCAGAAGATCTTAGAGCAGTACAGAAAGAACTAATGTGGAATAACTGTTCGGCTTGCCATAGTAAATTTAGAGCGCCTCATTAAATTTTAATGCAACTTTTTCCATTAATTCTATTCGGTATTGCGACCGCGTTTTCTCCTGGTCCAAATAATATCATGACATCTTATACAGCTTTCAATTTCGGATTTAGAAAAGCTATTCCTACAATGCTTGGAGTAATTATTGGTTGGACACTTTTAATTATTCTTTTGCAATTAACTTCTGGTGCTGTTTTTCAAAAATATGCATTTATTCAAACTACAATTAAAATATTAGGATCTATTTACTTATTATATATGGCATACAAATTGTCTTTTGCAGGACATACAAAAGATAAAAAAATTGATCCAAAACCAGTAACTTTTTTAAATACTTTTTGGTTTCAATTCGTAAATCCAAAAAGCATTATAGTTGGATTAACTTCAATTTCCTTATTTATTGATACACAAAATAACTATTTAAGAGACTCAGTTGTTTTAACATTTGTATGGTTTTTAATGGCTGTTGGAAGCCAAACAGCCTGGTGTTTAATGGGTAAATACATGAGAAAATTCGCCACAAGTGATAAATTTATTAAGAATTTTAATTACATAATGTCTTTTTTACTTATCGTTTGTGTGATTTTGTTCTATGTATAGCGCATGAAATTTAATAGTAAAAATTCCTTTAAATCATTAAATAATATTTCATCATCAGGCAAAGAATATAAAATTTTCAATTTAAAAATAGCTGAAAAGAATGGTTTAGACGGAATTTCAAAACTACCAAAATCTCTTAAAGTTTTATTAGAAAATCTGCTTAGATACGAAGATGATATAACTGTAGATAAAAAACAGATTTTAGCAATTAAAGAATGGTTAAAAAATAAAAGATCAAATACTGAAATAGCTTATAGACCAGCTAGAGTTTTAATGCAGGACTATACAGGAATCCCAGCGGTGGCGGATTTAGCTGCTATGAGAGATGCGGTAAAAGATAAAAATAAAGATCCAGAAAAAATAAACCCCTTATCAACTGTAGACCTAGTAATCGATCATTCAGTAATGGTTGACGAATATGCTTCAGGAAAATCGTTTGATAAGAATGTAGAAAGAGAATTTTCTAGAAACGGAGAGCGTTATTCTTTCTTAAAATGGGGACAAAAAGCTTTTGATAATTTCAGAGTAGTGCCACCCGGAACAGGTATTTGCCATCAAGTAAACTTGGAATATTTATCTAAAGTTGTTTGGTCTTCTAAAAGTGGGAATGATTTATATGCTTACCCAGATACTTTAGTTGGAACAGACAGCCATACTACAATGGTTAACGGTTTATCCGTATTAGGCTGGGGAGTTGGTGGCATTGAAGCCGAAGCTGCTATGTTAGGACAGCCAATCTCAATGCTAATTCCAGAAGTGGTTGGGGTCGAAATAAAAGGTAAACTCAAAGAGGGCACAACAGCAACTGATTTAGTCTTAACTATAGTGGAAATGTTAAGAAAAAAAGGTGTTGTAGGAAAATTTGTAGAATTTTATGGAGAAGGACTTAAAAACTTAACTTTAGCTGATAGAGCAACTATTGCAAACATGGCTCCTGAATATGGAGCGACATGTGGCTTCTTCCCTGTTGATGATGAGTCACTTAAATATTTAAAATTATCTGGACGAGATAGTGCTACAATTGCTTTGGTAGAAAAATATTCTAAAGAACAAGGGCTATGGGCAAGTAATGATGTGGAGTTTACTGATACAGTATCTCTAGATGTTAGCACAGTTGTAACAAGTATCTCTGGACCTAAAAGACCTCAAGATAAGGTTTTACTAACCGAGGCAGCAAGTTCGTTCGCTAAAGTTTATAAAGAAAACGCTAAAAGATCTAAAGTTGTAGAGTCCGATGTTGCGGGAGCAGATTTTAAATTAAAAGATGGGGATATTGTTATTGCAGCAATCACTTCATGTACCAATACATCAAATCCAAGCGTTCTAATCGGAGCTGGACTTCTTGCTAAAAAAGCTCATGAAAAAGGATTAAAAGTAAAACCGTGGGTCAAAACTTCTTTAGCGCCAGGATCACAAGTTGTTACTGACTACCTAGAAAAAGCTGGCTTAAATAAATATTTAGATGAATTAGGTTTTAATCTTGTAGGATACGGATGCACTACATGTATCGGAAATTCAGGACCATTAAATAAAAATATATCAGATGCAATCAACGAAAAAGATTTATATGCGGTTTCAGTTTTATCTGGTAACAGAAACTTTGAAGGTAGAATAAATCCTGATGTAAAAGCGAATTATCTAGCTTCCCCTCCTTTAGTTGTTGCTTATGCTTTAGCCGGAAATATGAATTTTGATTTGTACAAAACTTCTCTAGGGAAAGATAAAGCTGGTAAAGATGTCTTCTTGAAAGATATTTGGCCGAGTAACAAAGAAATTGAAGATATTATGCTTACATCTTTAAATGCTGATATGTTTAAGAAAAGATATTCTAATGTTTCAGAAGGACCAAAAGAATGGAGAGAAATTAATACAGTTGATAGTGACATTTATAACTGGGAACAAAATTCAACATATGTAAAAAGACCACCTTTTTTTGATAATCTTCCAGATAAACCTGAGGGTTTTAAAGCAATTAATGATGCCAGAATACTTTTGTTATTAGGAGACACAGTAACTACAGATCATATTTCACCAGCGGGAAGCATCAAGAAAGATAGCCCCACAGGAGATTATTTTATGGAGCACCAAATTCAACAAAAAGACTTCAACTCTTATGGAGCTAGAAGAGGAAATCATGAAGTAATGATGAGAGGAACTTTTGGAAATATCAAAATTAGAAATGAAATGGCGCCTGGAACAGAGGGTGGTTTTACTACTTTACAGCCTGATGGCAAGGTTATGAGCGTTTATGAAGCTGCAATGGAATATAAAAAAAGAAATAATGATTTAGTTGTCATTGCTGGTAAAGAATACGGAACAGGATCTTCAAGAGACTGGGCAGCTAAAGGAACAAAGCTATTAGGCATTAAAGCTGTGTTAGCTGAAAGTTTTGAAAGAATTCATAGATCAAATTTAGTAGGTATGGGTGTTTTGCCACTTCAATTTAAAGAAGGTTTTGATAGAAAAAAATTAAAAATAACAGGAGCTGAACTCATTACAATAATTGATATTGAAAAGGGAATTAAACCAAGAGCAGAGGTAGCTTGTGAAATAAAATATAAAGATGGTACAATAAAAAAGATACAAGCTTTGAGTAGAATAGATACTGAAAATGAAATAGAATATTATAAAAATGGAGGAATTCTTCAGTATGTTTTACGTAACATGCTCAATTAATGAGAAATATCACAGTAAAAGTTCATCCATCTAAAGCGAATTTAAAAAAGAAAGACCAACTAGCTTGGAAGATTGCAGAAATTTCATCTGACAAAGCGAAATTAAATAAAGATGCTATTGAGATGGTCATTAATAGAATTATTGATAATGCATCGGTTGCAATCGCGTCTTACAATAGAAAGCCCGTTGTTTCTGCAAGACAAATGGCTTTAGCACACCCCAGAAAGAATGGAGCAAACGTTTTTGGATTAAGTTCTAAAGTAAAAGTCGATTGTGAATGGGCAGCTTGGGCAAATGGTACTGCAGTGAGAGAACTTGATTACCATGATACTTTTTTAGCTGCAGATTACAGCCATCCTGGAGATAATATACCTGCAATTTTAGCAGTTGCTCAACAAAAAGGATGTAATGGATTAGATCTTATTAGAGGAATTTTAACTGGTTATGAGGTTCAAGTTAATTTAGTCAAAGGAATTTGTTTACATGAACATAAAATAGATCATATAGCACATTTAGGCCCTAGTGTTGCAGCAGGTTTAGGAAGTTTATTAAAATTAAATACAGAAATAATCTATCAGTCAGTTCAGCAAGCTTTGCATACAACTATTTCAACTAGACAATCAAGAAAAGGAGAAATTTCCAGTTGGAAAGCTTTCGCTCCTGCACATGCCGGTAAGTTAGCAGTCGAAGCAGTTGATAGATGTATGAGAGGTGAGGGTGCTCCTAGTCCAATATATGAGGGTGAAAATAGTGTTATAGCTTATGTTCTATCAGGCCCTGGAAAAAAATATATTGTTCCTTTACCAAAAGTTAATGAGCCAAAAAAAGCAATATTAGAAACTTACACTAAAGAACATTCTGCTGAGTATCAGTCACAGGCATTAATTGATTTAGCAAGAAGTTTAAATAAGAAAATTAAAAATTTAAATAACATAAAAAAAATTACAATCGAAACAAGTCATCATACACATTATGTAATTGGAACTGGTGCTAACGATCCTCAAAAAATGGATCCTTATGCAAGTAGAGAAACTTTAGATCACTCTATAATGTATATTTTTGCTGTAGCTTTAGAGGATGGAGCTTGGCATCACGTAAAATCTTACACACCACAAAGAGCTAGAAGAAAAAGCACAGTTCAACTTTGGCGAAAAATAATAACTAAAGAGAATAAGAAATGGACAAAAAAATATCATAATAGAGATCCTAAAAAGAAATGTTTTGGTGGAAAAGTTATTGTCAAAATGAAAAATGGTTCCACAATATCAGAAGAGATCAATGTTGCAGATGCTCATCCAGCTGGAAAACGACCATTCGGAAGAAAAGAATATATTAACAAATTTAAAGTTCTAACAGATAATATTATTTCAAAAAAAGAGTCACAAAGATTTTTAAAATGCGTTCAAAATTTGAGAAAATTAAAACCTAAAGATCTTAAAGGACTTAATGTTGAAATTTTACCTAAAATGAGAAAAAGAATTAAATACAGTAAAAGTATTTTTTAACTATTTGATTTTTTTCGCCAAGTCATTAGCACTTAACCAAGCATTTTCAACTTTAGGACCGATAAACCAATCAGCACATAATCCTAACCTTAATTTTTTATTCCAATAACTTTTTAAAGGTGAGCCATTTAAATTATAAGAATATTTCCATCCGTGTGTTTTTTTAAAAATAATTTTATCTTTTTTATATCCTGTAAAGTTAAGAAATTTTGATATTAAAGTATTTTCTGCTTTTTTATTTTTTTTATAATGATTTATATTCTTTCTAGCCCACCCGATTGAAGATTGTAATGTCCAAAGTGAATTTGAAGAATTAAATCTATTTTTACTATTTTCAAATGCTGCCCATGTTAAAACTTCATCATTAAATTTTATACTACTCACAGGAACAGTTTTTTGGTTTTTAAAAGCTAACATTGTTGTAATATTTGGCTCCATATTTATTTTTAAATTTGATATTCTTTTTTCTAGATATTTACCTGCAATCTTTTTTGATTGGGGGAAGGGACAAGTTAATATTATCGACTTAGCTTGAATATATTCTCCATTATCTAGTTTTATTTCCCAGAAGTATTTATTAAAAAAGATTGATTTTACTGAAGATTGAAAACTTTTTTTTATTTTTTTGGTATAAAACTTAGAAATAAAATTGTTACCTTTCATACCAATAAATTTTTCTGAAATTTCTTTTTTTTTAAATGTAAAATCTAAATGATTTCCAGTCCAAATTTTTGCTTCTTTTTTTTTACATAGATTTTTTATAAACTTTAAAAACTCTTTTGATTTTGGAGAAATATATTGAACCCCATGATCAAAACTTAAATTTTGTTTAAATCTTTTATTTGATGCACGTCCACCCGGACCTCTTGCTTTATCAAGAATATGTACAGAATACCTTTTTGAAAGAAGATATGCTATTGTAGAGCCAGATACACCTGACCCTATAATACAAAAGTCTAACATTATAAGAATAAAAATTTATATTTTTCGTTTATTGAGAGAACTTCATAACTTACAAGCCCACCAATTATTAATTGTATAGAAATTACTAAAATTACAAATAATCCTAAATATCCAAGCCACATATGTTTTTTGATATAATCAGCAAAATAACTTGCAAGAGTTGCGATTAAAAATACTGATAGCAGCAATCCTATAACCATTAAATGAAAATTACCTTTCGAGGCAGCTACTACCGCGATAGTATTATCAAAACTTAAAGTAAGGTCAGCAATTAAAACTTGATAAACCCCAACACTAAAGCTTTTTGTCTCAGCAGATTTAAGTTGTGGTGTTTTAATTTTATTTTTACCAAAAAAGTCTTGTCTTAAATTATTTATAACCCATAAAAGTAAAACGCCCCCTAGGATTTTAATCCATGCAAATTCAAATAAATAATTAGCTCCAGAAGCAAAAATAATTCTGAATAGGAATGCTGCTGCAACACCCCATGCTATAATTTTTCTTCTATTATCTGTAGCAAATCCTGCAGCGATTAAACCTATTATGATCGCGTTATCCGCAGCCATAACTATATCTATTAGGATTATTTGAACTGAGATAATTACTTGCTCTAACATTCGAGAATCAATGTATATAAGGTTATTAAGATATATTAAAGAATAAAATGGAACTGTTCAAAAGCTCATCAAAATTTTCAAAAAAACAAATAATTTTGTTGTCCATACCGGTTTTTTTTTCAAACATGGCCATTCCATTAGTAGGAATGGTTGATACAGGTTTGATGGGTAATCTAAGCGAAACTAAGTATTTAGCTGCAACCAGTATAGCTACATCAGTTATGACAATGATTGTTTGGAGTTTTGGTTTTTTAAGAATGGGGACTGTTGGAATAGTTGCACAGGCTTATGGTAGAAGTGATTATAGAGAGATAGTAAAAACGATTTTAAGAAATATAGTCCTTGCTCTAATTGCAGCATTTATAATAGTTATTTTCTTCCCGACTTTAAAAATTGCAATAAGTTATTTTTTTTCTCCCTCTGATGAAACAGAGGTATTAATAAAAACTTATTTAAACGTAAGAATTTTTTCAATTCCTGCAGAATTAATTATTTATATTTTAGTGGGTTTTTATCTTGGTATACAAAAAACTAAAATTTCAAGTTTTTTAATAATTGTTCTATCAAGTTTAAATATTATTTTTAGTTCTCTACTAGTTTTAACATATGATTTAAAAGTTTTTGGTGTGGCTCTAGGAACATTAATCTCGACTTATATAACCTTAATTATTTTCACGATATTTACCTATAATTATATTATTCAAAAATTCAAAGTAATTCCTAAATTTGAAAATTTAGTAGTAAGATCTAAATTACTTAAACTTTTAAATATAAATTTAGATATTTTTATAAGAACTTTATTTCTCACATTTGCTTTTCTATGGGTAACTTATCTTGGTTCAAAAATTGGAGAAGATTATTTAGCAGTTAATACAATATTGATGCAATTTATAATTTTATCATCATTCTTCTTAGATGCTTATGCGTTTTCGACTGAAGGGATTGTAGGTTTCGCTGTAGGTAGAAGAAACCAAAAATCTTTTTTAGAAGTTGTAAAAAATTCAGTTCAGGTAAGTTTTATCACTGCTATCATTATCTCAATAATCTATTTAATTTTTTTCAAAGAAATAATTTATATCATCACTGATATTGAGATTTTAAGATTTATTTCTTTTCAACATATCTTATGGGTAATTATAATTCCACCAATTGCATGTTTTTGTTATCAATTAGATGGAATATTTATCGGAGCATCACAAACAAAAGAAATTAGAAATGCAATGATAATATCTGTTTTAGGTTATATTGGAGTATCAATCCTCCTTACAAAATATCTAGATAATCACGGTATATGGTTATCTCTTTTATTATTTATGATATTTAGGTCTTTGACTTTACAATATTATTTTAAAAATATTTTGAAAAAATTTTAAATGCAATTTTTATATAAAATACCAGGTTATATTCTACTCTTATTTGGCGGTTTTTGTTTAAGCTGGGGAGGATTTATTATTAGATCTTTTGAAGAGGCAAGTATCTGGCAAATATTATTTTTAAGATCTTTTTTTTTCCTTTTAGCTCTAATAGCTTTTCTTTTTGTAACTTATAAAAAAAATACCTTTAATATTATTAAAGAGTCTGGCCTTCCAGGTTTATTAGGAGGTTTTGTTTTATCATTTAGCTTTGTTGCTTTTGTAGTTGCAATGAGCAATACAACAGTAGCAAATGTCGTTTTTATTATAAGCACACAAACTATGTTTCTGGCAATATTTGGATATTTTTATCTAAAAGAAAAAGTTTCTTTAATTGGCTTAATATCAATCCTTCTTGCGATGAGTGGTATTGTTATAATGGTTGGAGACTCTATTTCAGGCGGATCATTATTTGGAAACATAGTGGCGTTAGCAATCCCAATAAATTTTGCGATTTTAGTAATGATAATTAGAAAAAATACTAAAGTTGATATGGTTCCAGCAATTTTTTACTCTGGAATATTCAGTTTGATTTACGGTTTTTTCTTAGCAGAGTCATTTGAATTCACTAAACACGATCTTTGGATGGGTTTTCTTCTTGGAGTTCCACAATTAGCAGTTAGCTTTATTTGTATAACAATTGGATCAAGAACAGTTGACTCAGCAACAGTAGGGCTTTTAATGTTAATGGAAACTTTATGTGCGCCTCTTTGGGTATGGTTATTTTTAAATGAAATTCCTCCAATTAGTGTATTTATAGGCGGTGCAGTCATAATTTCTGCAATAATATTGAAGAGTTTTGATAAAAAACATAGCAAGACTTGAATAATTTGCATTTGACTTTTTACTGTATTTAGAGGAGAGTCCTCATCGTAACGGGAGAGACCATTTAGGCGCCGAAGGAGCAACCACCCCGGAAACTCTCAGGCAAAAGGACCGTTACCGTAATAACTCTGGAAAGCAGGCAAAAGCCTCACCGAAGGATTAAATCTCTCAGGTACATAGACAGATGGGGTTAGATAAGAGTTATTATGGAAGTACAAAAAACAGCTTTATATAATTATCATAAAAACTTAGGAGCAAAATTTGTTCCGTTTGCTGGCTATGAGATGCCTATTCAATATAAAGATGGTATTGTAAAGGAACATATTTCTACAAGAACACACGCTGGATTTTTTGATGTGTCACATATGGGACAATTTTTTTTAGAAGGGGATGAAACATTAATAGAGTCTCTAGAAAAAATTATTCCAGCAGATTTAAAAAATTTGAAAGTTAACCATTCAAAATATTCTTTTTTACTAAATAACGAAGGTGGAATAATTGATGATTTAATTATTACAAAAACAGAAAAAGGTTTTTGTATAATCTTAAATGCAGCTTGTAAAGAAAACGATATTAAACAAATTTCACAATTTTTAAAAAAAAATCATAAACATCTTTTAAACAACGATTTATCTTTAATAGCGTTACAAGGACCTAAATCTGTAGAGATTTTAGAAAAATTAATTCCAGGCGTTTCTAATCTAAAATTTATGACAGGAAACAATTTTGAGTATGAAGGTGAAAATCTTTATGTAACAAGATCTGGATATACAGGTGAAGATGGTTTTGAAATCTCAATTTCAAATACAAAAGTTGAAAAACTTATCGATTACTTAATTTCAAATGAAGTTAAACCAATAGGTTTAGGAGCTCGAGACACGTTAAGATTAGAGGCAGGACTGTGTTTATATGGTCATGATTTAAATGAAAAAATAAATCCAGTAGAGGCTAATTTAAAATGGGCTATAGCAAAAAAAAGGAAAGAAGTTGGCGGCTTTAATGGATGGGAAAAAATAAAAAATTTATTAGCTAACGGAAGTGAAAAAATTAGAGTTGGTATAAAACCAGATGGAAAAGTTATAGCTAGAGAAAATACGAAAATCTTTTCACCTGATAATAATGAAATAGGATTCGTTACAAGCGGTACTTTTGGACCGAGCGTGAACGCTCCAGTTGCAATGGGATATGTTAAATCAGAATTTTCTGAAATAGGTACATCTATTCAGCTTGAAGTAAGAGGAAAAAAATATGGGGGTAAGATTTCTGAACTTCCATTTTATAAAAAAAGTTATGTTAAATAAGGGGAAACAAATATGAGTGAAAAAAAATTTTCTAAAAAACATGAATGGGTTTCATTAGATGGAGACGTTGCTACAGTAGGAATTACTAAGCATGCAACAGAAATGCTCGGTGACATTGTTTTCGTGGAGGTTCCTGATGCAGGTAAAGCTGTAGAAAAAGAAGGTCAAGCAGCTGTTGTAGAGTCTACTAAAGCTGCGAGTGATGTTTATTCTCCTATTTCTGGAGAAATTACTGAGGGAAATAAAGCCATTGCAGATGATCCCGGGAGCGTCAACACTGACCCTGAAGGTGCCAGCTGGTTTTTTAAGTTAAAGATAAAAGATAAAGGTGAGTATGACTCTCTAATGTCAAAAGACGAATATGATAAATTTTGTAAGGAGAACCCTAGCTAAATGATTGACGATAATTCAAAAGAATTTATTAAAAGACATATTGGTCCTTCTGAAGAAGATCAGTCCAAAATGTTGCAATATGTTGGGTATAAATCATTAGAAGATCTAATGAGCAATACTGTACCAGAAAAAATCTTATTAAAAGATGATCTTAAAATCGATCAGCCAATGTCAGAGAACGATGCTTTAAAAAAATTAAAATTTATATCTAAAAAAAATAAAATCTTTAAAAATTTTATTGGAATGGGATACTATAATTCTATTACACCTAATGTAATTCTTAGAAATATTTTAGAAAATCCAGGATGGTATACATCTTATACACCTTATCAGCCTGAAGTGGCACAAGGTCGTCTTGAAATGCTTTTAAATTTTCAACAATCAATAATTGACTTGACGGGTATGGATATAGCTAACGCTTCTTTATTGGATGAAGCAACAGCAACTGCAGAAGCAGTAGGTTTAAGTCAGAGATTAGACAAGACTAATTCAAAAAAAATATTTATCTCAAGCAATTGCAATCCTCAAACAATCGATCTCATAAAAACAAGAACAAATCCGTTTGGTTTAGAATTGATCATTGGTGATGAAAAAAAAGAACTTACGAAAATTAACGAAGATATTATTTGCGGAGTTTTATCATATCCTGGAACTTTAGGTGAGATAAACGATCCTAGTGAAAGTATTAGTCAGATACACAAAAAAAATGGAAAAGCCATTTTAGTTTGTGATTTATTAGCTTTAGCTAGATTGAAAACTCCAGCAGAACTTGGAGCTGACATTGCTGTCGGAAGCGCTCAAAGATTTGGTATTCCAATGGGATACGGTGGACCTCACGCAGCATTTTTTGCAACTAAAGAAGAATTTAAAAGATCAATGCCGGGAAGAATTATAGGCGTTTCAAAAGATAGACACGGAAAAAAAGCTTACAGGCTCTCTTTACAAACTAGAGAGCAACACATTAGAAGAGACAAAGCAACAAGCAATATTTGCACTGCTCAAGCATTGCTAGCTATCATTTCTGCTGCCTTTGCGATTTATCATGGACCTGAAGGAATACTTAAAATTGCGAATAGAACATCTAAATTAGCTAAAATTTTTGCTGATAACATTAAAACAGGTGGTTACAAGATTTTATCAGATCATTTCTTCGATACAGTTACAATTAAGACTAACGAAAAAACAAATTCTATTTATGAAGCTGCATTAAAAGAGAATATAAACCTTAGAAAAGTTGATAAAGAGCATTTATCGGTTGCTTTTGATGAAGCAAAAAAGCTTGATGATGTTAATTTACTTTTAAAATTATTTGGAGTTTCTAAAATTGTAAAGCAAGATGTAAAGGTTGAACTAGATAATCTTCCGAAAAATCTTTTAAGAACTTCAAAATACTTAACTCATCCAGTTTTTAACAAATACCATTCTGAAACTGAGATGCTAAGATATCTAAAGAAACTAGAAGATTGCGATATTGCGCTCAATAGATCAATGATTGCTTTAGGATCTTGTACCATGAAGCTCAATGCAACAGCAGAATTAATTCCTATCACCTGGAAAGAGTTTTCACTTCCACATCCTTTTGTTCCTACAAATCAAATGGAGGGTTATAAGATTCTTTTTAATGATCTAATAAATGATTTGAAAGAAATTACTGGATATGACGCAGTTTCTTTACAGCCTAACTCTGGGGCTCAAGGAGAGTATGCAGGTCTAATGACTATAAGAAAATTCCATAAAAATAATAAACAAGAAAATCGTAACGTTTGTCTAATTCCGGACTCAGCTCATGGCACTAATCCAGCAAGTGCCCAAATGTGTGGAATGAAAGTGGTTGTAGTCAATTGTGACGACGATGGAAACGTGGATATAAATGACCTTAAAAATAAAGCTGAAAAACACGCAAAAGATTTAGCTGCTTTAATGGTTACTTACCCCTCTACTCATGGAGTGTTTGAAGAAAAAATCATGGATATTTGTGAAGTCATTCATAAGCACGGTGGACAAGTTTATATGGATGGAGCAAATCTAAATGCACTTGTAGGTGTTGCAAAACCAGGGAAATTTGGACCAGATGTTTGTCATATTAATTTACATAAAACATTTTGTATACCGCACGGTGGAGGCGGACCAGGAATGGGCCCAATCGCTTGCGCTAAGCATCTAGCTGATTTTTTACCAACACATGAAATTATTAAAGAGGCAGGACCTAAGAATGGAATGGGAGCTGTATCAGCTGCACCTTGGGGTAGTTCAAGTATACTTCCAATATCTTGGATGTATATAAAGATGATGGGTGCTGAAGGATTGAAAAAAGCCTCACAAGTTTCAATTTTAAATGCGAATTATATTTCAAAAAAATTATCCAAAGATTACAAAGTTCTTTACACTGGTAAAAATGGAAATGTTGCACACGAATGTATAATTGATATCCGACCAATTAAAGCAAGTTCAGGTATCTCTGAGGAGGATTTAGCAAAAAGACTGATTGACTTTGGCTATCATGCTCCAACAATGTCATGGCCTGTTGCTGGTACAATTATGATTGAGCCAACTGAAAGTGAAAATTTGGAGGAGATTGATAAATTTTGTAATGCACTTATAAAAATTAAAAAAGAAATTAATTTAGTGGAGTCATCAAAATTTGACAAAATAGATAACCCGCTGAAAAATGCACCTCATACTTATGTCGAATTAGCTTCCAGTGAGTGGAAACATGCTTACTCAAGAGAGGAAGCAGCTTTTCCAACTGAGTATGTAAAAAATAATAAATATTGGGCACCAGTTGCCAGAGTAGATAACGTTTTTGGAGATAGAAATTTAGTATGTTCATGTCCTTCAATGGATGAATATAAAGATGAAGCCGCTTAACCTTTTTTAATGAAAATTGCTGTTATCGGTTCAGGTATCTCAGGATTATCTTCCGCATATTTTCTCTCAAAAAAATATAAAGTTGATCTATACGAAAAAGACGATCACTTTGGAGGCCATTCTTTCACCTATGAGATTAAAGAGGATGATAAGATTATTCCAGTAGATTTGGGCTTTATCGTTTTTAATGAGGTTACTTATCCAAATCTAGTAAATTTTTTTAATGAATTAAAAGTTCCTTATGAAAAAAGCGACATGTCATTTTCTGTATCAATTAAAAATAGCAATGTTGAATATAGCGGAAGCGGTTTAGGAGGTATTTTTGCCAATAAATTAAATTTTTTTAATTTTAAATTTTTATATATGGTTAGAGAGATAATTTCATTTTATAAAAATGCTCCAAAATTACTTGAAAGTGAAATTAAGGAGGAAACTCTTGGAAATTTTCTTAATAAAAAAAAGTTATCAAAATACTTCATCGAATATCACATAATTCCCATGGTTGCTGCTATCTGGTCAATGCCATTTAATAAAGCAAAGGAAATGCCATTAAAATTTTTTTTAAATTTTTTTACTAACCATGGTTTATTTAAATTTAAAAATAGACCGCAATGGTACACAGTTTCAAATAGAAGTAGAGCTTATGTAAAAAAAGTAACAGATAAAATTAGTGGAGAAATTTTTAAAAATTATAAAGTGGATAAGTTAATTAGAAGTGATGATAATATTAGGGTAATTATTGGCAATGAATATGTTGACTATGATCAAGTAGTGCTGGCTTCCCATGCAGACGAAAGTTTAAGAATGATAGAAAAACCAACGGAACAAGAAAAAAATATATTGGAAAAATTTAATTACGTGAAGAATGAGGCTTATTTACATACTGATAAGAGATTAATGCCTCACAAAAAAAGGGCCTGGTCTAGTTGGAATTCTGTTTCAGACGGTGAAAAGACATGCATTACCTATTGGTTAAACAAATTACAAAACTTAGATACTTCTAAAAATTATTTTTTAACTTTAAACCCTATTTGTAAAATTAACGAAAATTCCGTTATAAAAAAAGTTAATTTTACCCACCCATATTTGAATTCAAAGAATACCGCGGTTCAAAAAGATCTAAGATTAATACAAGGAAAAAAAAGGACTTGGTTTTGCGGAAGTTATTTTGGTTACGGATTTCATGAAGATGGATTAAAATCGTCTATAGATTTGATAAATAACTTTAAAATTTGATGAACTCTTGCATTTACAATGGCGAAGTAACTCATACAAGATTTAAACCTGTAAGACATTTTTTAAAATATAAAACTTTTTCATTATTAATTGATTTAGATGAAATTAATCAATTAGACAGATCAATAAATATTTTCTCTCATAATAAGTTTAACATTTTCAGCTTTTATGACAAAGATCACGGAGAACGTGATGGAAGTGATTTAAAAGAATGGGTTCTTAAAAACATTAGCAAGTTCAATATAAAAGGTGAAATTAATAAAGTAAAAATACTTTGTTATCCAAGAGTTTTTGGTTATGTGTTTAACCCTTTAAGTATTTTTTACTGCTACGAGGATAATAAATTAAAGGCGATTTTTTATGAGGTAAAAAATACTTTTAATGAGCAGCATACATACATTTTTAAAATTAAAGATAATGAGGAAATAGCTCAAAAATGCAAAAAAAAGTTTTACGTATCGCCATTTATGGATATGGAAACTTACTATAATTTTAAATTACTCAATCCCAATGATAAACTCTCAGTCTTTATTAAACAAACAGACTCGATAGGAACAGTTTTAACAGCTACCCAAACAGGAGAGAAAAAAGAATTTAGTTCCAAACAACTCATATTTAATTTTTTTAAGTATCCATTAATGACAATTAAAATTATAGGTTCGATACATTTTGAAGCATTACTTTTATGGAAAAAAGGGGCAATATACAGAAAAAGAAATACTAAATTAAAGAACAATTTAAGTTACGAAGAATATTAATGAGTTTATTTAAAATTTCAGAAAAATTTGTCTTGAATAAGTTAAAGAACATTTCGCAGGGAAATCTAAAACTTATTAATTATGATGGGAAAGTTTTTCACTTTGGTGACCTAGAGAGTAAATTATCTTCAGATATCAAAATTAATAATTCCAATTTTTACCTAAACGTCGTTATGGGTGGAAGCTCAGCTTTGGGAGAAGCTCATATGAAAAAAGATTTTTATTCCTCAAATTTAACAAATTTAATTGAACTTACAGCGAGAAATATCAATACAATCTATTCCTTTTCAGGAAGTTTAAAATTACAAAAAATCAAAAATTTTTTGAAAAAAATGTTTGCATCTAATACAAAATCAAAGAGTAAAAAATATATTTCAAAACATTATGATTTAGGGAATGAATTTTTTTCATTGTGGCTTGATAAATCTCTCACCTATTCCAGCGCAGTCTATAAAGACGAGAAAGATAATTTAGAAATCGCTCAAAGGAATAAATTTCAAGAGCTTATAAATTTAATGAATATTAAAGACGGTAACAAGGTTTTAGAGATAGGGTGTGGATGGGGCGGTTTTGCAGAATTCTTAGCTAAAAATTATGATGTGAGTGTAGACTGTATCACGATTTCAAAAAATCAATATGAATTTACTAAAAAGAAGATTTTCAACTCAGGGCTAAACAATAAAGTTAATGTTAAGTTTTTAGATTACAGAGATCTTAAGGAAAAATATGATCACGTAGCTTCAATAGAAATGATAGAGGCTGTCGGTGAAAAATATATGGACCAATATTTTGGTACGATTAAAAATGTTCTTAATTACAATGGCACTGCTGCGATTCAAGGTATTGTGATAAAAGATGACTTATTTGAAAGATATAGAGCAAATGAGGATTTTATTCAAAAATATATATTTCCAGGGGGATTCTTACCCTCAATTCAATTTATGGAAAATCTAATTAAAAAAAAAGGCCTTAAATTAGAAAAAATTAATAATTACTCCGATGATTATGCCAAAACTTTAGCAACTTGGAGAAAAAATTTTTTAGGTGCTTGGGAAAAAATTAGCCCACTTGGTTTTGATGAATATTTCAATCGTATGTGGGAATTTTACCTATCTTATTGTGAAGGAGGTTTTAAGTCTGGAAACATTAACTTGATTCAATTCTCTTTGTCTAATAGATATTCGTCATGAAAAAATTTATAGTACTATTTTTAATTATTTTAACAACAGGATGTGCAAATAAAATGAAACCAACAGATTTTAAAGATCAAAAACCAAGACTAGTTATCGAAAATTATTTATCTGGCAATGTTAAAGCTTGGGGAGTATTACAAAATAGAACTGGAAAAGTTACGAGACAATTTAAAGCTGATTTAAACGGAAAATGGGATGGATCTCAATTGATTTTAGACGAAGTTTTTGATTGGAATGACGGGGAAAGACAAACTCGTCAATGGACTATTAAAAAAATCGATGAACATAACTATGAGGGAACAGCCTCTGATGTAGTTGGTACAGCTAAAGGATATTCATATGGTCCAGCTTTTAAATTTGAATACGTATTGCTGGTGCCAGTCAAAGGTAAAAATATTAAAATTACTTTTGATGATTGGATATTCATGCAGGATGAACGAGTAGCAATTAACAGAGCAATAATGACTAAATTTGGAATTAAAGTTGCAGAATTAACTGTAATGTTTGTAAAAGATTGATATGTTTGAGCTTCCAAAACTAGATTACAATAATTCAGCTCTTTCTCCAATAATGTCAGAACAAACTTTGGATTTACATCATGGTAAACATCACCAAACATATATTACAAATCTAAATAACTTTATAAAAGGCTCTGAATATGAAAAATTGTCTTTGGAAGATATAATTAAAAAATCATCAAACGAAAAAAAAGCAGGAATTTTTAACAATGCAAGCCAACATTGGAATCACAATCTTTTTTGGAAGTGCATGAAACCTAATGGCGGAGGAAATGTTCCACCCAAACTTGAAAATAAGATTAAAAATGACTTTGGAGGTTTTGAAAAATTAAGGGAGGAATTTATTAATGCAGGAGTTACTCAGTTTGGATCTGGATGGTGTTGGTTATCTTTAAAAGAAGATAAGCTTGTAGTAACTAAATCACCAAATGCTGAAAACCCAATAATTCATAATATGAAACCTATATTAGGGTGTGATGTTTGGGAACACTCTTATTATTTAGATTACAGAAATAAAAGACCAGCTTATTTAGAAAATTTTTTTGATAAACTTGTTAATTGGGAATACGTTGATTCTCTTCTTTAATTATCGTTTCACAAGTTTGTCTACTAAAAATAAATAAAGTCTATAAGGTAATATTCTTAAAAATTTTAAAGTTAAAGTTAATCCTTTTGGGAAATGAATTTCAAAAGCATTTCCTTTTACCAAGCCATTATAAATTTTATCTGCAGCGTATTCAGGAGTTTTTAAAAATGGCATAGGAAACTCATTTTTATCGGTCAAAGGAGTTTTGATGAAACCTGGTGAAACAACTGAGACCCTAACTCCAAATTTTTTAAAATCAAAGTAAATACTTTCACTAAAATTAGTAAGGGCAGCTTTTGAAGGACCATAACCACTAGAATTTGGCAGACCTCTGTAACCTGCAATCGAGGAAACTATCGAAACGTGTCCAGATTTCTTTTTCTTAAAATAATCTTCAACAACTTTTACACAATCAATAACGCCTAAAAAATTAACATTAATCACATTTTTTATTTTATCTGGGTCTATATTTTGCTCGTCTTTGGGCTCGTATGTTCCGCTTGAAAACAAACATATGTCTAATTCTCCGAATTCATTTAAAATATTTTTAAACGTATTATTGATTTGAGATCTATCAGTAACGTCTAAAGGAAAAGAGGAAATATTTTCATTTTTGGCTAACTCATCCAACAATTCTTTTCTTCTAGCTGAAACTGCAACTTTCCATCCTTCTTTTGCAAATTTTTCCGCAACTGCCTTACCAATTCCACTACTTGCTCCAGTGATCCAAATTTTTTTATGATTTTCAGACATTAATTAGTTATATCTTATAAAGTTGTGAAAAATAAATACTTATCTTTAATAATTTTACTATTAATAACCTTTATTGCACCGATGATCGGGAGCTATGCGACAACAACTTTTAAAGAACCTTGGTACTCACAAATTATTTTACCAAGTTTTAATCCTCCAAGCTGGGTTTTTGCTCCTGTATGGACAACATTATATTTTTTAATGTCATTTGCAATTTGGAAAGTTTGGATAAAATCTTTTGAAACGAAATTATTAAAAATTTACTTCATTCATTTATTTTTTAATAGTACATGGAGCGTAGTATTTTTTGGTTTTCACTTAATTGGTATAGCTCTAGTAAATCTAGTAATTATATTAATATTTATTTTAATTTTAATGAAAGAGTATTTTACAAGGGATAAAATGAGTTTTTATTTAATGATCCCTTATTTAGCTTGGTCAAGTTATGCATTAATTCTAAATAGTTCAATTTTTCTACTAAACTAAAACCATCTAACTGGGTAATTTCTTTTTAGAAGATACCGATTTATTATTATGGATAAAATAATGATGACTATTGAACCAACTATTACTGGAAAAACAATATAATTCAATGATACGTCAGCGAATAATGCTATTAACGGGTTTGCAGCTGCAGGAGGGTGTATAATTTTAAAATACATCATTATTGTTACAGTAGTCCCTACAGATAATCCAAGTGTTAGGTAAGACATTCCTAAAAATTTATTAAAAAGAATTCCTATAACAATTCCTAATAAGTGACCAAAAAAAACATTTGCAGGTTGAGCAAATTCACTGTCATGAAACACTAACACAATTAGAGTAGAAGATCCGAAAGAGAACATTAACCAAAATCCTGTGGATGTTTCAAAGCTCAAAAATGATAATATTCCTATAATCAAAGAGGCTGCTGCTCCAAAAATTAGGGGTTCAATATTTTTAGGTATTTTCATATATATTTTATTTTAAATTAAGTTATATACACATAATGAATTATAAAAAATCATTCAACTTTTTAAAAAATTTACCTTCAAAATTAAACTCATTTTATAAAAAAAAATCCAGATCAGGCATAATTGTTAACAATAAATCAAAATCAAAAAAAAATTTTGATCCTGTAACAAACTTTGACAAGGCATTTGAAAAATATATTCGATCTTTAATAATAAAAAAATTCCCTAAGGACTCAATAATTGGAGAAGAATTTAAAGAAAAATTTTCTTCAAATAATTTTAAATGGTCTATTGATCCAATTGATGGAACTAGGGCGTTTGTTATTGGAGCACCAACGTGGTCAAATTTAATTAGTTTATCATATCAAGGAAGATCACTTTTAGGATTAGCTAATTTTCCAGAGTTAAATAAATATTATATTAATGATAAAAATAAATCTTATGTTTTTAAAAAAAATAAAAAATTAATTCTTAAATCCTCAAATAACAGTAATTTGAAAAAAATTAAAATTATTGGAAATTTTCATGGCACTCTTAGTTACGAAAGACAAAGAAAAGTTATTAAAAAATTTGGATGGTCCTTTAGACTGGCTGGATTTGATGCCCTTAATTACTGTTTACTTGCAGAGGGTAAAGTGGATGCTGTAATTGAAGCAAATTTAAAACCTTATGATATACTTCCTTTAATACCAATAATGAAAAATTCTGGAGCAACTGTCACTAATTGGAAAAATGAACCGGCGGAACAAGGCGGGAATATTTTGGCTACATCTAACAAAATTTTACATAATAAAATTATTAAACTCTTAAAACCATTCATTAAAAAATGATTAATTTATTTTTAAATAGATTATTTAGAGCTATAAAAATTGATATTGATGTATTTGAGGAAGTTGAAAAAGATAAAAACGCAACTGTTCAAGCTGGTATAGTAGTTGTTTTATCAAGTTTGGCTGCTGGCGTAGGATCTTTACACTTAGGTGCTTCTAATTTCTTGATTGCACCAGCTTTGTCATTATTAAGCTGGTACGTATGGGCCTACATTATTTATTTTGTCGGAGTAAAATTATTTGGTGATAATAAAACAAAAAGTGATCACGGAGAACTTTTAAGGACGATTGGATTTTCAAGTGCACCGGGTTTGATTAGAGTTTTTGGTGTAACTCCTGAGTTAATGACAGTTACATTTGTTGGATCCGCTTTCTGGATGTTAGCCTGTATGGTTGTTGCAGTTAAATCAGCATTAGATTATGACAGTTTATGGAAAGCATTTGGCGTTGTAGTTGTTTCTTGGTTAGTACAGGCATTCTTCCTATTTTTAATTATCATATTATTTAGAGGATTTTAAATAGGAAAAATTCTCTTTGAAAGATTACAGCTGTTGCAAATTTTATAGCTATGCATAATTAAATTTTGAAGCACACTTCCGTCTTCTTTTTTGCATTCTTCGCAAATATTATCTGCAGTATCTTTGTTTTCGTCTATGACAATATGATCGTCGTTTTTCATAAAAATTAATATATCATTAAAACATGAAAAAATATTTATTTATAATTTTAATTTTTTTAATAAGTACGTCTGCTCAATCAAAAAATTTTAAAAAAGTGTATTTTGCTGGAGGATGCTTTTGGTGTATGGAGGAATCTTTTGATGGAGTTGAAGGTGTTTTATCGACAGTTTCCGGTTATTCAGGCGGGCATTTAAAAAATCCTACCTACCACGATGTCATTTATAAAGATACAGGCCACGTAGAGGCTTTAGAGATAACTTATGACCCAAATAAAGTAAATTATGAAAAATTACTTAATATTTTTTGGAGAAATATAGATCCCTTCGACTCAGAAGGTCAATTTTGTGACAAAGGTAAGAGCTATAGATCGGTAATTTTCTTTAAAAATCAACTAGAAAAAGAATTTATTGATAAATCTTTTAAAAATTTAGAAAAAAAATTTGGTAAAAAAATTGTTACTTTAGTATGGAAATTCGAGGAATTTTATAAAGCAGAAGATTATCACCAAGATTATTATGAAAAAAATTTTATTCGTTATCTAATGTATAAAAAGGCGTGTAAAAGAGAAGATACCTTAAGAGAAATATGGAATTGAAAAAAATAATTTTGGCAATTTTTTTAGTGGGTTTTATTAGTTCAGCAAATGCAGAAATAATTAAACCAGCTGAAAATTTATCTGCTTATGATGTTATAAAAATACAATTAAATGCTTTAAAAAATAATGATGATAAAGATAACGGCATAAAACAAACATGGATTTTCGCTCATCCTGATAATAAAAAAATGACTGGCCCATATCCCAGATTTAGAATTATGCTCTACGATGTTCATTATAGAATATTGTTAAACCATTTTTCGCATAAGATAGATTTAATTACGAATACTGAAAATAAATTTGTTTATGGAGTAAAAGTTTTAACCGATGAGAAGCAACAATTTTTTTATGAATGGCATGTAAGTAGAGGCAATGAAGAAAGTTGTAATAATTGTTGGTTTACAACAGCTGTTTCAATGCCGATTGATCAAGGAAATTCAATTTGAAAAGACCACCGTTTGCAATACGATATCTAATTATCGGAGCTATATTGGTTATACCGCCAATACTTAGCACTCATTACGGTACAATTTATTTGGGAAAAGATAACGGGGTTCTTTTAGGATTTTGCGTTGGAATAGTCAGTGTATCTTTTGCGTGCTGGAAACTTTTTATTGATGGCTGGAGGGATGACGAGGACTAATGAAATTCGAAATCTCGAGAGATGGAGCCTTAAAACAGCTCGATGTTTTTATAAATAGTGAATTAGCAAATTATGGTTTCAAAAGAAATTTTGATTTAGGGCCAAAAAACAAATCAAATGTATCTTGTTTATCACCTTACATCTCTCACAGATTAATAACTGAATATGAAGTTGCAAAGACAGTTTTAGCAAAATTTCCATATCAAAAAGTTGAAAAATATATCCAAGAAATATTTTGGAGAGTTTATTGGAAAGGGTGGCTGGAACTTAGACCTCAAGTTTGGACTGACTTTATAGAAGATTTGAAAGGATTAAAAGAAGATGACAATTATAAAAAGGCAGTCAATGGTGAAACTCAAATTGAATGTTTTAATGATTGGGTAAAAGAGCTTAAAGACAATAACTATTTACACAATCATACAAGAATGTGGTTTGCAAGCATTTGGATATTTACTTTAAATCTACCTTGGCAAAAAGGTGCAGAATTCTTTATGAAACATTTATTTGATGGAGATGCTGCCTCTAACACATTGAGTTGGAGATGGGTTGCTGGACTTCAAACTAAAGGAAAGCACTACGTTGCCCAATCATGGAATATAAGCAAGTTTACTAATAATAAATATAAGAATGTTAAATTAAATGAGAATGCTTTACCCATAACAGACAAAAGAGAGTATAAATTAAATACACTCAGTTTTATTACAGAAGATAATTCAAATGAAAATTTATTACTTTTTGAGAATGAGTTAAATTTAGAAAATAAAAATTTAAAAAAATATAAAAATATTTACTTAGTTTTATTAAGCAATGGAGCTCGTAAGTTGAAGCTTGAACAAAATGTACTTGAATATAAGTCAAAAATAATTGAGGACCAAAAAAAACGATTTGAAGATTTAAAAATCATAGATGAAGTAAAATTTAAAACTTTGGCGGGTGAAATTAACTCATTCGATGTCATTCACCCAGGTATTGGAGAGAATTATTCTTATTTAAATACTATAAGGAAAAAACAAAATTTAGAATTAAATTTTATTTTGAGTGAGGAAGATAAATTTTCTTGGCAATTTTCTAATAAAGGATATTTCAATTTTAAAAACAATATTCCTAAAATTTTAACTAGTTTTAATTTACAATAATTTATTTAGAAGAACATTTTTTTGAACAATATTTTACTTTTTCCCAATTAAGTCTCCATTTTTTTCTCCAACTAAAAGGCTTATTACAAACTGGACAAGTTTTTTTTGGCAAATTAGTTTTTTTCATCGTTCAGAAGATGTTTATTTTTTATAAATAGGAAATAAGCAGCAATTTCATAGAAGATATTTAATATGATAAACATAGGTCTTATCTTAAATATTTTATATAAAAAATTATATTTAGGAACATTTTTCCAGATTATTAAAAAAGACTCTGCCCCATCAATTACTTTACCATCTTGTATAACATGCATTCTTCTTAAAAGTTCTTTGTAAGATTTGGAAGTAATTTTCTGAGCATCTTCATTTGAAGTTACATCTATCCACTCAACACTGTTATTGCTGTGTTTTTTGTAATGATTGATTTCGGCTCTACAAATATTACATGAATTGTTAAAAAAAACTTTAACCATTAGTATTTTCTTTTATAAAATTATTTGCAGCTTTAAAAATTCTTGTTTTTCTCTCTTTGTTCATTTTTTCAGACACTCTTACCATCATTGCTAGACGAGGATTTTTTAAGAAGAATTTCTTATGTCTATCTATAAATTTCCAATATAATCCGTCCATTACATCACACCAAGGACCTTTTTTAAAATGCATCATTTTAAGAAAATAACTAGAGCCACAAATATAAGGTTTAGTTGCAAATATTCCGCCGTCACTAAATAATCCCATACCATAAACATTTGGTGCCATTACCCAGTCAGATGAGTCTACAAACATTTCCATAAACCATTTGTAGACTTGTTTAGGATTTATCTCACAAAGATTCATTATGTTAGCCAATATCATTAGTCTTTCTATGTGATGTGACCAGCCATAGTTTTTAGCATTATTGATCGCATGATCTAAAGGATCTAAACCAGTATTTCCATCATACCAAGATTTTTTCATTTTTCTTTTATGATTAAAAAAATTAGTGTTATCTAATCGTTGATCATAGTTTTGGTAAATTCCTCTCATAAACTCTCTCCAACCTATAATCTGTCTAATATAACCTTCTAAGGAATTCATAGGTATTTTATTTTCAATCTTTCTTAACTTTTCTATTATCTCTTCTGGGGCTATTAAACCTAAGTTTATAAGTGGACTTAGTGCGCTATGAAAAACAGTATTTGATTTATCTGTTACTGCATCCTCATAATCCCCAAAAAGCTTTATTCTCTCTTTTAAAAACTCATCAAGCCACTTAGTTGCGTCTTTTCGTGTTGTTGGAAACCAAAATTTATCAGTATCCCCTGGATGATCTTTAAAATTAGAATTTATAAATTTTTTAAGAGTAATAGTTTCCTTTGTATCTTTTACCTTAGAAATTATAGGAACTTTAATAGTATTCGGAAGTTTTTTTCTATTATCTTCATCAAAGCTCCATTTATTACCTTTTGGAGTACCATTTTTATTCATCAGTAAATTCATCTTAGTTCTCAGGATTTTGTAGAAATTAGCCATGAACGGACGTTTATTTTTAGAAAGGTAATCTTTAAATTCATGCCTCTCCATTAAAAACATTGGAGACTTTACCTGATTAATTTTAAGTGAATTTTTTTTCCCTAAATTTAAAATTCTTTTTTCAAAAAATTTATCTTCAATTTCAAAAAAAGTAATTTCTTTTATCTTTTTTTCTTTAATAGTCTGCTCTAATTTTTTTTCGTAGGGTAATTTAAAATCTTTCTTAACATCTTTATATATTAAATTAAAATTTTTTGATTTTAGTTCATCTTTAAATGATCTCATCGAAGACAAAAATAATAGTATTTTTAATTTATGATGTTTTTCAAATGTACATAACCCATAGTCTTCTGCCATGAAAAAAGTGTGGTCTTTATAATCAGAGAGATATTTTGGGTTAAAAAGTTGATTTCCTAAAATTATAAAAAGCTTCATAAGTAATAAAATACATATTTTATTTAGATATTACACGCGTCATTATTTGCATGTAAATAACCTTTAATAATGTTATTTTTAATTATGAAAAAAGTAATTTTAGGAGCAACTGGTTCTATCGGTTCCTCTTTGGCAAAAAAATTAGTTGATAGTGGTGAAAAGGTGCACCTGGTTGGTAGAGATGAGTCTAGTTTATCGGAATTAGCAAAAAATTTAAATTCTTCACATACAGTTTGCGATGTTTTAGAGGAGAACTTTTCTGAAAAAATACTGAATGATTTAAAAGATGAGCCAATCAATGGGTTAGCTTTTTGTGTTGGATCAATAGATTTAAAACCATTAAAGTTGACAAAAAAAAGTGACTTTATGCAATCGTTCAATTTAAATCTAATTTCTGCGACAGAGGTAATTAAAACCTTAGCAGATAACTTAAAAAAAAATAAAGGTTCAATTGTTTTATTTTCAACGGTAGCCGTTAAACAAGGCTTCCCAAACCATGCAATAGTTTCATCAGCAAAAGGCGCTATAGAGGGTCTGACTTTAGCTTTAGCCGCTGAGTTTGCTCCTAATGTGAGAGTTAATTGTATTGCACCAAGTTTGACGAATTCTAAAATTTCAAATTTTTTACTTAAAAATGAAAAAGTAGCTGAAGGAATTGCTAAAATGCACCCCATGAAAAGGATAGGTGAAGGAGGAGACTCTGCATCATTAGCTAAATTCCTTCTAACCAATGAAAGTTCATGGATTACTGGTCAGATATTAGGAGTAGACGGAGGAAGATCATCTGTCGCATAACAATTTTTATAAAAACTATTAAACACCTTTTATGAAAAATATTTTTATATTATTATTGAGTTTAATTTTAAGCACAAGCTTAATGGCCGCTGGAAGTGATAGTAGCGGATCATCTTCGTCATCCTCGTCATCCTCAAATGAAGAGTCTTTATATGAAGATGCGGTAAAATTAGTTAAGAGAGCTGGAAAATTAGAAAAAAAAGATAAAACTGATAAAGCTAAAAAACTTTATGCGCAGGCTTTTGATAAATTAGAAAAAGCTCATAAAACTGATAAAAAAAACCCAGATATTCTTAACTACATGGGATTCACAACTAGAAAAACCGGAAATTTTGAAAAGGCCGAAAAGTTTTACTTAAAAGGTTTAAGTATAAAACCCAACCATAATGGTATTAATGAATATTTAGGTGAACTTTACGTGCAAACAAATAGGATAGACAAAGCTAACGAGAGATTAGAAGTCCTAAAGAATTGCAATTGTAAAGAATATGCTGAACTTGAATTAATTATTAAGACTAAAGGTTCAAAAGTTTATTAAGATAAATCCACAGCAAACTTTTTTAATTTTTCAATTGGTATAAGTTCTAAGGTTTTGATATTTGTCTTTTTCAAATAAACCAAACAAGCTGCGTCTTCTTCAATAGCTCTAGAGTACCAAGTTGCACAAACACACCAGCAGTCACCATCTTTTAAACCTGGAAATCCAAATTCAGGATGAGGTGTGATCAAATCATTTCCTACCTTCTTTGACCAAAGTAAAAATTTATCTGTCACTTTTGCACAAACTGTATGAACCCCTCTATCATTTTTATCTGTATTACAACATCCATCTCTAAACCAACCTGTTAATGGGTCATTAGAACATGGTTCTAAAGGCTCACCGAAAACATTTTTTTGAATTTCATCACTCATCTTGAAAAAACATTAGCAATTTTTTTATCTATTTCTAGATTAAATGAAAAGGATCTTCTCTCTCCACTTGATTTAAATGGATATGCTGTGTGCATCAAATAATGTGGAAAAAGAATTACATCTCCTTCTTTGGGCTTATGATTGTAAATGCTATCGCTTAAAAACATCTTATTTCCGTTGATGAAATCGATTGTGCCATCGATTTTTGATTTTTTATAGCCCTTTGAAACAAATTTTGGAATTTTTAAATAACCCACACCAGATATATGTCCATCATGATAATGTATTGGGTTATATTCATTATTAAATTGTCTTACAATCCAAAAATTTTTAATTGAAATTTTCTTTACATTTTTTCCAATAGTTTTAAAGACATATTTTTTTACTTCATTAGAAATTACTTTTTCTAAATTTTTTTTTACAAAAGATTTTGGTAATTGAAATTCTTGTTTTACCTGCCCGACTAATTTTTTTGAATAATCCAGTTTTTTTAATAAACTCTTTTTATTTAAAATTTGGTCAACTTCATTATTAATTTTTTTTATTAATTGATTGGAAAGTTTTAATTTAGCTATTTTTGGACCAAAAGGGCTTATTACTTTCATAATTATAGCTTTGTTGGATTAGGTTGACCTTTATAAACTTTTTCAGGATCAAATTTTTTTTCTTTTTCTTTGAATTCTAATTTTATTTCTTCAGCATTTTCAATTTTTCCTAAAGGTATTGATCTATAAAAACATGATTTATATCCTACATGGCAACTTGCTCCGTTTCCTATATCAACTGACATCCATAATGCATCCTGATCATCATCTATTCTTAAATCAATAACTTTTTGCACAAAACCGCTTGTTTTTCCTTTGTGCCATATATCTTTTCTAGATCTACTCCAATAATGAGCTTCTTTAGTTTCAATTGTTTTTTTTAGAGCTTCCTCATTCATGTAACCATGCATTAATAATTCACCGGAGCCACTGTCAGAGGTGGTTACTGGAATAAGTCCATCTTTATCAAATTTAGGAGATAGAAATTTTCCTTCTTCTACCTCAAATACGCTTTCTCTCTTTTTGAACATGAAGGTAAAATAATGAAAAAAAGACAAAATAGCAATTTGCATTAATCAAATATGTCCTATAAAACCTTGTAACAATGAAATTAGTTAAAGAAGCAGATAAAACATCCTCAAAAAAGCCTGAAGTTTCCGATAAACAGGCAGAAGAGGCGTTTAAAACCATTCTTAATTGGATAGGTGAAGATCCAAACAGGGAGGGTCTAGTTGAGACACCTAAGAGAGTAGTAAAAGCTTTTAAGGAATATTTTAAAGGTTATCATCAGGATGCTGAAGCTGATTTATCTAAAACATTTGGAGACGTAGAGGGTTACGACGATATGGTAGTGGAAAAAAACATAACTCTTGAAAGCCACTGCGAACATCATATGGCACCTATAATTGGAGTTGCGCATGTCGCCTATATTCCAAATAAAAAAGTTGTAGGATTAAGCAAATTAGCAAGAACAGTAGAAATATTTTCTAAAAGACTTCAAACTCAGGAAAGACTCACAATGCAGGTTGCTAAAACTTTGATGAATTCATTGGATGCAAAAGGAGTAGCAGTTACGATCGATGCCGCCCATCAATGTATGACCATGAGAGGTGTCAAAAAGGAGAAAGCGACAACAGTTACTAACTATTTTTTAGGCTCTTTTAGAGAAGACTTAGGTATTCAAAACAGATATTTAAGATATATTAAAAAATAGATGTCTCAAAAATTTAAAGCTATAGTCATAGATAATCAAAACGAAAAATTTACAAGAGAAATTAAAGAAATCGACACAGGCCATCTTAAAGATGGAAACGTTTTAGTTAAAATAGATTTTTCAAGTCTTAATTATAAAGACGCATTAATTTTAAACAATGGAGGCAAGATTGTTAGAAAATTTCCTTTCGTTCCAGGTATAGATTTTTCAGGTACTGTAGTTGAAAGTGAAGATAACAAATTTAAAAAAGACGATAAAGTAATTTTGACTGGCTTTAGGGTAGGAGAGGCTTTTTTTGGTGGTTTTGCTCAGTACGCTAAAGTTGACGCAAACTTTTTAATCAAAATACCTAAAGATTTAGATACTCATAAGTCTATGATGCTCGGCACAGCAGGTTTTACAGCTCTTCTATGTTCTTTTGCAGTTAAAGCTAAAGAAGAATTGTTGTTAGGTGAAAAAGTAAAAGATGTTTTGGTAACCGGTGCTACGGGAGGTGTTGGAAGTATTGCCGTAATGATTTTATCTAAAATGGGATATGATGTACACGCTGTTACGGGAAAAAAAGATAAAAATGATTATCTAAAAAGTTTAGGTGCAAAAAACATTATAGACAGAAAAGAATTTGAGGGAGAAAGTAAACTTCTAGAAAAAGGAGTTTGGGACGGAGTTGTTGACACTGTAGGAGGTGCTGCCTTAACAAAAATATTTGCACAAACAAAACCTGGTGGAATAGTTGCTGCATGTGGAAATGCAGGAGGAATAAAAATTAACACGAATGTAATGCCTTTTATAATAAGGGGTGTCAAATTATGGGGCATAGACTCGTCAGGTTCTTCCATAAAAAGAAGAGAGTTTGTGTGGGGAGAAGCAGCCAAATTGATTGATTTTTCCAAAGTTAAATCATTTACTAAAGAGCTTTCGTTTGCTGAACTTTTAGATACATATCCAAAACTTTTAAAGGGCGAATTTTCTGGAAGAGCTATAGTAAATCCAAATAAATAAACTATAATCATTCAAATAATGGATTGGGATAAATTAAAAATATTTCACACTGTTGCCGAGGCATCGAGTTTTACTAAAGCTTCAACTATTTTGAATTTAAGCCAATCAGCAATCAGCCGCCAAATACAGGGTTTAGAAAGCGATCTAAAAGTGCAATTATTTGAACGTCATGCAAGAGGCTTGGTTCTGACTGAAAACGGCGAGTATCTTTTTAAATCTGCCCATGAAGTTATTTCTAAGTTAAAAGATGTTGAGTCTAATTTAAGCGGTCATAAGGATAAACTGAATGGAAAACTTGTTGTAACCACTGTAGTAAGTTTTGGGACTACATGGCTTACTCCCAGAATAAAAGAATTTATGGATTTACATCCAGGTATAGAAATAGAATTAATTTTTGATGATAGAGAACTTGATTTATCTACTCGTGAAGCTGACGTCGCAATAAGAATGAGAAGACCTAAACAATTAAATTTAATTCAAAAAAAATTCGTAGATTTTAATTACCATATTTATGGCTCTAATGAGTATCTAGAAAAGAACGGTTATCCAAAGACGCTTAAAGATTTAGATAAACATAAGTTTATTACTTATGGCAAAGGTGCACCTTCACCAGTTTATAATCCTGATTGGGTATTGAAAGTTGGTTCTAAGGATGGAAAAAAAAGAAGATCCTTAATGAAAGTAAATAGCGTTTACGGTTTGTTATTGGCAGTTCAAAGTGGCGTTGGTTTGGCTGCATTACCTGATTATATTGCTCATAACATAAATGGAATAACAAAAGTATTACCAAATGAACCAGGTAAGCCTACAGAAACACATTTTGTTTATCCTTCATCTCTTAAAAATAATGCTAGACTTATGGCTTTTAGAAACTTTCTTTTTAGCAAGGTAAACGAGTGGAAATTTTAATCTCATTTATAATTCCTTTTATAATACTACTCACAGTTGTAGTATTTATCCATGAATATGGCCATTATTACTATGCAAAGAAGTACGGAGTAGGAGTAACAGATTTTTCTATTGGATTTGGTAAAGAAATATTTGGTTTCAACGATAAGTCTGGTACTCGATGGAAGTTTTGTCTTATTCCACTAGGTGGCTACGTGAAGTTTTTTGGAGATAGGAATGTGTTTAGCCAAGCCGAACAAGCTGAGCTATTGAAAAAATATAGTGAAGAAGATCAGAAAAAACTATTCGTGGTTAAACCTTTATATCAAAGATCTTTAATTGTGGCTGCAGGTCCATTCGCAAATTTCTTGCTAGCTATATTGATTTTCGCTTTTATTTATATGTTTGCTGGAAAAGATTTTACACCTGCACAAATTCAAGAAGTTCAGCTAGACAGCCCTGCTTACGAAGTTGGCATTAAATCTGGAGATATAATTAAATCAATAAACGACAAAGAAGTTAAAAGCATTATGGAAGTGTCTGCCTTCATAAACTCCTCTTCTTCAAATATAATTGATATTGGTATTTTGAGAAACGATAATGAATTAAACTTTTCTGTTGAGCCAAAAGTTATTAAAAGTGAGGATGCTCTGGGAAATAAAGCAAATAAAAAAATAATCGGAATTAAAATAGCTCCTTTAAATGAAGAAATAAACAGACAAAGATTGGGTCCCGCAACAGCTTTGTTCTACGCAATAAAAGAGACTTGGTTTGTAATAGATGCTTCATGGAATTTTATTATTTCTATGTTCAAAGGCACAGGAGATACCACCCAATTAGGAGGCCCTATAAAAATAGCTAAAATTACTGGACAAGTGGCTAAACTCGGTTTTATAGCCTTCCTAAGCATTATGGCTTATATATCTATTAGTTTAGGCTTTATAAATCTGTTACCAATCCCGATGCTAGACGGTGGACACTTAATGTTTTATGCTTTTGAGAAGGTTTTAGGCAGACCTTTAACTCAAAGAACACAAGAAGGATTTTTTCGAATCGGTCTTTTTTTACTACTTTCTCTGATGTTTTTTACAACATTTAACGATTTAAAAGATTTAGGCTTATTTTAAGCCATTTTTTTAATAAAATAAGTCAATAAAAACAACACTTTTAGCGCATACAATATGTTGTGTTGATATTTACGTGAAACACCAAAAAAATGTTGATTTTATTGGATTTTTATAGAGATTAGTAAATAACTAAGGGGCATAAATGAACAAAAAACAATTAGTAGCAAAAATATCGTCCACACTGGGTCAAAGCAAAGCTGACGCTGAAAGAACCTTTGATTCAATAACGACTATTATTTTAGATGCTTTAAAGAATGACGATACTGTAAAAATAGCTGGATTTGGTACTTATAAAGTAGCAAAAAGAAAGGCTAGGGTAGGTAGAAACCCTCGAACAGGCGAGTCAATCCAAATTGCTGCATCTCAGAAAGTTAAGTTTTTACCTGCTAAAAGCTTAAAAGAAATGTTTAATAGATAAACGTTTTATTTAGCCCTTATTTGATAATATCAAATAAGGGCTAAACTACTTGCAAAAACTGCATAGCTCAAATTAATACAATTCAATTCTTTTTCATAAGTTAAAACCCTATAACGCACGCTTAACAAGGGAGTTAGTTATGAAAAAATACTTAGGATACTTTTTAGCAGGTACAGCCATTTACTTTGGCTTTGCTGGTCTTGGTTATGCTGAGACTACAGTGTCTGCGGAAGTACAATACATTTTTAATACCCTATTATTTTTAATGTCAGGTTTCTTGGTCATGTGGATGGCCGCAGGTTTCGCAATGTTAGAGTCAGGATTAGTAACATCAAAATCTGTATCAGCAATCTGTGCTAAAAACATAGGTTTATATTCAATCGCCGGAGTAATGTTCTGGTTGGTTGGATACAATTTAGCTTACGGTATTCCAGAAGGCGGATATATAGGCTCATTTACACCATGGAGTGATAATTCATCATTAGAGACAGGATATTCTGATGGTTCTGATTGGTTCTTCCAAATGGTGTTCTGTGCTACGACAATGTCAATCGTATCTGGGACGTTAGCTGAAAGAATTAAGATCTGGCCATTTTTCTTATTTGCCGCAATTTTAACTGGAATTATCTATCCAATTTCAATGGGTTGGCAATGGGGCGGAGGATGGTTATCGGTAGCTGGATTTTCAGACTTTGCTGGTTCAACATTAGTACATGCCGCTGGAGGAGCCGCAGCTCTTGCAGGTGCAATTGTATTAGGTGCTAGAAGCGGCAGATTCTCAGGAAAAGGCGAGGCTAAACCGATGGCACCATTTGCTGCATCATCAATTCCGTTAGCAACTCTAGGAGTGTTTATACTTTGGTTAGGTTGGTTCGGATTTAATGGTGGATCTCAGTTAGCTTCTGGAACACTAGAAGATGTTTCAGCAGTTGCTACAATTTATATTAATACGAATTTAGCTGCAGGTGGTGGTGTATTAGCCGCTGCAACAGTATCAAGAGTTATTGGTGGAAAAACTGATGTAGTAATGATGCTTAACGGCGCAATTGCTGGATTAGTAGGTATTACCGCAGAGCCATTAACACCAAGTCCGTTAGCAGCAATCTTCATTGGAGCAATAGCAGGAGTCTTAATGTACTTCTCAACAAAACTATTGTTCAAAATGAAAATTGATGACGTAGTTGGAGCCATCCCAGCACACTTAGTAGCTGGAGTATGGGGTACATTAGCAGTGCCATTAACAAACGGAGATGTTACTTTCGGAGCACAATTCTTAGGAACTATCTCAGTTGTGGTATTCGTATTCATAGTCTCGTTTATTGTTTTCCAAATAATCAAAAGTACAATTGGATTAAGAATAAGCAAGGAAGCTGAAAGACTAGGAACTGACAAAGCAGAAGTCGGTGTAATAGCTTACGGTATAAGAGACTAATTAAAGTTCCCTCCCTCGTTAGTTGGGAAAAATTATAAGGCCTGGTTCGGATCCCCCGTCTAGGCCTTATTTATTTTACAAGTCTCCTATGCATTTAAATCATGCTTTAAAACTCTGAAATTTGATATCAAATCTGAAAAAAAAAGGGGGAAACATGAAAAAATTAACTTTCATTTTATTAGGTTGTATTTCTGCTCTACTAATTAGCTCTCAAAGCTTTGCAGAAACTACAATGTCTCAAGAAGGACAATATATTTTTAACTCGTTAGGGTTTTATATAGGTGGAGTACTAGTAGCTTTCATGGCAGCAGGTTTCTGCATGCTTGAGAGTGGATTAGTGACCACTAAAAGTGTATCGACAATTGCCGCGAAAAATATAGGTAAATTCGCTATATGTTCACTTATATTTTTCTTAGTTGGCTATAATTTAGCTTATGGCGTGCCCGAAGGTGGTTACGTTGGCTCATTCACGATTTGGACAGACTCATCAGACGCTGAAACAGGTTATTCAGGATACTCTGATTGGTTTTTTCAAACAATGTTTGTCTGTGCAACAGCGTCAATAGTATCTGGAGCAGTAGCAGAGAGAATTAAGATCTGGCCATTCTTTATTTTCGCAGCAATTATGGCAGGATTAATTTATCCTATTTCTATGGGCTGGCAATGGGGAGGCGGCTGGTTAGCAAGTGGCGGATTTTCAGATTTTGCAGGATCAACATTAGTTCATGGATGTGGAGGTGCAGCAGCACTTGCCGGGGTAATTGTTCTAGGCGCTCGAGAAGGAAGATTTGGTAAAAAAGGTGAAAAGAAATCTATGCAACCTTTTGCAGCATCAAGTATTCCATTAGTTACTCTTGGAACTTTTTTACTTTGGTTCGGTTGGTTTGGATTTAATGGTTTTAGTCAACTAGCAATGGGAACATTTGATGATGTAAATGCAATTTCTAAAATTGCTGTAAACACTCATTTAGCTGGGGCAGCTGGAACTTTCACTGGAGCGGCAATTACAAGATTAATTGGCGGAAAAACCGATATAGTAATGATGCTTAACGGTGCATTAGCAGGACTAGTTGCCATAACAGCAGAACCTCTAACACCAGGACCAATAACAGCTATGTTTATTGGATCTATAGGAGCAATCATAATGTATTTTGGTACAAAAATGTTAGAGAGCTACGGCTTAGATGATGTAGTCGGAGCAATTCCAGTACATATGTTCGCTGGAATATTTGGAACACTAGTGGTTCCTTTAACTAACTCTGATACATCGTTTGGAACTCAATTTATTGGAACAGCTTCAGTTTGTATCTTCAGCTTTGGATTATCGTGGATTACCTTCACTTTACTCAAATCAACAATTGGATTGAGAATAAGTAAAGCTGCTGAGAAACTTGGTACTGATAAAGCAGAAGTAGGCGTTACAGCTTATTCAATTAGAGACTAACAAATACAGATTAAGGGCTCTTAAATGAGCCCTTAATTAATTAGATTTTATTATCATCCCACAATTTTTTTATATCTATATTTGGAGATAAACCAAAAACAGAATTTACGTTTGAGCAATGTATGCTTAAAGAGGGCAACGGTGAAAAACAAAGCTCTTTATCGAAAATTTCGTGTAAATTTTTTTCAAATGGATTACTCTCATTTTTGGCCATATCAAAAAGCTTTTTCTCATATTTGGCTAGCATTTGATTGCTTGTTAAAAAAGTTAATAAAGATTCTTTAACAGTCCTCCAATGATATTTTTCTCCAACAAGAATTTTTGAGTTCTCCATCTTTTTGTATAGATAAGGATAATCGGTTGAAAGCATAAACAACTCTCTTTCAAAAATAGAAGAGAATTTTTCGTAAGCAAATACCATTTCAGCTAAAGACTCAGTTTTATGAATATAATCATCTTCAACAAAATACACTAAATCTTTACATTTTTGACCTTGATCAAAAGACTCATAAATTGATCTCATCGTCTTAGCCATATTTCTCTCAATTATTTCGTTATTTTTATTTATAGTTACTGGCTCAATATTAATTTTTTTTTTATCAAGATCTATAAACTTTAAAGGAAAATTTTTAACAAATGAAATTAATTTATTTTTACTTTTTTCTTCAGAACCAATATCAATAATAGTGAATTGAATAAAAATTTTTGGAAATTTTTTTTTAAGATCTAAAGCAGACTTATAAAGTGATTGTAATGATCTAAATGTATATTCTGATTTTTCTTTTTCAAAAATTCTTTTTTTATTTTGTGTTACTAATTGAACGCTAGTGCATGTTTTTACTATAATATCGATACCTTGAACTTTTCTTGTTATAGGAAACTCACCTACACCTAAAGAGAAGGATTTTACACCTGGAACACTCAATGTATCATCGCTTTTTTTGTTAGAAACAGGAAATTCAAGAGAACTTTGATCTATTAGCTCGTAACCTAGTATCCGACATATTTTAACGAATACTTTTTTAAAAAAACCTGATTTTTTTCTGCTTTTAATTTCTTTCATGAATATGTATTTTAATACCATGAATATAAAATCTTCCCAAACATTAGTCGAAGAAGCTAAAAAAAGCATTGAAACCCTAAGTCCAGAAGAAGTTAAAAAGTTATCTGATAACAAAGAAATTACATTGGTCGATGTCAGAGATATTCGTGAACTGTGGAATGAGGGAACAATAGAAAATTCAAAACACATACCCAGAGGTATGTTAGAATTTTGGTTAGACCCCAATAGTTCATATTACAATGCAAATAAAATTGGTGATATTAAAAAAATGGTTTTATTTTGTGCAGCAGGTTTTCGTTCAGCTTTAGCAGCCAAATCTTTAGTTGATATGGGCTTTAAAAATGTAGCCCACGTTGACGGTGGATTTGATGCTTTAAAAAATGTTGGTATGAAAGTTATAGAAAAAGAAAAAAAATAATTTATTTACTCGCCTCTTTTATAGCAAACTCAATTCTATCCTGACCCCAGAAAATTTTGTTATTAGACACAAACGTTGGAGCTCCAAATATTCCTTTCTCATATGCTTCGCTTGTTCTTTTTTTCAAGGAGTCTTTTATAGAAGAAGAGGTTGATCTTAAAGCAAAGGTTTTTGGATTAACATTAAGATTTTTTAAAACTTTGATTATAATATTTTCATCATTCATATTTAATCCGTCCTGCCAAATGGCATCAAATATACTATCTATGTAATAACTTTTAAAATTATCCTCTTCAGCAACAAAAACACCCCGCATAAGGTTTAAGCTTCTTATAGGAAAATAAGAGTTAAATTTAAACTTAGTGTTATTTCTTTCAGCTATTAATTTACAATCTCTAATCATGTGCTTTGCTTTTGCAGGAATAAAAGCTGGTGCTTTGATACCATGTAAATTATGTAGGCCTCCTAAAAGTATTGGTTTATATCTTACCTTTATAGAAGTTTTTCTCTCAATTTTTCTAATTTCTTTGTGTGCGAGAAAAGAGTAAGGACTTACAAAATCAAAATAAAAATCAAAAGGTTTAATCATTAAAGCTTATCTTTTTAGAAAAGAAAATTCTTAAAAACCAATAAATTAAAAGCCCAACTGGTCCAGTAAAATAAGTTAGAACCAGTGTTGGTATAGTAACAACTTTTGGAATAAAATATTTTCTTGCGTCTCTAACTATCCAAGCTCCCACAAATAAACTAATAGCGAGAAAATGAAGCCAGAAAATTAGTAATAAATTCTCATTTGCAAACATTGAATACAATCCATCTAATCCACTATAAAGCTCAAAACCATCGAAAATATTATTTTCTAAGTAAAGATTGTAGGATAAATAAACGTAACCAATTCCTAAAATTAAAGGAACAATAACTGATTGCACAAAAAAGTTTGTTAAATTATGATTTGGAAATAGAATTAACAAAATCCAAAAAGGAATTACACCCCAATTTGCTAACAAATAAATATTTTCAGAATTTATTAAAGCTAATAGATTATTTATCATTCAAAATAATATAGTATATTAAAGTAATGAATCCCACATCAAATAAAAGTGATTTTGAAGATCTAACTACTAATTTAAAAGACTTAGCATATTCTTATCTTGAAAAGTATAGCCCCTCCAAACAACAATTAAAAGTTTACTTACTTAAAAAATATTTAACAAAAATTAAAGGAAGCAAATCTAAAAAGGAAGTAACTTCAATTATTGACGAAATAGTCTTGAACTTAGAAAAGAATAAGTTTTTAAATGATGAAATGTATTCTGATTCAAAAGCTAGAATGTTTTTAAGAAGAGGTTACTCTTTGAATAAGATTAATCAATCTCTTAGAAGTAAAGGCATTGATGATAAATACGTAAAACAAAGTATTGATAAAATAAAAGAAAATGAAATCGAGCCTGATTTTGTATCAGCATTAAAATTATGTAAAAGACGGAGAATAGGACCTATCAGGCCAGAAAGTAATCGAGAGTTATTCTATAAAAAAGATATGGGAATTTTAGCTAGAGGTGGTTTTAGTTTTGATTTATCTAAAAGAGTTCTAGATCTTGATGCTGAAGAATTCAAAAAATTAATCAAAATTATCTGATTTCCTTTTTTTTTCCTCCTCCACTAAAATGTCAAGTTTTCTTTTAAGAGCATTTCGAACTAGAATGAAAAATAATATTCCAAAAAAACTTACAGATAAAATTATAATTAGTATAGTTTTAATCATTTAAATTTTCCGATCTTCTAATTAAAAGGCTTGGATTTTTGTAATCTTCTTTCCCATATAAAAAAGGTTTTTCCTCTAAAGTTTTAATTATTGCTCCAGCATTTTGAGCAATAGCATGTCCCGCAGCGTAATCCCACTCATTTGCTCTTTCTCTAGCAGCATAAATATCATATTCACCAGTTGCAATTACACAAAATTTGTAAGAACTAGCCATTTTTACAATTGAGGTAACATTATACTCTTTTAACTTGTTTAAAATTATATCAGATGGTTTTATAACACTTGATAAAGCAACTATTTTATTTTTTGGTTGTTTTTTCTCACAATTGATTTTTATTGTTTTATTTTTTTCAATTAAATAACTTTCTCCAGGTGCATAAGAAAAAAAAAGTCTATCTTTTTTTGGGACACCAACTAAACCTAATATCGGCACTTTGTTTATCACTAATGCTGCATTTAAAGTGTACTCATCTTTTCCGGCAATATATTCTTTTGTTCCATCAATAGGATCAATAAGCCAAAAAATTTTTGAATTGTTTTTTTTACTTAAATCTACAGTTTCTTCCGAGATAATAGGTATGTCAGGTGTTATTTTCGAGATTTTTTTAGAGATTAAATCATTCACTCTTAAGTCTCCATTACTTACAGGAGATTTGTCATCTTTAATTTGTATTTTTAAACCTTCTTCATAAAGTCTAATTGACTCTTTTGCGGCATAATTAAACTCATCAATTAAACCTTCCGCTATTCCTTTAAGATCATTACTATTCATTTTCTATTTTTATTAATTTGACATTTTCAATGTTTATTACTCTTTTCCCATAGTTTTCAAAATTAACTGTTACTTTATTTCCTATGATTGATTGAACCTGTCCAATACCCCAGTCCTTGTTTGCAGGATTTTTAACATAATCACCTGGTTCAAAATCAATAAGCATTATGGAAAATAAATAATAAATATATTATATACTCATTACTATGAATACTCTAGGAATTAATAAACCTAAAAAAGAAACCAAAGTAGTTGTAGCAATGTCAGGAGGAGTTGACTCTTCAGTTGTTGCCGCGTTAATGAAGCAAGAGGGATATGACGTTACAGGTATCACTCTAAAGCTTTACGATGATACAAAACAGTCTAAAGAAGGAAGACAATGTTGCGCCGGTCAAGATATTATGGATGCCAAAAGAGTTTCAGAAAAGATAAATATCAATCATGAAATTTTATATTATCAGAAAAAGTTTAGATCAGAGGTAATTGATTCATTTATAGATAGTTATGCTGCTGGAGAAACCCCGATTCCTTGTGTTCAATGCAATCAAACAGTTAAATTTAGAGATCTCTTTAAATATGCCAAAGATCTGAAAGCAGACGCCTTAGTAACAGGCCATTATGTTTCTAGAATTCAAAAAAATGGACATGCAAATATGTATCGAGCCAAGGATTATAATAGGGATCAAAGTTACTTTTTATTTAGCACAACTCAAGAGCAACTTGATTATTTAAGATTTCCTTTAGGCGAAATAGAAAAATATGAAACTAGGTCCTTAGCAAAAAAATTAAATTTAAATGTAGCCGACAAACCGGATAGTCAAGACATATGTTTTGTTCCCAATGGCGATTATAGTTCTGTAATTAAAAAATATAGACCAGAGTCATTTAAAAAAGGAAAGATAATAGATTTACTAGGCAATCAAATTGGAGAACATGATGGAATTATTAATTACACAATAGGTCAAAGAAAAGGTATTAAAATTTCTAATGAAAATCCTCTTTACGTTATTAATATTAATGCGGACAAAAATACTATTGTCGTTGGTGAAAAAAAAAACTTGGAAATTAAAAAAATTCAATTAAGAGATCTAAATATTTTAGCTTCGAAAAAAGAATTTGAGAAAACTATTGAAATTAAAGTTAGATCAACTGGAAGATTATTAAAATCAAAGGTCAATTTTAAAAACAACCATGCTGAAGTAGAGATTTTAGAAAAAGAAACTGGAATTTCTCCTGGACAAGCATGTGTTTTTTATTTGAAAGATGATGTTGGGGATAAAGTTCTTGGTGGTGGTTGGATAGACAAGACTTTTAATAATTATTTATCCACTTAATTAACAATCAAAAATCGGACACGTATTAAGTGATACATTTATTTGTATGTTTGTGATGTAATTTAACTAATTAAGAGGCAACTCTTAACTGGCCATTTAAGGAAAAACCGAGAGGTTCAAGCTTAAAGGGCAGAAAGGTGAACCTAGTAGCGCTAGAATAGTTCATCGGGATGGCTTGGCGGTAGCGCCTACAACGACGAGCCAAAACTACTAAATTTCTGGGCGAAAGCCTAGAAATTTATGTGGTTCTCTTCCAGAAAAACCTTGAAAATAAATAAAATAATATTACTCCAACAAAATAGTTCCACTCCAATGCATGCTTAAAGTGAGTATTTCCTTTGCTGACTAGTAAAGGTAAACTCAAAATTGCAACTGTTGCTAAAATAGTTACTAAAATAATTTTTAAAATTAAAATTTTATTATTTATTAAATTAAGTAACTGAGATTTTAATTTTATTAAATGATAAACTAATATTCCTTGGGCAACAATTTCAAAGATGATGAATAGAAGTAAAATTACTCTTCTAAAAAGTTTATATAATTGAATATCAAATTTAATTCCTAAAAATATTGAATGAATAACCAAAAAAACTGCCGATAAAATTCCAAAAGTTTTAAATTTATAACTAATATTTGTAGATCTATATTTATTGATGAGTAAATTATTATTTATCCAGTAATAATAAAGTAATATAGCAGTGACTATCATTGCAGGTTTAAATATCAAATATTGAGGATAAGTACGTGACGCTCTACTTATTGATAAGCTTCCGTCAAGATAAGGAATAGTGAATCCTGATCTCCCAATCATATCAACTTTAAAAATTGTATTATCTAAAATAAGAGGGTTTTGAGAAATTAGTAGACAAAGGTTTATTGCTATAAGTGGTAGAAAAAAGATCCACAAACTCAATTTCCGGATTTGAGTTATTTCATTCATAAATATTTATTTTTGATTATTTTTTTTTATTTCTTTTTCTAGCTCTTCTTTTTTTTGAGCCAATTTTTCTTCTGCCACGGTGCTTTTTTGGATAACCCATATTTTTGCCTCCTTTTTTATATCTTAATTAGTTAAGTTGTATATAAAGTTCAATTATACTTATTTTATGAAAAAGTCTACTAGCACATTTTTAAAACACCCAACTAAAGATAACGTAAATCGATCTGCTAATCCTCCAGTTACTAGAGCATCCACTATTTTATTTAAAACAATGCAAGAAATGTATCAGCATGAGCTAAAAATCAAAAAACATAAAAAAATAACTCATTATACGTATGGAAGATATGGCAGCACAACAACAATAGAACTAGAGAATATTTTAAAAGAATTAGAGCATGCTTATCATGTTTTTTTAACGGGAACAGGGTTTGGCGGGTTAGCTTTAGCTTTGATGTCTTTATGTAGACCTGGAGACGAAATTATAGTTTCAGATAATGTTTATGGACCAACCAAAGAAATTTCTCAAGAACTTATGAAGGAGTTTAATGTTAATGCAAAGTTTTATAATCCAGATTCATTTGAAGATTTAAAATCAAAAATTTCAAAAAAAACCAAGATGATATTGGTTGAAAATCCTGGAAGCAATACTTTTGAATTTCAAGATTTATCAAAAATAATTCAATTAGCTAAAAGAAGAAAAATTTTTACTTTGTTAGATAATACATGGGGAACACCACTTTATCTTAAGCCATTGAAATTAGGTTTCGATATGTCTTTTTGCTCTGCTACAAAATATTTTTCAGGTCATTCGGATGCTATGGGTGGTTCTCTGGCTGTAAATAAAAAAGTTTTTAAAAAGATTATGTTCTTTTATAAATTGTCGGGTTACAGAATGTCAGCTGATGAGGCTTATTTGATCATTAGAGGTTTAAGAACTTTAGATATAAGATTAAAACAACATAGTGAGAACACAAAAGCTATTATTGCTTTTCTAAAAAGACAAAAGAAAATAAAAGAAATTCTTTACCCTCACAATCCCTCTTCAAAAAATTATAAACTTTGGAAAAAATATTACTCTGGAGCAACTGGTTTGCTTTCAATCGTTATTAAAAGCAAAAAAAAGTCCTCTGTAATACAATTTGTTAACTCTTTAGAATTATTTGGCATAGGGTATAGCTGGGGCGGTTTTGAAAGCTTAGCTATACTTCAAGATTTAAAACATAACAAAAAGGATGAATATTTGAAAGGACGTCAATTTTACCGATTTAATAAAGATGAATTTATTGTAAGATTACATATTGGTTTAGAAGATCCGAAAGATTTAATTAATGATCTTAAAAATGGTTTAAAAAAAATCAAGTAATGAAAAATTTTTTTCCTAATAAAACTGCATTCTATGCTTTAATAGCAGCATGTTTCGTTGTCTGCGTAACTATGGGTGTCAGACAAACATTTGGACTTTACTCAAGTGAATTTGAGACAACTGGAGGAACGTCAAATACAGAATTTGGATTAGCGGTTGCAGTTCACGCAATTTTTTGGGGAATTTTTACTCCAGTTTTTGGAAGAATTTCTGACAGATTAGGTGGATATGTTGTAATCGTTCCTGCTTTAATTTTCTATTCGATATCAATGCTACTAATGGGAAATAACTTCATTTCAGGCATGTGGTTACAAATTAATTTAGGATTACTTGTTGGTTTGGGTTTAGCAGGAGCTGCTGGAACCATTCTCACTCCAATGATTTCAAAACATTTTCCAAATGAAAATAGAAGTAAAGCAGCAGGTATTGTTACAGCTTGTGGAGGTTTAGGAATGTTTATTTTTCCTATTCTTGCAAATATTTTTAAAAATATGTCTACCTGGCAAACGTCTTTTATTATTTTTTCTATTATTTTATTTCTTATGTGTATACCTGGTTTTTTTGTAAAACTTCCCAAAACTCAAGTGTCAAATTATAATACCAACATTGACAATCGAAGCTTAAAAGAAGTTTTAAAAGAGTCTTTCGCCCACAAAGGATTTAGATTATTAATTTTAGGATTTTTTGTTTGTGGTTTTCAAATTACTTTAATAGCTACTCATGTCCCAAGATATGTTCAAGATAAAGGGTTAGCAGATTGGACAGGGATGGCTATTCTAGCATTGATTGGTTTTTTTAATATTATTGGCACATTAGTAATGGGCTACTTAGGAGATAAATATAGTAAAAAGATACTTTTAAGTGGGCTTTATTTCTTAAGAGGGATAACATTAATTCTATTTATTTTTTTACCAGCCTCAAATTTGTCTGCTGTGTTGTTTGGTACATCTTTCGGTTTATTATGGCTCGCTACCGTACCAGCTACTAACGGTATCGTTGCTCAAATTTTTGGAACAAAAAATTTAACTCTTCTTTTTGGTATTGTATTCCTTAATCATCAATTTGGATCATTTCTGGGTGCTTACCTTGGAGGTTATTTTTACGATCAATTTGGAAGTTTCGATTATGCTTGGTATTTAGCTATAGTTTTATCATTTGTTGCCACAGCTCTTCACCTTCCAATAGACGAAAAGCCTTTGGTAACTGTGGATAAGACTATCTAAGGTTGTAAATTGAGTCCCTAAGTGAATCAAAAGTGAATCAAAACGTGAACATCATTCATTTACAACTCAAAATTGTGGATAATTTTTTTATTTAATCATTTTAATTTTTTTAATAGGCTTTAGATAACAAAGGAGAAAATATGTTTTCATCAATTCTAGGAAAAAAGTTAGACAAGTTTCACTTACTTAAACACCCATTTTACCAAGTTTATTGGAACGAGGGAAAATTAACTAGAGAGATTATTAAAGATTATGCTGAGCAATACTATCAGCACGTTAAAGCCTTCCCAAGATATATCAGCGCTACACATTCTATATGTGAAGATATTGAAAAAAGAAGAATTCTTTTAGAAAACTTACAAGATGAAGAAAACAAAGATGGAGATCATCCTAAGCTATGGAAAAATTTTGCTAAAGCCTTAGGAGCTGATGAAAAAGAAATTGAAAAAGTAAAACTTGATTGGTTTACAAAAGATATGATTGATAATTTTTTTTCTCAAGCAAGAAAATCATACGCGGAAGGTCTCGCCTCTTTATACACTTACGAACGACAAATTCCAGAAATAGCAGAAACAAAAATTCAAGGTCTTAAAAAATTTTATGGGGTAAGTTCAAAAGAAGGTCTGGAGTTTTTTGAAGCGCATAAATCGGCTGATGTAATTCATAGAGCTGAGTGTGAAAAGCTATTAGATAGTTTATCGAAAGAAGAACAAGAAAAAGCGGAAATAGCTTCTTTATTAACTGCTAGATATCTTTGGAATTTTTTAAGTGGAATGACCTCTAAGCATAGACTTAAACAAGCTGCTTAGAAATTTACAGATTGAGAAAATAATTAAATGCAGGAACTGCTTGAAGTAATAACTTTAGCATATAAAAAATTATCAGCGCAAAATATTGTATTATTTTTATTACTAATAAAAATTATTTTTTGCGCATTAGGTGGGTTAATAGTCACTTACGTTCACTCTAAGTTCAGCTACAAATGGTTGCGTAACAATTTTAATATCTATGTTGGAATAACTTTGCCTGTGATTGGCTTGGTTATTACTACAGTCATTGGGTCTAATATCGCGTTAAGTATCGGAATGATCGGTGCATTATCTATTGTAAGATTTAGAACTCCAATAAGAACTCCTTATGAATTAGTTCATTATTTTAGCTTACTTACTATTGGAATAAGTGCCAAAGTCGATTTGAGCATAACAGTTGTTTTAATAATACTTTTGTCAATATTACCTTATTTCATCAGACGTTTTTCATTAATAAAAGATAATTCATCAGGAAGTGATGGGAAATTATCACTAAACTTTCATGGTCTGATGAAGGAAAATGATTTTAAGAAAATTACCAGTGATAAAAACATTAGAAATTACTCAGTAAAAAACGAGGGTGACAAATATGATATATCTGGTTTTATGATTTTTGATAAGTCAGTCGATAAAGATAAATTTTTAAATGAATGGTCATCCAAGATAAATAGTTATAATGTTGATCTTGATGAGAATAATTAAATGTTTTTTAATCACACAATTTTTTATAGTAATTTTTTTATATTCTAATTCAGCTTTTTCAAAAAATTTAAACATTCCATCTTCAATTCAATTTGAGTTATCAAATTCTGAATATAATAAATATTTAAGAAGGTCCATGAGAGCCTACACAGATGGTGAAATTTATGGCGAAAAAAATATAAAAAAAAAATATAAGAAATGGGTCAAAGCAAAAATTTTAACAGATGAAAAATTGATTAACTCAGAGATAAGAATTTTAGGAGATTGGAAAGATCATCTTAGACCTCCATTAACAAGCCTAAAAGTAAAAATATTAGATGACAGTTTTAACGGGGTAACAAGATTTAATCTTTTTTTGCCTGAAACAAGAAAAGGTGAGAACGAGGTTTTTTGGACATTAATGCTCGACTATTTAGGATTTCCCTCACTTTACACAAGAATGGTAGAGGTAAATTTAAACGGGAATATTTATAAAGCAATTTTTCAAGAAGATGCAACGAAAGAGTTTTTAGAAAGAAATGATCTTACAGAAACAGTAATTTTAAAATCTAATGATTTTAATTTTTATCTCAATAAAGAAGAAAAAGAAATTTACAATAACTTTTTCACTTCTTCATTTGTAATAGATAATAATAATTTTCTTAAAAACGATATTTCAAATTTTATTGCCTCAGAAGCTATAGCTTTGAGAGCCAATAAAGATTTTAATAAAAAAGTAATTAATGAAGATTTTTTTACCACAATTCACAAAAAATATGCTTACCATGGTTTAGCTACTATAAATCGAAAGTACATTTACATACCTTATAAGAAAATATTTGTACCACTTTATTATGATGGGAATGTTCAATTTTTGCCGGGAAAAACAGACTGTCAAAAAAAAGCAAATATTGAAATTTTATCAAGTTTTAAAAAAGATTACAAAAATTTAACAAGTAAGAATTTAACCAGAATGCAAGAGTGTGTTTTAGGTGATGTACTCCACTTAAGTGAGAATAAAATAAATCAATTAAGAAATTCATTTCCCAATCAAACATTAGATAACAAAAAAGATGTAAAGTATGAAAATATTAAGAATAAAATTATTAATTACCTAGAGAAAAATAAAGTAAATAAAAAAGAAATTTTAAAAAATAATGAAAAGGTAATAATTTATTCTTTTATCTTTAATGATAACTTTTATAGCTGCCAACTTAATATTAGTAATAATGAAATTCTCATATGTAATCAGATTGACAGTTTGAATTATAGTAAACTTATTTCAGAAAGTGGAAGATTTAAACTTACTGATAATTTTAAATCATTTCCAATAAACCTAGGTACGTTCAATAATGAAATGCCAATTATTTGGTTAGATAATGTAAACGATGAATTTAAAATTAATAAAAAAGGGACTTATTATTTTATAAAGCAAGATATAAAAAACAAAAACTTGAAATTTGATTTTTTAAATAGTGAAGCTAAGCTTTTTATTCAAGGTAATTTTGAAAATGTAAATTTTGAATTTAATAGAGAATTCAATTTTCAAAAAGATAAAATTAATGAAATCAGATATGATAAAAATTTATTAACTGGTTGTGTAAATTTCTTTGACACTAATTTTAAAAATATAATCCTTAAAAGCTCAGATATGATCTGTGAAGATTCAATTAATATAAAAAACTCTTCAGGAATTATTAATAAAATTCAAATAGATAATTCTTATTTTGATGCTTTAGATTTAGATTTTTCTAAAATTAAAATAAATGATTTAAAAGTAAATAATGCCAAAAATGATTGTATAGATTTTTCTTTTGGCGAATATGAAATAATTAATGCAAACTTAAAAAATTGTGGAGATAAAGGTTTATCAGTTGGAGAAAGATCAAAGTTAAATATGCATAACGGTGTCATAATGTATAGTAATATTGGTATAGCATCTAAAGATGACGCAATAACAAATGTAAAAAATGTAGCTATGAATAATATGAATATTTGTCTAGCTGCATATAATAAAAAAAAAGAATTTAAAGGATCTAAACTGAATATAAAAAGTCTTAACTGCAATCAATATAATACCCTTAAACAACTTGATAGATTATCAGAGATCAATATTTTAAAACAAAATTAATTTTAATGAATACTCCCCAAGATAATCAAAAAAGACACGAAATAAAGTTTATAATTAATAAAAAAGAAAAAATTAATTTTATAAATAAAAATCATTTAAATAAAATTTTTCCAGATAGAATAGTCGAAAGTATTTATTTTGATACAAAAGATTTACAATTCTTTAGTTTAAGTGAGGAGGGAGTAACGCCCAGATTTAAGATAAGACTGAGAGGTTATAATAACGAAAAACCAAGCAATTTAGAGATTAAAAAAACAAAAAATTATCACAGAGAAAAAATTATTTTAAAAAATTTTCAATTTAATAGCTTTGAGCTTCACAAAACTTTAAAAAGTATGGGAATAAACAATATTGTTGATCAAAAAATTAGAGTAAAATATTTAAGAAGCTATTACGAGTTAAAAGATCTTGGTAGAATTACAATGGATGAAAATATTGAATTTTTTAATCCATCAAAAGAATTTAGAAATCCAAAAAAAATAAACAAAATAATTTTAGAAGTCAAAATACAAAGAAAAGAAATTGATAAAAATCACGTCGAAAAAATAATTAATCTGAAAGAATCTAGGTTCTCTAAATATTGTGTTGGAATAAATTGTTTAAGAAATTCGAATTGATTTGATTTAATAATTGATTTCATTTAAAAACTAATAGATGGAAATTTATCTTCCTATAGTTCAAGTTCACATAGATATAATCACAATTTTATTTATAAGTTTTGCAGTCGGAGTTCTCTCAGGTTTATTTGGTGTTGGCGGAGGCTTTTTGATGACACCATTTTTAATATTTTTAGGAATACCACCAGTTTATGCAGTTCCAAATGAAATAAATAATATATTAGCAACTTCAGTATCTGGATCAATGACGCACTGGTTTAAAAATACTTTGGACTATAAAATGGGCACGATGATAATTATTGGTGGTGTTCTGGGAACTATTTTAGGTATTATTACATTTACTTTTTTTAAAGAAACTGGGAAGTTAAGTCTAATTATTTCATTATCGTACATGTATCTTCTTGCAATTATCGGTACGTTGATGCTCATTGAAGGAGCCAAAGAAATTGATAGAGCTAGAAAAAAATTAGTTTTAAAACAAAAATTACATACTCACTATTGGATACATGGTTTACCGTTTAAACTTAGATTTCCAAAGTCAAGACTTTACGAGAGTGCTTTTACGCCAATCTTGCTTGGTGTTATAGTGGGATTTGTAGCAGCATTAATAGGAGTGGGAGGTGCTTTTTTAATGGTGCCTGCAATGATTTATTTAATAGGTATGCCAATAAAATTTATACCCGGAACATCTTTATTTGTAACAGTTTTTATAAGTGCATTAGTTACAATATTACATGCATTTAATTATGGCTCTATCGATTTGATTTTAGTTATAATCTTAGTAATAGGATCGATAATTGGAGTACAAGTAGGTCAGAAAATTGGACAATATTTAGATAGCTCACATTTAAAAACATTATTTGCCATGTTGCTATGTGCTGTCGCAATAGCGATTGCCTATGACACTTTTTTTTATGAGGGCGTAAGGCAATTAAAAAACGCTGAAATCGTGAATTTCGAAAATCTAAATTTTTTTTCAAAATTTATCTCAAAATTATCAGATAATAATCCACTTCTTTACGGATCAATGGCAATACTTATAGCTATCGTTTTAGGTGTCATAGGTGCTGGGGGCAGACAATTATTGAGCAAATATAGGTATGTTTTTTTAATTAAAAAAAATTAGATTAAAGTTCTTATTAATCCAAAAATTGAAACTACAATTAAAAAGTAGAGAACATATTTTTTATAATTTTCTTTTGAACTTCCAGTAAATAATTTTGTTCCTAAAAACACCCCGATTGGAACAATAAAAATCAAAGGTATAGTTCTTAATATCAATTTGTAATTCAAAATATTTTCAAAGTATGCCAAAAATAATGCATAAAAATCTGTAAAGAAAAATAAAGCAGCTAAAGACGCTCTTATAACAGCAGGTTCAGCAGCTATGATCAAAAAATAAAGAGCAATAGGTAAACCAGCTAGTGTTCCAAACCCATTAACAGTTCCAGCTACACCACCAACAAAAAATTTTGATAAATTGTGATTAAGTTTCTTATTTTTATAACCTTTTAATAATAAAAAAGCGAAAATAAGAACTGTTAGAGATATAATTAAATGAGTAATTTTTGGGTCAAGAATTGATAACAAATGTATTCCTAATGGTGTTCCTAGTAGAACACCTAAGAGTAAGTATAATACAAACTTCCAATTAATTTTTTTCCAAATACTTGGTATCATGAAAAAACTAGCAATAATTTCTAATAAGAGAATAATAGGGACTATTTCTTTTGGAGGTAAAATAAAAGACAATAAAGAAACACTAGATGCAGAAAAACCAAATCCACTGAAACCTCTAACAAAAGAGGCTAATAGTATGACACTGCAAAAAAATGTAAAATCTTTTAGTTCTAAATCTATTAACTCTAAGAGTTCCATAGTGCTTTACCTTAATTTAATTCTACTTTACATAAAACTAATTTAAATGATATGAAGAAAAGAATACTAATTATAATGAAAATTTATGCACAAAAAATCATCTAATAGAAGTTTTGGAATATTGTTTTTTTTAGTTTTTTTAGGTTTTGGTTTATGGCCGCTTACAAACGAAATGAGTCCAAATATTTATCTAATTATAATTTCTGTGATTTTTATAATTTTAGGTTTATTAAATTCTAAATTGCTATCACCATTAAATAACCTTTGGATAAAATTTGGAGAAATATTAGGAAAAATAATAGCGCCAATTGTTATGGCAGTTGTTTATTTTTTAATACTCACTCCAATAAGTTTATTAGTAAGATTATTTGGTAAAGATTTGATAGAAATGAAATTTAACAATAATGTAAAAAGTTATTGGATTAAGAGAAAAAAGCATTTAGGAACAATGGATAAGCAGTTTTAATGATTGATTTTTTAAAAGAGTTTTGGGAATTTTTAAATGAGAGAAAAAAATATTGGTTATTACCAATCATAATTGTTCTTGCATTATTTGGTGTTTTAATTGTTTTGAGCCAAGGATCAGCAGTCGCTCCATTTATATATACAATTTTTTAAGTGACTTCTATTTTAGGAATATCAGCTTTTTATCATGACAGTGCAGCAGCGTTAGTTGTTGATGGAGAGATTATTGCTGCAGCGCAAGAAGAAAGATTTTCAAGAAAAAAACATGATCCAGGTTATCCTTTTAATGCAGTTAATTATGTTTTAACTGAAGGTAAATTAAAGCTTAATGAAGTTGATCACATAGTTTTTTTTGAGAAACCATTTTTAAAATTTGAACGATTGTTAGAAACGTATATGGCTTTTGCACCTAAAGGTTTCAAATCTTTTAGTCTTTCAATGCCTCTTTGGTTGAGAGAAAAACTCTTTCAAAAAAAATTTTTATTTGACAAATTAAAACAACATGATGAAAACTTTAAGGACATAAAAAAAATTAAATTTTCAGAACATCATTATAGCCACGCCGCAAGTGCATTTTATCCTTCACCATTTGAAAATGCAGTTGTTTTAACGTTAGATGGAGTCGGTGAGTGGGCAACAACAACTGTTGCTATCGGAAAAAAAAATAAATTGGAAATGATAAAAGAAATTTATTTTCCACACTCGTTAGGATTACTTTATTCTGCATTTACTTACTATACTGGTTTTAAAGTGAATAGCGGTGAATACAAAGTTATGGGATTAGCACCATATGGAAAGCCAAAATATAAAGATTTAATTATTCAAAATCTTATGGACCTTAAAGAGGATGGATCATTTAAATTAAATATGAAATTTTTTAATTATGCTACAGGTTTAACAATGACCAATAAAAAATTTTCCGATCTTTTTGGCCACCCCGTGAGAAATCCAAAAAAAGATTTATTGGAAGATTTCCATATGGATATTGCAGCATCTATACAATCAGTAACAGAGGAAATTGTTATTAGAATTACAAAAAATATTGCTAGTGAATATAAAATTAAAAATCTATGTTTGGCCGGAGGTGTTGCATTAAATTGTGTAGCTAACGGAATGATATTAAGACAAAAAATTTTTGATGATATATGGATACAACCTGCAGCTGGAGATGCAGGTGGATCTTTAGGTGCAGCTCTAGCATACTGGCATCATGAATTAAAAAAACCTAGAGAAAATTTCAAAGATCAAATGAAAGGAGCTTACTTAGGCCCTAAGCTTTCAGAAAAAAATGTCGAAGATCAACTAAAAAAATTAAAAGCTAGATACACCAAAAAAAGTTCAAGCGAAATTTCATCAATTGTTGCTAAAGAGTTATCCAGCGGTAAAACAGTAGGTTGGTTTCAAGGTAGAATGGAGTTTGGACCTAGAGCGTTAGGAGGACGATCAATTTTAGCTGATCCAAGATCTGATAAGATGCAAAAAGAATTAAACTTAAAAATAAAATTCAGAGAGAGCTTTAGACCATTTGCACCTTCAGTTTTAAGAGAAGAAGTTAGCAATTGGTTTGATCTTAACTATGATAGCCCTTACATGCTTTTAGTTTCAGACGTAAAAAGAGAAAAACAAATAACTATGTCTGAAAAGGATAAAAAACTTTTTGGAATAGATAAACTGAACATTAAAAGATCTAGTATTCCCGCTATTACACACGTTGATTATTCAGCTAGAATTCAAACAGTTCATAAAGAAACTAATTTAAAATATTATAACTTAATAAATGAATTTAAAAAAATTACTGATTGTCCAGTTTTAGTTAATACTTCATTCAATGTTAGAGGAGAACCAATAGTTTGCAGTGTTGAGGATGCTTTCAATTGTTTTATGGGTACAAACTTAGACATACTAGCAATAGAAAATTATTTATTGATAAAAGATGATCAAGATAAATCATTGCTAAAGGATTATAAAAATAAATTCGAATTAGATTAATTTAAGTTTAAAATTGTGACTGGATCAAGTTTTACCTCAAACCAATTTAATCTTATATCAAGGTGCGGCCCAGTTGCCCTTCCACTTTGACCAAGAGTTCCAACTATTTGACCTTGTTTAACTTTTTGACCAACTTTAACATTTATATCTTTCATGTGCATAAAAAGTGTGCTGATACCGTGTCCATGATCAAAGATCACAGTGCCTCCCGTAAAATACATATCTTTATGTACCAAAGTTACTTCGCCATCCATCATAGCTTTAACAGGTGTTCCCTCAGGGGCATGAAAATCTATTCCATAGTGAGGTCTTCTTGGTTTCCCATTCAAAATCCTTTGACTACCATAAACACCTGTAACTACGTATTTATCTAATGGATATATAAATTTATCTTTAAAATACTCATAAGATGTATTAATTGCTCTAGCATCACCAATTAATTTATTATCTTTTTTAATTCTCTCATAAACCTCAGGAGGTGGAGTTACTTTTTTTGGAGGCAATCCATTTATTCTTTGAATTTTATAATCTCTTTTGAATACCTTCTTTACGATATTTTTTTCCTCAGTGTTATTTATGATTTTTATCCTGACATCGTTTTTTCTGTCTCTATCCAACCCAAAAGCAAAATACCCATCTTTTGAGACTCTAATTTTTCTTTTATCAATATAAACTTTTGCTCCAGGCTTAGTTTTTCCCAATATAAACGAGCCTTGTTTAAAATCCCCTTTAAATTCTAAAGCATAAATGTTTAAAGAATTTAAGACAAGAATTGAAATTAAAAAAAGTAATTTACAATTATATTTCATCTTTGATTAAGTTAAATACTAGTGAATGTCCTTTATCAGATAAATGCATTGGATCAAATTTATAAAATAAAGATTTTGGATTAGAATGTTTACAAAAATTATTTGTCAAATCTTGATAGTAAACTTTTAAGTCCTTTAAAATTAAGTTTATTTTATTTTGAGGGGCTAGGTTTTCATTAGAACAGTTCCTTGTTTGGAATTCATAAGGAAGTATGAATACTTTTAAATCTATATTCTCTCGATTTAATTTTTCATTTAATATTGAGATATAATCTTTCATCTCACTTAGATCAGTTTTTTCGTAATTTTTCTTGATGCTCTTAAAATATCTTTTTGATGGATCGGTGATAATTCCCTTAAAAAACATATAAAAATATGACTTACTATTCAAAAAAGCATTTAATTTGTTTATCAATGAAATTTTTTTAATTGAAATATTTTCATGATTTAAATTTTCATTTTGCGTTAAGTTTAAAATACTTTGACCTCCATAAATATCATTTAAAGTAATAAAATAAAAAACTTTTTTAATATTATCAAAATTATCAACTTTATCTATATTAGCCTTGAAGTGTTTGATATTGTAACCAGGTACCGAACTATTATAAAAATTAAGATTTGTAAAAACCTCTCTAAGTTTTCCAACGAATGTTTTTTGCTCAGGAATTCCATTTCCAAAAGCAGTACTATCACCAATTATAAAAATTGACTTATTATTTTTTTTATAAAAAAAATCCTTTGATGGAACTCTAAAACCATATTGATCAATATAAATTTTTTTACCAAATTGAATACCAGAACTGTTAGGTAACATTTGATGAATATCTCCATTAGCAATTATTAATCCTGGCTCTATCCCCTTTAAATTAGATAATTTAAAAAAATTTGAAATCAATTCTAAAAAAAAAATAAAAACTAAAATTATAGTAATATTTGCTAGGATCACTTTTTTCATTCTAAAAAAATAGAATATTTATATCAGTATATATTAAATCTATTGCAACTAATAATATAGCTAATAAACCCAACCATGCTATCCATTTATATTTTTTAATCCAATCAGAAATTAAATTAGCTGCTACTGCCATTAAAACAATAGATAAAACCAAACCAAAAACTAGTAAATGATAGTGATGACCTGCAGCACCTGCTACACCCAAAACATTATCTAAACTCATTGTTACATCTGCAAGTATTACTGTAAAAATTGCTTTTTTAAGATTTGAATTATCAACTTCAATTTTTTTTTCTTCAATCTTATTTTGAATTACATCTCTATAAAGTTTGTAGCAAATATAAAGTAATAAAATACCTCCAACTAATCTTAAACCTGAGATTTGTAATAAATAAGCAGTAATAAAAGTAAAAATAATTCTTAAAACTACAGCTCCACCTATTCCCCAGAAAATTATTTTCTTCCTATTTGAATCTTCAAATTTTGAAGCAACCATCCCAATAATAATTGCGTTATCACCCGCTAAGACTAAGTCTATTAATAATATTTCTACCAATATAATTAGTTGCTCTGTCATAATGAAATTTATATCTTATTAATTGATGAACTATAAAAATATTAAAGTAGAAAAGCGAGAAAATTACGCAATTATCGAAATTGCTAACAATAAAAATAATAGTTTAGATCAAAAAACGCTTAATGAAATTGGTGATGCGACCAAAAATTTGAATAAATCAAAAGAGATTAAATGCATTGGTTTAATTGGAGGTCCAAAGTTTTTTTCGCCTGGAGCCGATATCAAAGAACTTGAAAAACTTGACTCAAAAAAAGCAAAAAAACAAAAACTTTTTTCTAAAGTTGATGATTTACAAAAAATCGATATTCCAATTATCTCATTCGTCGAGGGCTATGCATTAGGAGGTGGTTTTGAGCTTGCTCTCTCAAGTGATTTAATTATTGCAAGCTCCGAAGCGAAATTTGGTTTGCCTGAAATCAATTTAGGATTAATTCCAGGTATTGGTGGTACACAAAAAACAAAAAAATTTACTTCAAATCAAAATATAAAATATTTAGCAATGTCAGGAGAAATTATTGATGCTGAAACTGCAATGAAGTATGGGATTGTTTCACAAATTATTCCTAAAGAAAATTTTAAAGAATTTACTTTAAACTTTTTAAATACAATCTCTTCGAAGCCAAAAAAATCACTTCAAGTTATTAAATATTTAGTCAATTCAGAAGATAATTTAAAAAAATCTTTAATAAAAGAGAGACAAGAGTTTTATAAATTGCTTGATAGTGAAAATAAAAAAATTGGAATAAAAAGTTTTCTTAATAAAACAAAGCCTAATTGGAAATAAATCATCTTCAAGTTGTAGACAATTTGCATACCTGTAATTAAATTTTAACATAGTTAAACTGTTCTAAATTTAATTAAGATTTACTTATGAAATTTAAATTTATTTTAATTGCAACTCTGTTATTTATGGGCTCAGCAATAGCTGCGGGACATATAACAAAAGCTCAAAAAGAAAAAACAATAGAGTGCCTAGGACACTATAGTGCTACAGCTGTTTTGCCCGCAGAAACTATTGAAGTTAAAAATATGGAATTAGCTTTAGCTTCGGTAAAAGTAATAAGGGAGTATCTTGCGTCTGAAGGCGTAAAAGAGGATGAAATGAATAAAGGTATGAATGTTTACGTAGATAAAGTTTATGGTAAGCCTTTTAATAAATCTAAGAATACCGAGTGTAATAAATTTATATATAAACAAATTAAAGGTTCAGAAGAAAAAATTGAGAAACTATCCAGAACTATTTACGCGGGTTAATATGAGCGGATACGTTATAGCTAATATAGATGTTAAAAATCATGAGGCCTATAAAGAATATGTTGGTAAAGTTGTGCCTACAGTTCAAAAATTCGGAGGAGAATACCTTGTACGTGCTGGGGAGTATAAAGTTATAGATGGTGAGTGGAAATATCCTAGAACGGTAGTAATTAAATTTCCAACTTATGAAAAAGCTTTAGAATGGTATGGTTCTGAAGAATACAAACCCGTTAAACCTATTCGATTAGCAAACTCAGTAGCTAATGGAATTATCATTAAAGGAGTTTAAATGACAAAAGCCTATTTAGTAGCTATGCCCACAATAAAAGACAATGACATGTTTGCAAAAGAATATGCAAGTAAAGTAGCTGATACTTTAAAACCATTTGAAGGAAAATTTCTTGTGAGAACTCCAAATAAACTAATTAAAGAAGGGGATGAAAAATCTCTCACAGTAGTTATTGAATTTCCTAGTAAGGAGAAAGCTCTTGGATGGTATAATTCTTCAGAGCATCAAAAAATAGTTGTTCATAGAAGAACTGCAACTGACCCATCAAGTCCAATAGTGATCTGTGAAGAGTCTAATACATATTAATAAAAAAAGGAGATAATTATGATCGATAAATTTGGAAACGCATTTTATTTAATAATTTACTTAGCACATTTTATTATAGTTGGTAGTTACGCTTACCAATTAGTCTTTGATACTAAAAAATTTCTAAAAGGTAGAGGCGTGGATAAAACTGCTACATTAATCACAAGATTCGCAGGATCATTCATGATTGCTACTGTTCTAATGGCAATATATATCGCTTTTATAAGATCAGGCGGTGTAGAGGCTACTTGGGCCTTCTTTAACTTGGTCTTTATAATGAATGTTTCAATATTGGTTGTAAATTTTTACACATTAAAAATTGATAAAACAGGTTTAACTAAAAAAACTAGAAACGATGGAATATATGCTCCACTAGTTTTAGTTATTATCAGCGCTATTCTTTGTTACGGTCTAGCAGATAAAATTTACGTTTAAGGAGTAAAATGGCAAAGTTTATGAATATTGTTAGATGCAAAGTAAAATCATCTAACAGAGAAGAATATTTGAAAAAAATAGATGAGATGCCAAAGTTCGATGGGCAGATTTCAGCAAAGTACGTTGAAACTAAACCTAACGAATTTTTTATGATTGGTGAATGGAATTCTGAAGATGATATAGCTAAAGCAAGACCGAAAATGATTGAATTTTTGGACTCGCTTAGGCACACTTTAGAAGAACTGTCATCAGATTTAGGGGTAACAGATCCTCACTCTGGAACAGTTGTGATCGAGAAATAAGAAAGGAGAAATAATATGGCAAAGATGTACATTATGGGAAACTATACCGAAAAAGCCTTTCAAGGTTTTTTAAAAGATCCAAATAGTGACAGAAAAGCAGTAGTTGAAAAACTTGTTAAAGGCGTGGGTGGAACATTACATAATATGGATATTGTAAGAGGATCATACGATTTTTGTGTAGTTGCAGATCTTCCTAGTTTTGATGATTTTGCTGCTGTTAAATTAGTGGTAGAGTCGACTGGAGCTGTGAAAAACTTATCAGCACTTGAAGCTATAGATTTTGCAAAAGCTACAACAAAAGCATCAAAGATGTCTTATAAGGCTCCGGGTCAATAAAAAAAAGGAGGTAACAATGGCAAAATTTTATACATTAGGATGTTATACAGCTAAAGGTCTTGGGGGATTTGTAAGCAATCCGTCTACCGACAGAAAAGCTGCTACATCAGCACTTGCTGCTTCTGTGGGAGCTAAAGTAACTCAATACTCAGGCCTTAGAGGAAAATATGATTTTATGGCAGTGATTGAAGGAACTTTCGAACAAGCTGCTGCAGCTGCTATGGTTGCTGTTTCTAGTGGCGCTGTTTCAGATTTTACGATTTTAGAAGACGTAAATCTAAATGAAATAGCTAAGACTGCTCAGAAAATGGCTTCATCATATAAAGAGCCAGGAAAATAATTATTTTCTATAGCTAATACATTTTAGGGTATCAGTGAATTTTATTTGATTTTTATACTTTAATCTAATTTCACTGATACCTTGATTAATTTCTTTACTACTCATGTTTAATAAGCATGAAATGTATCTTTCTCTGATCATTCTTATATATTTTTGTTTTGAGATATTTACTTTAAAGTTAAAGTATGTGTAGCTTATTTTTTTTAAGTTTTTTTTAATTATCTTAAATAAAAATTCATCTCTTTTTAAACTTTTTTCTAAATTTTTTCTCATTTTTTTAAAACAAGGTATTTTATTATTATTTGTTTTAAGTGAAAAAATTAATATTTTACCTTTGTTATTTAAGCTTTTCTGAGCAAGATTTAGAAGACGATTTAAATTTGATTTAGAAAAAAAATGAATAGTTTGTTTGATTAAAATAAGATCATATTTTTCTTTTTTCTTTAAATATTTTAATGCACCGATTTTCTTAAATATAATATTCTTTTTTACTTCCTTATTTGCAACAATATCAATCCCTATGGGTTTATTTCTAAATTTATATTTCTTTTGAAGAGCACTTATAATATTTGCTCTTCCACATCCAATATCCAATATTTTTGAATTTTTATTTAAATTAATTCTGTTTTTAAGAAATTTATTAAATTCTGAGATATACGTAATGGATGATAACCAAGTTTTATTATCCCAGTTTTTAAGTTTTTTCATTTAGTTATTTTTAACAAGTTTATATTAAAGGTCTGGTTCTAACTGTAAATAAACAAGACTATACCAATCATAGTGTGCATCAGTGGAATGAACAGTGATAATTTTGTTCTTATTAAAATCAATTACTACTTGTTGACCTGCAAAACCATCCATCATTAATATTGGTCTTTTTTCAATCCCTATAGGATCAAAATGAAACTGACCTCCATAACTTTGTGTTGCAGCATGATTGCCAATAAACTTACTATATTTATTTTTTTTCTTATCGACTCTATTCTCGTAGATTGTTTTCAAGTATTTGCCAACACAAGTATCACTCTTCCAATGATCCATTATTAACTTGGCTATTCTTAAATAGTCATATCTTTTTGCATAAAAAGAATATCTACCGAATTCCCCTTTTTTTTTGTTACTAAATTTGTGTTTTTCTAAAGATTTTCCAAAATAAACACTTTTTTCTACCTTTGCGTCCTCAATAAATATTTTATGTAGTAATTTTTCCCAATCATCACCAGTTTTATAAATAACATAATTCATAATTACATTAGTAGTCATGGCACTATAATTATAATGATTGCCAGGACCATAACCAGTTTTACCTTCAAAGTGTCTTTTCAATACAGATTTAATAGGTGTTGAATTAACATTAATTCCTTTACCATCAATTCTGTTATCTTTTCTGTAAAATCTTTGACCAACAATAGGGTCATCACCTGCTTGCATGTTTAGTAAGTTTAATAATTTTTGATTTTTATATAAAGTATTAGCAACAGTTGGGTAATCTATATTTTCAAAAACTGAATTAATATAACCATCACATACAGCGTAACCAGTAACAAGACTTACCAAACTTTTCCCTACAGAATGTGAAGGATAGTAACCTCCTCTGTATTTACTTTTTCTATTTTGATCAACTAAAATTTTATTATTTTCAAATAAGATATAACTTACTAGGCCTGTTTTTTTATCTTTTAGTTGCTTATCTACTTTTTTAGATAAATCGTTATTTTGTAAATTAATCTCAAACTTGTAGGTGTCATTTTTCTTATCACCTATTTTATATTTATGCATACAATCAAAACAGTATTTTTCACTAGCGTGATGAGCTAATACAAGTGAATAACCTGTATTTAACAAAAGTATGCTTAGAATTAAAATTGATAAAAGTTTACTCATTTATTTTCTCATAATATTTAGATAGCATTCAAAAAATTACTTTGCTATAATTTAATAATGAGTACCTCATTTCAATCAAAAATACCTAATTCTTTAAATGAACATTGGATGCCATTTTCGTCTAATAAAGATTTTAAGAAAAACCCTCGTATCATAGTAAGAGCAGAGGGTATTCATCTTCATACTCATGATGGTAAAACTTTAATTGATGGTAGTTCTGGATTATATTGTAATCCTCTTGGCCATGGTCGCAAAGAGATTATCGAAGCAATTAAAAATCAATTAGAAAATTTGGATTACACAATGCCTTTTCAACAAGGTTATGGTGGATCTTTCGAATTAGCAACGATGATAGCTCAAAAAACTCCAGAGGATTTAAACAGAATTTTTTATACTATTTGTGGATCTACTGCAGTAGAGACAGCAATTAAAATTGCGGTAGCTTACTTTAGGTCAATTGGTCAATCGAATAGATTTAAATTTGTCGGGAGAGAACGAGGTTATCATGGCATGAACATCGGAGCCTTGACTGTAGGAGGTATACCAAATAATTCGAAAGAGTTTAAAAATATTTTAATGCCAGGTGTAGAACATATGAGACATACTTTTTTACCTGAACATAAGTTTGTAAGAGGCCAACCTGATACAGGATCTGAGCTAGCAGATGATTTAGAGGTTATTGCAAAAAAATTAGGTGGTGAAAACATATCCGCATGTATTGTTGAACCAATTGCAGGATCTACTGGCACTTTAATTCCTCCAAAAGATTATTTGCAAAAGTTAAGAAAAATTTGTGACAAGCACGGAATACTTTTAATTTTTGATGAAGTTGTCACTGGTTGGGGAAGAACAGGTTCAGCATTTGCAGCTCAGGAATTTGGTGTAACACCCGATATTATAACAATGGCTAAAGCTACAACTAATGGAATTGTGCCTATGGGAGTAGTGGCAGTAAGAGAAAAAATTTATCAGTCAGTTATGGATGCTTCACCAGATGGAGCAGTAGAATTATTCCATGGATATACTTATTCAGGAATTCCTGTAGCTGTATCAGCAGCTATTGCTGTTCAAAAAATTTTTGAAAAAGAAGATATTTTTAACAGAGTGAAACAAATCTCAAAATACTTTGAGGATGGATTACACTCCTTAAAAGATCTAGATTGTATTGAAAGTATTCGTAACTATGGTTTGTTGGGCGGTGTTGACATTAAAATGAGAGATAAACCAGGCAAAGCAGGATTTAATGTTTATAAGAAATGCTATGATGCAGGAGTAAACATAAAACCAACTGGAGATGCACTAATAATTGCGCCCCCTTTTGTTTGTGAAAAGAGAGACATAGATGAGATTATTGAAAAAATGCGTCTAGGTATTACAAACCATAATAAATCATAAATTGATAAGAATAATTCATTATGGGTCGAATCACCTTTACAAGACCATTTTGACCAAAAAGTTCATTTAAAATTCTAAGTTTTTTTGATTAAATTATTTTATGAGTTCGCAATACAAATACGAAAATAACGTTGAAGAAATGAGTCAACAAAGCAAGGTAAAGCTTACTGACCTGTTATCAAGAATTAATGAGGAAAAGAAAACAGAGCGAAACAGAAATTTAGCTCTAAGCGTAGCCGCAGTTTCAGCAGTTACTGTGTTTGGTATAATTTTAACTCTTTAAAATCTAATATTTTCATCACTTTTGCTATTAACTAAACTAATGATTTAGTTTGGTAAATATATTATAAAAATCAAACGGCGAGGTAGCTCAGTTGGTTAGAGCACAGGACTCATAAGCCTGGGGTCGTGGGTCGTGATCTATGCCTCGTGACCGGTTATTAATTAATAACCACAACAAATGTTCTAAGAAAAAATAATTTTAGTCAGTTCCAAAACAGAGTTCCGGCACAAATCCGGCACACTCAGAAAGGATATATGGCTACAATTAGAAAACACCATGGCAAGTGGCAAGTGATAATTCGTAGGAAAGGATTTCCTCACGAATATAAATCTTTCGCTACATGGGCGGACGCAAATAAGCACGCACAGGATTCTGAAAACAAAATCAACAAAGGACAGTTTGAAGATTTATCAGAAGCAATGAAAGTTTCATTGCATGATGCGTTAGCAAGATACAGAGACGAAATATGCAAAACAAGAAAGTGGGGTGATTTAGATTCTTACAGAATTAATAAATTACAAACTTTTAAGATTGCACAATATTCGTTGGCTCGTATCAATAGCAATAAGATTGTTAAGTTCAGAAATGAATTAGCAAAAACAATGAAAGCTTCCACAATAAATAAATATCTAACTTTGATATCTGTTGTGTTCAACACGGCAAAAACAGAGTGGGATATAAGTTGTGTGAATCCGGTTGTCAAAATTAAAAGATTGAAAGAGCCGGAGTTTTCAGATGAAAGACTTTCACCTGAGATGGAACGGGAGCTCTTGCTCCATGCTCCGAGGTCAAAGATGTATTGGATGAAAGCTTTTGTCATTGTTGGTCTTGAATCAGGGATGAGACGAGGTGAGCTGATGTCGCTTAAACGAAAGGATGTTGATTTAAAAAATTCAACGGCAATAGTTCGTGACACTAAAAATGGTACAACAAGAAAGATAGGGTTGTCACCTAAAGCTACCGAATCATTAAAATCTATAATCCCATCAGTGGATGGAAGATATTTCCCTACACATGCAGACCAATTCAAATTCTATTGGAAACAATTATGTGGCTGGTGTGGATTTAAAATTAAATTTCACTTGCTTAGACATGAATTTGCTTCAAGGAGGTTCGAAGCTGGTTGGGATATTTCAGCCGTTGCAACACAAGGAGGTTGGAAAGATTGGAAAGTGTTGAGAAGATATACGGCTTTAAGTCCTAATTATTTGGCGGAAAAATTCAAAAAGGAGTCTTAAGAAAGACTCATATGTTTGGCCCCCTCCGGGGGCCTTGCGTTATTTTTATAAAATGTTATCTTAACGACATAAGGTTTGGAATCCTCAATACCCCGAAACAGGAATCAGGAACAAGGAATCACGAAAGATTAATCAAACAAACTGCTGGCTGGTACCAGCTTTAAAGAGAGGATTTTATAAACCTTATGAAACGAATAAATGAGGGAAAAGAGAAAAGTGTTCAATACGATTACATCAGATGTATGGCTATTATCCATGGCTACATTCTTTTTCCTAATAAAAGTTTATTTTCAAACAAGTTTCATTTCATAAGTCCAAATCCTTTCTGACATGAAAAAATCGGAGCTGGTTACCAGACCAGCTCCACAACATTGTCAAAGGAGACAAACATGGAAAATAAGAAAATTGGACATAATGAAAATCCAATTACGAAAGAGTTAATTAAAATTAGAGACACTCTTTATGATGCTTACAGAGACTTAATGATTGGGAAAGGTGATAAATCTTTTTCCAATTTTGATAAGGTAAGCAAATACAAACAAGACGAAGCTCACTTCAGAGGAAAGAAACTTCTTTCATCTCAGATGACTGCTTTAAGTGAAGTTATAAAAGAGCTCAGAGGAGGTGATGATGACGAAGAAAGTTGTTAGGACTTCTGAAGAGAAAGCATTATTGGACTTTCAAAGCAGACCAAAGGTTATGTTTAATCAAGGCGAAAATAGATTCGTTGGATTAAATCCTGAGGATGATGCAAAGCTTGCAAAATACGATAGAGACAGAAGAGCAAACGAAGCCATCCTTTCAGAAATAAAAAAAGATGAAAGACAAAAATCTGAAATCGCAGCAGCGGTAACTTCAGATGCAATTCAAAAAGCTTTCGTTGAAGTGATGAAAAGGAGGTTAAAGTGAAAACATACGATAAGACACTCCTTAAGATAATTCAGATGTTACAAGACATTGTTAAAAGATATGCGTCACACATGGATGACAGAGATAATATTTGGCATCAAACTATGAAAAATGACAAATATGTTTTGCAGATGGAAAATAAAGTCTGGTATCTCGAATGGGTTAATGAAAGTTTAAAAAAGAAAATTAAACAGCTAGACCCCAACGACACTCTTTCTGATTGGGATTGGAAAACAAACACTCCACATGTTGGTGAAAAAATGAAAGCAGACCAGCGATCATTTAAGGAATCAATGAAGGAGGAAAACCAATGATAGAAAAAGAAATGAGAGGCGACATAAGACAAGGTGATAGAGAGAAAGCTTTGTTGAATGCCTTGAGAAAAATAAAAGGTGAAAGAGTTAGATTAAACTCTGGCACTACACCTCCTCTTAATCTTGTAGATTTTTTAAAAGTTAGTTTGCAAGTTCAATCATTGTCACCTGAGGAAAGAGAATCTCTGCAATTCATGCTGGATGAGATAGATAAGGCCGGTAAAAAATGATGCTAGCCCCTATCGTAACTCAATATCTTAAAAAGGGGCGTGTTTGCGTCCCTTTAAAAGATAATTCTAAGGAGCCATTCACTAAAGATCATTTGAATAAAACTTTTTCTGTTGAAGAATTTAAAACAAATAGCTTTGGAACAAACTTAGAAAAATCAAATGAGTGTTTTGTAGATTGTGATTCTGAATATGCATCAAGACTTGTTGCATCTTTCTTTCCAATAACAGAGACGACAAAAGTTGGAACAAGAATTACACATTACACTTATAAAGGAAGATACACTGCAACGGCTTTAAAATTTCCTGACAAGACAACAATAGCTGAATTAAGAAATGTGGGGTTACAAGTTAAAGCTCCGTCTTTTGCTCCAGCTAAACTCTATGGAAATAAAGTTATGCAGAGAGAAACAAATGGGTTTGACCCTGTTGAAGCTCCGGCTGATATGATTGAAAGGTGGAATAAATTTTGTTTTGCATCTTTATGCTTAAGATACATAGACTCAAACAATTTACCTTTCGTTAAACTTACACAATGCTTAAAGCATTACACGGATTGGAATGATTCGGCGATTACAGAATATGTAAAAGTTATTGCTGATGCATGCGTCCCGAAACATGCTTTTGATTGGAAAGATATCAGACATAAAGTTAATTCAGCATTGAAAGCATATGACAACAAAAATGAAAAAGCTTTTGGTTATAAATCTTTATCTGAAGAGTTTGGTGTTGATGTAAATTACATGAGGAAAGCCATCGGATGGATAGGTGAGGTTAAACCAGACAATGCAAGAAAGACTGTTGTTAATTTTAAAGCTGAAGCTTTGACTGAAGAGAAGATGAATTCAGAAGTTAAAATGGAATATCTTATCGGACAGATTCTACCTAAAGCTGGTCTGGTTATATTAGCTGGCCCTCCTAAAAGTGGTAAATCTAATTTAATTACAGACTTATGTTTTAAGCTTTGTAAAAAATGGAATCCTCTTGGTTTAGATAAAAATCCTTTCTTAGGTACACCCATCAAAGAAAGAGGGGATGTTTTATATCTAGCATTAGAAGATAGTGACGACACAATGACAATCAAAATACAAAAGATGAAAGTTGAAAAACAAAAACCAAAGCCGGACATATACACGGGGAATCAGTGTCCTTGTATTGGAAAGGGTTTGGAAGAATCCATTGTTGCATGGAAAGCTTCTACACCAGAAGCTAAAATGGTTGTGATCGACACCTTTCAAAAGATAAAACCATTATTCACAACAAAGTCTGCAAATGCATACGAAGTGGATTATCATTATCTTTCTAAATTGCATGCGTTGGCTAAAGAAGAAAATATATTAATTATTTATCTTCATCACCTTGCAAAACAAACTGCATCTAATAAAGCAACATATTCGTGGGACAAGATAATGGGGTCAGTGGGCCATCAAGGTGTTCCGGATGTTATGTGGATGCTTGAAAGAGATGAACATGGAAACAGAGCTGTGTTTAGAGGTCGGGGAAGAGTGATTCCTGATTTTGAAATGGAGTTAAATTGGAATGCTGAGACTTTCAGATATGAATATGGAGGTTCGGTTAAAGGTAATTATGTTAGAAAAAATAATAAAGAAATATACGGGGCCATGGGTTCATTGCACATGAAACACGGAGCAGACCACGACATTTTTCCAAAAGATGTTTGTAAGGTATTATCTTTGACGGGCAAAAAAGATACAGACCGAATAAGAAAAAACATGATTAGACTCAGGGGCAATGGGGATATAACCAGCGGTGAAGCTTACGGCTCTTACAGATTCGTTGGATATAAGGATTGGGATATTGAGAGCGGTGAGTGGAAAAATTTAGACCACAATAACTTTTAGACATAAACCTGTCCTTTCTGTCTTATCTGTCCTTAGGACTGATAGGACAGCTTTCTTATATATCTTACAAAGTTTTGAACAGCTCTGGATGACCAGGTTTTGTTACCCATAGTTACCTCGAGAATTGGCTTCAGTTGGCCCGTAAAGATTCAAAAAATGTTGATTTGATTCAAATTTTTGAAAAATTTTTAGGCCCACATGTTTCATCCGTTTAAGGTAACAAAGGGGTTCAAATGTTCCTTGTTTCGGGATTCATGTTCCGTTATGATTCTTTTATCATTAATAACTTCGTCTTAGGTACAGTGAAAGCTCCCATATAGTTTTCACTGCTACCATCTTTATCCATCATTGTATTACATGACACATAATCTAAAGCTTAGAATGATTCAAAGTGGGGTGGACTCAAATTTTGAGTCCAAACTGAATAGGGTTCCTTAGAGACTCCTTTTTAGGTTCAGCATTGCTGAGCCCAGCGAGTCCGAGGGCCGAAGGCCCGAGGACGAGCTGTACAGAGTCCATTTCTATGGACTCATTTTCGGCACACTCGGCACACTCAGACCTAGACAAAGATTCCGGGGTGTGGGATAATCGAGGATGTTAAAAGGGACTGATTATTTTGATCTTTAACCTTGGAACACTAAGAGGCGAGGTAGCTCAGTTGGTTAGAGCACAGGACTCATAAGCCTGGGGTCGGCGGTTCGAATCCGCCCCTCGCTACCAAAAAGATGAATTTTGTTAAAAATATTTCAGCATGAGGGTAGTAGATTTTATAGTTAAATTTTTAAAGCAAAAAAAAATTAATGATATTTTTATGCTCACAGGTTACGGAGCAATGTATCTTAACGATGCAGTCAAACTAGCTGGTATCAAATATTACGCCACTAGAAACGAAGCAACAGCCCCTAGCATGGCTAGCTCCTATGCAAGATTAAAAAATAAAGTAGGGGTAGCATGCGTAACTGCTGGACCTGGCGCCACTAATGCTTTACCAGGATTAGCGGAAGCTTATGTTGACTCATCTCCAATAGTTATTTTGTCTGGTCAAGTTGATTACAAACAAACCACACATAGCACTAATTCAAAACAAATCAGAAGTTTTGGAACTGCAGAAATTAATATAATTCCAATAGTAAAACCTTTAACTAAATATGCAGAGATAATTAAAAACCCAAAAGATGTTAAATATATTTTGGAAAAAGCATTTTATATGGCAACTAGTGGGAGAAGAGGACCTGTTTGGATAGATATACCATTAAATGTTCAAAGAGCAAAAATAGATGAAAAAAAATTACGGGGTTATAAAATAGAAAAAACTAAAGAGAAAAATTCATTTTTAAAAATTAAAAATAATCTAGAAAAGATACTTTATCTATTTAATAAGTCACAAAAACCAATTTTAATCCTTGGTCACGGCGTAAAGCAAAGCAATCAAATCGAAGCTGTAAAAAAAATTGTTAATATTTTAAAAATTCCAGTAATATTTACTAGATTTACAAATGACTTGATATCGCACAATAAAAAATTCATTTATGGAATCTCTGGAATTAAAGCTACAAAGTTCACAAAAAAAATAATGAACAACTCTGATCTCGCCATCTCATTTGGTTGTAGATTTTCACCACAATTTGTTGGACATGATTTTAATGCACTTAAAAAAGCTAAAGTTATATCGGTTGATATTGAAAAAGATGAATTAGCTAAAAAAGGACAAAAAATAGATTATCCAATGAATCATGATTTAAAGGATTTCATCCCATATTTCTTAAAATTTTTGAAGAAAAAAAAATTGAAAAAGTTTGATAATTGGAATTCAAATTGTGAAAATTTTAAGAAAAATAATCCTATTATTATTTCAAAATTTAAAAAAAATAAAAAAAACAAACTAATGGATTTATATTACTTTATGGATAGATTAGGAAAAATTTCATCCAAAAATAATATTCTTGTTACAGATGCCGGTTCAAATTATTACGTTGGAGGACAAGTTTGGAATTTTGAAAATGGTCAAAGAGAGGTCTCCTCTTATACTAATGCTGCAATGGGATTAACAATACCTTTAGCAATTGGTGCAGCAGTTGCTTCGCCTAGAGCTAATATTTTGGCTGTTACTGGAGATGGTTCTTTAGAATTAAATATTCAAGAACTTAAAACAATTTCACACAATAAGTTTAATATTAAATTATTTGTCATAAATAATGGAGGTTATGTATCCATGCATAATTGGGCAGATGCTTTTTTCAAAGGCAGAAGAGTTGATAATCCAGTCGATACGGGTGACGGTACTTTAATTTTAAAGAACGTAGCTAAAGCTTTTGATATGGAACATCGCTTGATATCTAGCACAAATAATTTGGATAAGATTTTAAAAGAAATTAAAAGATCAAAAAAACCATTATTTGTGGAAGTATTAACTGACAATAAACAAATAATATATGATGCGTATAAAGATTATTAAAGTATAAATAGTTTATGTCTTTAGATATATTATTTATACATCCAAATGCGTCAAAAAAAATTTATCAAGGTTTAAGTAGCGAACACTCTGCAATAGAGCCTCCAATATGGGCTGCCATGCTCGCAAATCACTGTAGAAAAAAAAACTTTAAAGTTGAGATTTTAGATTGTGAAGTTGAAAAATTAGATTATATTTCAGGTGCTAAAGAAATAGCAATCCGCAAACCACGTATTGCTTGTTTTGTAGTTTACGGACAACAACCTTCAGCATCGTCTCAGAATATGGAAGGCGCGGTTGCAACTTCTCAAGAATTAAAAAAATTAAATTCAAATATAAAAACTCTATTTGTCGGAGGGCATGTTTCTGCGCTACCGAAAGAAACACTTAAAAATGAAACTTCTATTGATTTTATAGCTTTGAATGAAGGTGTCTATGCTATTTCAAATCTTTTAACAGTAGATGATCTTAATAATGAAAAGTACTTAAAAAAAGTAAAGGGAATTGGATTTAAAGATGAGGATAATAAGATTATTATCAATGAAGCTCAAATTGTTGTCCCCAAAAAGTCTCTTGAAATTGATCTTCCTGGCATGGCTTGGGATTTACTACCATCTCTAAATAATTATAGAACTGCAGGATGGCATTCATGGTCAAACAATTCTGAAAAACAACCTTTTGCAGCTTTATATACTAGCCTAGGGTGTCCTTACACATGTTCTTTTTGTATGATAAATATCATTAATAGAACTGACAATTCTGATAATATCTCATCTCAAGACTCAAATATTTTTAGATGGTGGTCCCCAGAATTTATAATAAAACAATTTGATTATTTTGCTGAGCAAGGAGTTAAGAACGTCAAAATAGCTGACGAGCTATTTGTTTTGAACCCAAATCACTTTATGAAAATATGCGATTTAATTATAGAGCGAAACTACAATTTCAATATTTGGGCTTATTCAAGGATTGATACTTGTAAACCTCAATATCTTGAGAAACTTAAAAAAGCTGGAGTAAATTGGCTTGGACTAGGTATTGAAAACCCCAGCTCAGTAATTAGAAAAGAGGTACATAAAGATGCATTCAAAAATGTAAAAATTATTGACATTATAAATTCAATGAGAGATGCAGGAATAAACGTAGCTGCAAATTATATTTTTGGATTACCAGAGGAAACAAAAGAAAGTTTAGAGTTTACTTATAATTTTGCAGAGGAAACGAATACAGAAATGGTTAACTTTTATAGTGCAATGGCATACCCTGGTAGCCCTTTATATTTGGAGTCAAAAAAAAATAATGTATTGCTACCTAAAACGTATTCTGGATATAGTCAGCACTCATACGATACTCAAAATTTGCCTTCAAAACATCTAAGTGCTGCAGAAATTTTAGCATTTAGAGATAAATCTTGGGATAAATATCATACTAACCCTAAATATTTAAAATTATTAGAAAAAAAATTTGGATTGAACGCTGTAAATAATTTAAAAGAGACAACAAAAATCAAATTAAAAAGAAAGCTACTAGGTGATTAATAATAAAAGAAATTTTTCTTTAAATGTTTTTGAAAGAGCTTCTATCTGCAGACATTTCGAAAATGAAGTATATAAAAGAATTGTAAAAAAAGAGATAGAATTTCCAGTTTATCTTTCAGCAGGCCAAGAGTACGCTCCAGCCACGATAGCTGAAATAGTCAGTATAAAAAAAATAAAACCTTTAATTTTTGGGCAACATAGAGGTCACTCCATTTATTTATCGTTTGGAGGAGATATAAATAAACTCATAAAAGAGCTTAAAGGTAAAAAGGATGGTTGTACTTACGGGATGGGTGGATCTTTATCTATACACTCTATGAAAATAAATATGTATGGACATGATGGATTTATGGGTAGCAATGCCTGCATTGGAACTGGTGCTTGTTTTTCTTCAAAAAAACCAACTATAATTTTTATTGGAGATGCAGCATTAGAAGAAGATTATGTTTTAGCCTCGTTAAGCTGGGTTTCAAAAAAAAAACTTCCGATTTTATTTGTTGTAGATGACAATAATTATGCAGTGTTAACAAAAAAAGACGAAAGGAGAGATTGGGAAGCTAAAGAATTGGCTAAAGCTTTTAAAATGCAGTCATTCGATATGATGGATGACCCAATGAAAATTTCAAAATATTTAAAAAAGAGTCTATTTAAAAAACCTACTTTGGTAAATATTCATACTCAAAGAATATTTTGGCATGCAGGAGCTGGCAAAGATAAAGAAAACGTATTCGATAGATATTTACAACAAAAAAAACTTTTAGGAAGAAAAGCTGATTTATTAGATGAGAAAATTAAAAAAAGAATGAAATTATTATGGGAAAAGAATTAAGACAAACAATAAAAACAATAACCTCGCATCATTTAAAAAAAAACAAAAGTCAAGTATTTGGACAAAACTTAACAGGTGTTGGTTGGGTTGCAGGAACTTTACCTAAATTATTTGAAAAGGATGGAGTAATAGAACTACCAATGGCAGATGTTGCGGGAGGTGGTATAGTTACTGGATCAGCCTTAATGGGTAAAAGACCAATTTATATAATTCGTTATCAAGGCTACAATTGGTTCAATTGTATATTTATAGTTAATTATGCATGTAAATCTAATGCAATATGGAAAATTCCATGCCCTATGATGATTAGAGGTATATCTTCAGAGGGTTCTATTGGCCCAGTTGCTGGTTCTGCACATATATCTACGATTTATAAAATGCCTGGTTTAAAGATATTTTCTCCTATGACAAATAAAGAATACAGCAATGTTTACAAAAATTTTATGAAATCTAAAGATGTTTTTTATATTTCCGAACATAGGAGTAGTTACTCAAATACTAGAGAATTTAAGAATGATTTAACTGGAAACAAAGATATAATTTTAATGCCTATCTCAGTTACACGATTTGCAGCAGAAAAAGCAAAATTAATTTTAGAAAAAAAAGGTTTTAGTGTTGGAATAATTCATTTAGTAAATTTGAAACCATTTTTAATTAAGAGTGAATGGATTAAAGCTATTAAAAAAAGCAAATTTGGAGTCCTAATGACTGATAATGATTATGTTGATGGTGTATTAAGAATTCTAGCTCATCAGATAAATGAAAAAACTAACAAACCAGTGTCCGTCTTAGGACTTGATGATAAAACAGCCGGACATCATAAAAAGGTGGATAATTTACCACCAAATGAATTAAAAATAGTAGAGAGAATTAAAATAATTATAAAAAAAAAATAGAATAATGATTATATCAAAAACGCCATATAGAATTTCTTTTTTTGGAGGAGGAAGTGATTATCCTAATTGGTATAATAATTATTCTGGATCAGTTCTTTCAACTACAATTGATAAACACATTTACATTACTTGCAGGCACTTGCCTAATTTTTTTAATCATAAATTTAGAATTATCTGGTCAAAACTTGAGTCTGTAAAAAAAATAAATCAAATTAAACACAATGCTGTAAGAAATTTACTCAAAGAATTAAACATTAAAAAGGGTTTAGAAATACATTATGATGGAGATTTACCTGCAAGAAGTGGCATGGGATCGAGTTCGTGTTTTGTGGTAGGACTCTCAAACGTATTATTTAATTTTTTAAAAATAAAAAAAAACAAAAAACAATTGTATAAATTTGCAATTAATTTTGAACACAAAATCTTAAAAGAGGTAGTTGGGTCACAAGATCAGGTAGCAGTTGTAAATGGTGGTTTTAATAAAATTAATTTTTTCAAAAATAAAATTCAAATAAAAAAAATAAATAATAAAAAAAATTTAAGTAAATTAAATAAAAATTTGATGTTAGTTTATTCAGGAATACAACGAAATGCACCAGATATAGCAAAAAAATATATAAATACGCTTACCTCTAAAAACAAGAAATCTATATATAAACTAATTGAACAGGTAGAGTTGGGGGAAAAAATTATTAAAAATGGGAATATAGATGATTTTGGCTATCTACTTGATGAGGCATGGCAATATAAGAAAGAGATGAGTGGAAATATTAGTAATTTCAAAATAGATGAAATTTACAGAGAAGCAAAAAAATGTGGAGCTTTAGGAGGAAAATTATTGGGAGCTGGTGGTGGAGGATTTTTGTTGTTCTACATTAAGGAAAATAAAAAAAAAAATTTCCTTAAAAAAAATAGAAAATTATTAAATATCCCTTTTAAATTTACAGACACCGGAAGTGAGATAATATTTAATTATAACAATGATTTATAAACACCCTTTAATGCACAATAATTTTTCTAAGTCAGATTTTTCTGATGTTAAGAAATTATTAAATCAGACTAGTCCAATTTTAACCCAGTCAAAAAAAGTAGAAGAATTTGAAAAAAAATGGTCTAAATGGCTTGGTGTAAGATATTCAACTTTTGTTAGTTCAGGATCATCAGCAAATTATATTTCAATTTCAATACTAAAAGTTTTAAATAAAAATAAATACAAAAATGAAATAATAGTTCCTACTTTGACATGGATTTCAGATATCTCTTCAATCCTTCTAAACGGTTTTAAACCAATTTTTGTAGATATAAATTTAGAAAATTTATCTATGGATATCGATCAAGTTTTGAAAAAAATAAATAAGAGGACATTAGGTATCTTTATTACTCATGCTCAAGGATTTAATGGTCTTAATGATAAATTACTCAAGGCAGTGAATAAAAATAAGCTTTATTTAATCGAAGATGTTTGTGAAAGCCATGGAGCGACATATAAAAATAAAAAACTAGGTACCTTTGGTTTAATGTCAAACTTTTCTTTTTATTATGCACACCACATGACAACTATAGAAGGAGGTATGATTTCAACAAATATTAAAGAAATTTACGAATTATCTAAAATTTTTAGATCTCATGGAATGGCAAGAGAAAGTAAAAATCAAAGCTATGAAAACAAACTAATTAAAAAATTTAAAAATTTATCTCCCCAATTTATTTTCTTATACCCAACCTTAAATTTTCGAAACAATGAAATAGGGGCATGTATAGGAATTAATCAATTAAAAAAATTAAATGAAAACAATAGAAAAAGAAAAAATAATTTAAAATACTTTTTAAACTTTTTAGATGGTCGAAAGTATTGGAAAAATTTTGATCAAACTGGATCTTCAAATTATGCATTCCCGATAATATTACAAACAAATAATATAAAAAAAAGGAACTATTTTGAGAAAATTTTAACAAAAAAAAAGATTGAATTTAGAAGAGGAAACGCGGGCGGTGGAAATCAATTAAGACAGCCATACCTAAAGAAGTATGTAAAAAAGATAAATTTAAGAAAATTTCCCAACGTAGAAAAAGTTCACTTTTTTGGTTATTACATTGGAAATTTTCCAGATTTAAGTAAAAAAAAAATTGATTACTTATTAAATGTTTTAAATAAAATAAATATATGAACATAAAAATTTTAAAGAAAAGTATATTCCGAGACCGAAGAGGATTTCTTTGGACTACATGGGAAAAAGGAAACTTCAAAAATATAAAATTTAATCATGATAAATTTTCTATCTCTAAAAAAAAAGTTTTAAGAGGCCTTCATTGCGACTTTAAGTCATGGAAAATGATTACCTGTGTTTATGGAAAATTTCTGTTAGTCGCAGTAAATATGAAAAAAAACTCAAAAAATTATTTAAAACACAAAAAATGGGTCCTTGACTATAAAAAGCCAAAAATGATTCTTGTTCCACCTTATTATTCTAATGGACACCTTTGTTTAACTAAAACATGTATTATGCATTATAAATGGAGTTATAAAGGTAAATATATTGATGCGAAAAATCAAAAAACTTATAGATGGAATGATCCAAAATTCAAAATTAAATGGCCAATAAAAAAACCAATTTTAAGTAAAAGAGATAGAAGTGCTAGATATTTATAATGAGTAAAATTTTAATTACAGGTGGTGCAGGCTATATTGGATCAATGCTTTGTACAAAATTATTAGAAGAAGGCCATACAGTGACTTCTGTAGATCTTCTTAAGTACGACAAGGGCTCTTTAAATCATCTTTATCATAATAAAAATTTTAAATTAATTTGTGATGATATAAGAAAAGTCAATCTTATGAAAAAACTTATAAGAAAACATGAAATTATAATTCCTTTAGCCGCTTTAGTGGGTGCCCCGCTTTGTGAAAAATTCAAAAAAGACGCAATTTCAACTAATCTTGGATCAATAAAAACATTATGCAAATATGCTACAAAAAAAAATAGGGTCATATATCTCACTACAAACTCAGGATACGGAATAGGTGAAAAAAATAAATATTGCGATGAAAATAGTCCACTAAAACCAATTTCTCTTTACGGTAAAACTAAATGCGATGGCGAGGATTTAGTGAGGTCAAAAATAAAAAATCACGTTTGTTTTAGATTAGCTACTGTTTTTGGACATAGCTATAGAATGAGAAGTGATTTATTAGTAAATAATTTTGTCTACACTGCTATTAAAAAAAAGAAATTGACTTTATTTGAGCCACATTTTCGAAGAAATTTTATCCACGTTAGAGATGTAGTGAATGCAATTATTTTTACTATGAAAAATTTTAATGTAATGAAAAATGATGTTTTTAATTTAGGCTTATCAACGGCAAATATAAGCAAGATAATGCTCGCAAAAAAAATAAAAAAACAATATAAAAATTTACAAATTAAAATTATCACTAATAGAAAAGATCCAGATAAAAGAGATTATTTTGTAAGCAACAAAAAAATAGAGAAAAAGGGTTTTAAAGCAAAAATTTCATTAGATCGAGGAATAGCAGAATTAATTCAAATATTTACTAATGATAAAAATAAAGTAATAAATAACTACTAAAAATTATTACAAATTTTTTTTACTTGCTTATAGAAGTCATTTTTTGCGTAAAAAAAATTTATTTTACTTCTTTTAGCACATAATTCGTCTGAAATTTTATCACCTATCATAAAACTATTTTGCTTATCAACTATCCAATTTTTAAATATATTTTTTATCATTTGATTACCTGGTTTTCGTAAAGAGCTTTTTCTTTTGTATCTTTTTATTTTACCTTTAGGGTGAAAAGGACAATATTGGACATCGTTAAAATATATATTATTTTTTGACAAATAATTTTTAAGATAAATATGAAGTTTTTTAAAATCAGACTCTTTGTAATGTCCTTTTGCTATGCCAGCTTGATTGGTAATTAAAAAAATATAGTAATTTTTTTTAATGAGATATCTTAATCCTTTCAACACTCCTTTTCTAAACTTAAAATCTTTTTTTTTATAAACATAACCGCTATCATAATTAATTACTCCATCTCTGTCTAAAAATACGGCCGGTTTATAAAAATATCTTTTTAATTTTTTATGTGCAGATCGTATATATTTTGGTGTGCCTATATCCAAAAAAAATTTTTTATATTTTTTCGCTGTTAGTTTTTTATTTTGAATAAACTTTGGCAATAAATCATCTTCCAAAGATAATGGTTCATTTTTTAAATATCTAAATATTTTTTTTCTAAAAAAATATACACCTCCATTCATCAGCATACTTTTTCTTTTATAAATCAAAGTACCGCTATTTATACTCAGATTATTTAATTTATAATTATTCGTATTTTTGTCCATCGAAGTAAGCGCTAAAGAACCAATTCTTTGTTTACTTATGGATTTTAAAAAATTGATTAAATCAATGTCAAAAATAGTGTCTCCATTAACAAGAATAAAATCTTTAACTTTAGATTTTAATTTAAATAGGGCACCTCCAGTTCCCATAAACTTTTTTTCTTTAAGACAAATTATTTTTGTAAAATTGAAAGTTTTATTATGAAATTTTTTAAATATGATATCACTTTTATAACCTGTTAAAATGTAAATTTTATCTATAGGATATTTTGTATAAATATTAATTAAATATTGTAAAAAATGAATATTTTTAAATTTTACCATAGGTTTTGGAAAATTATTTGTAAACTTTTTAATTCTTGAACCTTTACCACCCGCCAGAATTGCTAAACTTAAATTTTTCATTAATTTAATAAAGTTTATTTTGATTTGAGTAAATTAACTTAAAAAAGGCCTCTAAGATATTTTGAATAATCACAATTACCATAAAATGAAATCGCCTCTCTAAGATTATTTTTGTTTATCCATTTATTTAAAAAAGCGATTTCCTCTAAGCATGCTATTTTTAAACCTTGTCTTTTTTCTATTGCAGAAACAAATAAAGACGTTTGATTAAAATCTTCAATTGTACCAGCGTCTAACCAAGCAGCACCTCTACCTAACGCTTCAGTTTTAAGTAAATTATTTTTTTTATACATTTTAAGTAAATCTATAATCTCCAATTCATTTCTTTTTGAATTTTTTAAACTTAAAGTTTTTTTAACTACAGAATTGTCAAAAAAATATAATCCTGTGATAGCTAAATTAGAATTAGTATTTGTTGGTTTTTCTATTAAGCTCACAATTTTTTTTCCTTTTAAAGTAACTACCCCAAATCTACTTGGATTTTTTACTGGATATGAAAAGATTATTGCACCTTTTTTTAATTTGGATGCCCTTTTAAGTTTTTCAGATAGGCTTTGCCCATAGAAAAAGTTATCACCTAAAATCAAAGATATATTATCTTTACCAATAAACTTTTTTCCTATTTTAAATGCATCCGGAAGACCTCTTGGTTTGTCTTGTTCTGCATAGGTAATTTTAACACCAAAATTCTGTCCATTAAGTAAGATTTTTTTAAATTGATTTGTAGTACCTTTATTTACAATTATTAAAATCTCTTTAATTCCAGCTAACATTAAAATTGAAAGCGGATAATAAATTAAAGGTTTATCGTAAACTGGAAGTAATTGCTTATTAGTTGTTTTTGTTAATGGACTCATTCTAGTTCCTAGGCCACCCGCTAATATTATTCCCTTTTTGATCATCTTTTTTTTCCTAATCGTTCCTTGAAATTTTTATTTCTAATAAATTTGTAAAAGTCCTTATTATTTTTATACCAGTCTAAAGTGTTACTTAAACCCTCATTTATCTTAACTTTAGGTTTCCATTTTAATTTATTATTAATTTTACTACTATTTAAAGCATAACGAAGATCATGGCCAGGTCTATCTTTTATATAAATTATTTTTGATTTATCGCTGTAATAATTATTTTTTTTTGCAATAGAGATAATTTTTTTAATTAGGTCAATATTTCTAAAATTATGTTTAGTTCCAATGTTGTAAGTTTGGCCATTTCTACCTTTAAGATAAATTTTTAATAAAGCCTCACAATGATCTTGAACATATATCCATTCACGTGTGTTTTGACCACGTCCATAAAGTGGTAAATTTTTTTTATTAAATATATTAAAAATAATTTTTGGTATTAATTTTTCTGGGTTTTGTCTTGGTCCGTAATTATTGCAGCAATTAGTTATTATAGCATTTAAATCATAAGTGTTTATATAAGATTGAATAAGATGGTCAGCAGCAGCTTTCGTTGCAGCATATGGATTCTTTGGTTTATATGCTGTTTTTTCATCAGCTCTAGAATTTTTTTTGATGCTTCCATACACCTCGTCTGTTGAAACATGAATTAATTTTACATTTCTATTCTCTAATAAAATTTCTAACAATGAATGTATTCCAATTATATTAGTTTTTAAAAAATTATTTGAGGAGTCAATAGATCTATCAACATGTGTCTCAGCTGCCAAGTTGAATATACAGTTAGGTTTATATCTTTTTATAATTTTTGATAATTTTTTTTTTTCAATTATATCTAATTTAAAAAATTTATAATTTTTATTTTTTTTAATATCTTTAATATTATAAAAGTTTGATGAATAACTTATTTTATCTACATTGATTACTTTATGGCCTGAGTTAATTAAATATTCAACTAAATTACTTCCAATAAAACCGAGTCCACCAGTTACTAAAAATTTAGCCATTTAAACAATTTTATTAATTAAATCTGCAATATATTTTGCTTTATTAAAAGAAACTTTGTGATGAACTGGAATTGCTAAATACTTATTTTCCACATAGTCCATATTAGGATATTTTTTACCTTTAACAAATTTTTTAAAAATAGAGTATTTGTCATTTCTAAAATGAACTTGATTAGTTTCTATTCTTTTCTCTCTCAATTTTTTCTGAATAAAATCTTTCTTTTTAGAAATAATAGTAAAAAGCCAGGCAGCATGAGTTCTTTTGCCATCATCTTTATTTACGCAAATAATATTTTTATTATTACTTAATTTTTCAAGATAAATATTAAAAATATTTTTTCGATGATTAAGTATCTTTTTAAAATCTTTTAGACCCTCTAAGCCTACAGATGCTCCAAGATCAGTCATTTGATATTTGTAACCAATTTCAAAAATGTCATTTTCCCATGTAGCTTTTTGTTTCTTTTCTCTATCAATTCCAAACCATCTAATTCTTTTTGCTTTTTTAATCATTTTTTTATTTTTCATACACAGCATACCACCATCTGCAGTTGTAATATGTTTTATTGCTTGAAAACTAAACATAGTAAAATCACTTATGCTTCCTATAGGCTTACCTTTGTAAGTCGCCCCTAGCGCATGAGCCGCATCTTCAATAAGTGGAATTTTATATTTTTTTGTTAATTCATGTAATTCATCAAGGTCACAAGGTAAACCACCGTAATGCATACAAATTACTGCTTTTGTTTTTTTTGTGATAAGTTTCTTCACACTCTCAACACTTATGTTCATTGTTTGTGGATCTATATCTGCAAACTTGATTTTAACACCCATGTATAGGAAAGGGATATTTGTTGCAGTACAAGTAAATAATGGAGCAATAACTTCGTCACCTTTTTTTAAACCTGATAATATATATGATAAATGAAGCGCGTCTGTGCCAGAACCAGTGGCCAAGCAATAATTTTTTTTTCCAAACATGGACTTAAATTTTAATTCAAACTTATCTACTAATGGTCCTTGACCAATCCATCTGCCAGATAATACTTTTTTAACATTTTTAAATGAATTTTTTGAGACATATGGATGAAATAAAACAGTGCCTTCGTTTAGTTTCATTAATGGTATTTCTCTAAATGACATAAAATTTATTTATCATAGCGATAAAAACAATACAAATGTATAGTGAAATATTTATTTATATAGTTTATTAATATTCAAACTTAATTATTAAATGAGTCTAAAAAAAGATCTAACTATAATATTTGTTTCATTTTATTCTAAAAATCTAATTGAAAAACCAATTTCTCAAATAAACAATGATATTCCTATCATTGTTGTTGAAAATTCACTGGATGTTTCATTAAAAAAAAAATTAGAGAGTAAATATCCAAATGTTACAGTAATCATACCTGATGAAAATACCGGGAATGGGGGTGGAGCAAATATTGGATTAAGATTAGTCAAAACTAAGTATGCTTTTTACTTAGATGTTGATGTTATTTTAGAAACTTCCACTATAGATAATTTGTATAAATGTGCTCAAAATTATAATGATTTTTCAATACTAGCGCCACGCATAGAAGGTGTAAATTACAAAAATGAGTATTATGTAAAAAAAAATGTTTCCCCTAATGTTCATAGTATGAATTTTGTAACTGGATGTGCTCTTTTTTTTAATATGAGTGCACTTGATGTAATTGGAAAATTTGATGAAAAAATTTTTTTATATTACGAAGAAAATGATCTTTATTTAAGAAGTCTTAAAAAAGATTTTAAAATTTATCTTGTTGAAAATTCTTTAATCAAACATATTGGAAATGCATCAACTGATCTTATAGATAAAAGGGATATTGAGATTAGTCGTAATTGGCACTTCATGTGGTCTACTTTTTATTTTCATTTAAAGCATTATGGTTTAATTGTTGCATATTATAAAACATTTTTTAAACTTTTATCTGCATCATTTAAATATTTTGTTTATTCAATCTTAGGAAAAAGTACTCTTAGAAAAATATATTTTGCCAGAATAAGTGGCATTTTGAATGCAATGATGGGAAAGAAATCTTGGTTTAGGACAAAAATTGATAAAGGTATTGATTAAAATGAATTTAAAATATAATTGAATTTTATGTCAAAAAATAAAATCATTGTAACTGGAGGAGCCGGATTTGTAGGAACCAATCTAATAACTTTGTTACTAAAAAAAACAAAGTTTAAAATTATAAGCGTTGATAATTATTCTTCAGGCTCAAAAAAAAATCATATTAAGAATTCTAGAGTTAAATATTTGAAAAGTGACACAAAAAATATCTCAAAAGTAATAAAAAAACCAAAAGAAATTCAATCTGTTTTTCATTTTGGGGAATTCGCGAGAATTTATCAAAGCTTCTTAAATATGAATAGATGCATTGAATATAATACAATTGGTTCAAATGCTGTTTTTAATTTTTGTTTAGAAAATAAAATTAAACTAATTTATTCTGCTACTTCCGCATCACTTGGTAATAAGGGGAAAGATAAACATTTATCTCCTTATGCTTTTAGTAAAGCTCAAAATTTAGAATTATTAGAGAATTTAAAAAAATGGTATAAATTTAAGTATGAGGTTATCTATTTTTATAATGTTTATGGACCTCATCAAATTTGTAAGGGACCAATGTCTACTGTGATAGGAATATTCGAAGATCATTACAAGAAAAGAAAAGCCTTGCCAGTTGTAAAACCAGGTTCACAAACCAGAAGGTTCACTCATATATTTGATACCGTAAATATTTGCTATTTAGCTTGGAAAAAAAATCTATGCAGACACTACAGTATTTCAAACATAAAATCTTATTCAATTATTGATGTAGCAAAAATGTTTAAATTTAAAATTAAATTTTTACCAAAAAGAGCTGGTGAGAGATACGCATCAGCTTTAACTAATAAAAATCTGTCAAATAAAATTTTCAAATATTTTGGAAGTACTAAACTTAAAGATTATATTTCAGATTTCTTAAAATATAACTAGTGTCCTGGAAATTCTATCAAACTATGGGTTTTATATCCTTTTTTATTTAATAGTTTATTGCCAGGTAAATCAAAAAGGTTAATAACAAAAATAAAACCAGCAACCTTTCCTCCAGATATTTCAACCAGTTTTGCTGCAGCTTCAGCGGTACCACCAGTTGCAATTAAATCATCTATAATAAGAATTTTTTCATTCTCAGAAATCGAGTCTTTATGTACTTCTATAGTAGCTTTTCCATATTCTAGCTCAAAGTCAACCGAGTGAGTTTCTGCAGGTAACTTATTTTTTTTTCTTAATAGAACAAAAGGCTTACTAAGTTGATATGATACAGTAGAAGCAAAAACAAATCCTCTAGACTCTATGGCGGCAACCTTATCAAATTGAATTTTTTTTGATAATTCAATAATCTTATCGTTAGTGTACTTAAATGCCTCTGCATTCTTGATTAAAGTAGTAATATCCCGGAACAAAATACCTTTCTTAGGATAGTCGGGTATTGATCTAATATATTTTTTTAAGTCCATAATTTTGCTTCAAGTTCTAGCAAAAAAGCATTAATAATTAAATGATGAAAAAAAGAAAGCTCGGGATAATTGGAGGAAGTGGTCTCTATAAAATGGAGGGTTTTGAAAAAACAAAATGGAAAAAAATTAATACTCCTTGGGGAAAACCCTCAGATGAAATCTTACTAGCAAGTATTGGAAAAGAAGAAATTTGCTTTATTCCTAGACATTCTCGAGGCCACAAAATAAATCCAAGTAATATAAATTTTAGAGCCAACATTGATGCGATGAAACAATTAGGGGTTACAGATATAATTTCAGTATCAGCTGTAGGATCATTAAAAGAGAATTTGGAACCAGGAAAATTTGTTATTGTAGATCAATTTATTGATAGAACTTTTTCTAGAGTTAAAACATTTTTTAATGAAGAAATAGTTGCCCACGTCTCAATGGCAAAGCCAACAAGTGTTGGACTTTCCAAATGTTGTGAAGCTGCATTAAAAAAACTGAATATTTCTCATCAAGTTGGAGGTACTTATGTTGTTATGGAGGGACCTCAATTTTCTACACTAGCAGAATCAAACTTATATAGGACATGGGGTGCAGACGTAATTGGTATGACTAATATGCCTGAAGCTAAATTAGCACGAGAGGCAGAAATTAGGTATTCTACTGTTGCTATGGTGACCGACTACGATTGTTGGCACCCAGATCATGACGAGGTTGACGTAAGTATGGTAATCCAAACTTTGATGAAAAATGCAGCTAACGCTCAAAATATGATTAAAGAAATTATAAAGACTTTTAAAGATTATTCCGTTGAAAAAGATCCTGCTAATGATTGTTTAGATGTTGCAATCATAACAGACCCAAAATTAAGAACAAAAAAAACAATAAAAAAATTAAAGAATATTGCTGGAAGAGTTTTAAATAAAAAAAAATAATTTAATGCCAACATATACCGTAAAATGTTCGAATTTTAATCTCTCTCATAAACAAAAAAATTCATTGGCCAATGATATTTCAAATACTCATAGTAAATTCACAGGTGCAAACACTTTCTTTGCTCAAGTAATATTTCAAAAAAATGAAAAAAATTCTCATTATATGGGAGGTAAATTAGTTAAGACGAAAGAAATTTTTTTAAATGGACAAATAAGATCTGGGCGTACTGCAAAAGTTAAAAAACAATTAATTTTAGGGCTAAGAAAAATTTTAATTAAAAATACTAACTTAAGAAAAGAAAATGTTTGGGTGTATTTGGAAGATTTGTTGCCAGATCAAATGATTGAATATGGAGAAGTTTTACCTAAATCAGGGCAAGAAAAAAAATGGTTTAATTCTTTAAATCAAAGTTTGAGAGAAAGATTGAGAAAAATGGAAAAAAGAAAATGAAAATAGAAGGGAAGTCTTACAAAACAATTTGGTTTGAGAATAATTTAGTTAAAATTATTGATCAAACAAAACTACCTCATAAGTTTATAATTAAAGACTTAAAAAGTGTAAAAGACGCTATTAATGCCATTAAAACAATGGAAGTAAGAGGAGCTCCATTAATTGGAGCAACAGCTGCTTACGGTTTAGTTTTATCAATAATAGAAAAAAATGATTTGTCCTTTCTAAAAAAATCTAGTGAAGAATTAATTGCATCAAGACCCACTGCAATTAATCTTAAGTGGGCAGTAGACAGAATGATGAAAAAATTATCTGGAGTAAACGATAAAGATATCTTGAAAATAGCTTTAGACGAAGCAAAGGCAATCGCAGAAGAGGATGAAAAATTTTGCAAAAATATTGGTCTGAATGGTCTTAAAATTATCGAAGACATTTCTAATAAAAAAAAAGATACAGTAAATATTTTAACACACTGTAATGCAGGATGGTTAGCTACTATTGACTGGGGGACAGCTACTTCACCAATATATCACGCACATCAAAAAGGAATTAAAGTACATGTTTGGGTTGATGAGACAAGACCGCGAAACCAAGGAGCTAACTTAACCTCTTATGAATTAAACGAAGAAGGAATATCAAACACCGTAATCACAGATAATGCTGGCGGTATATTAATGCAAAGGGGACAAGTAGATATGTGTATTGTTGGAACTGATAGAACTTTATCAAACGGTGACGTTTGTAATAAAATAGGAACATATTTAAAAGCTTTATCCGCTAAAGATAATAATGTTCCTTTTTATGTTGCTTTACCTAGCTCAACTATAGACTGGAGTATTAAAGACCATAAACAAATTCCCATAGAAGAAAGAAATTCAGAGGAACTATCTCATGTTGAGGGAATTGATGAAAATAATGAAATTAAAAAAGTGAGAATTTACCCACAAAAAAGCAAGTCTTTAAATCTAGCCTTCGATGTGACACCTGCTAAACTAGTTACAGGATTAATAACAGAAAAAGGCATTTGTGAAGCATCAGAAAAAGGATTGAAAGGATTATTTAAATGAAAAAAATATTATTACTATTCATAATCTTTCCTACTTTAGCATTTGCTGAAAGCGATGATATAAAAAAAAGCGGCTTCTTAAAAAAACCAATCAGTACTAAAGTAGATAAATTAGAAATTACTGAACCTAAAAATAAAATAATTATTATTTTTAATCATGGGCAGTCTTCTAATGACTCTAAAAAAAAGAATAAATGCACTTGGATAGGTAATGTTAGAAATATGGCATCACTTATTGGGGAAAAAGTAAAAGGTAAAGAAATAATGGTGTACAATTTTTGTACTAATCATTTAGAAGGTGATCAAATGTTAGAAAAATACCCTTTATGGCACAAAAAATACGTAGGACCTTATAAAGGAAAACATAAACTAGAAAAAAGGGTTGATGCAAACATCAAACTCATAGAGCAATTAGTCAGTATGGGTGTTCCAAAAAAACAAATAATAGTCACCGGGCATTCCTGTGGCGGGCTTATGACACTAATGCTTTTTGCTAAATATCCTAATGCAGCAGGTGGAGGTATTTCTTTAAATCAAGCTTGTTATGGTAAAATTTCAAAAAAATATAAAGCTGCAAAAGTTGGCTCTGAAGCAGCTTTAGAAAGTTTTAAAAAAAAAAAACCAGGACCTGCAGTTGTTAGACAGTCACAAATTGATGAAATAAAAAGTTCTAAAAATTTACCTTTACTTGCATTTACACATCCAAAAGATAGTTACGAAGGATTATTGTCTGACTGGCTTGATGAGATACCTGGTTTAGAAAGAATTATTATTTCAGAAGACTATACAATCAACGGTCAAAAATGTTTTAAGGAACATGCCAACGAAAAAGAGCCTGTAAAAGATGGTCACAGAATGGATCATGCTACTTGTTTTCAATATTATAATCCAAAAATCTTAGATTATATATCTTCCAGAATTTAATGAGTAAGCTAAAGTCAGAAGTAATAAAATATTCTAAAAAATTGAATATTACTAATTTATCTGCTTTAAGATCAGGAAATATCTCTGCAAGAGCAAAAGAAAAAGGAGTAGACGGTTTTTATATAACTCCGTCGGGGAGAAAGTATTCGTCTTTAAAAATAAAAGACATCGTCTTTGTTTCGCTTAAAGGTGTTTACGATAAAAAAAAGGGTAAACCATCATCAGAGTGGAGATTTCATCAAGATATTTATGTGAATAAAAAAGAGGCTAAAGCTATAGTTCACGCTCACTCTACTTGTGCTACGGCTGTCTCTACTCATCAGAAAAGTATTCCAGCATTTCACTATATGGTTGCAGTAGCTGGAGGAGAAGACATTAAATGCAGTAAATATGCAACTTTTGGAACAAAAAATCTTTCTAGAAATATTATTAAAGCACTAAAAAATAGAACAGCTTGTTTAATTGCCAATCACGGTCAGGTTGCTTTTGGAGAAAATTTAGAAAAGACTTTTGAGCTTGCTCAAGAAATCGAAAATATTTGCCATCAATATATAAATGCCATAAGAATTGGAATACCTAAGATTCTTTCAAAAAAAGAAATGAAAATAGTCTTAGGAAAATTTAAAAATTATAAAAAAGGATAGTTTTTAATGATTAAGGTTGGTGAGCACATTACCATCGATTTTCTAGGTGTAAAAAAAGATTATTCGCCTGAATTTTACGAAAAAGTTGTTTACAAAATAGCAAAAGCTGCAAAGGTTGAAATATTAAATGTTGCTACCCACAAATTTGAACCACAAGGTTTTACATTAGTTGCTTTGTTAGCCGAAAGTCATTTTAGTTTTCATACATTTCCTGAAAAAGATGTAATAAGTTTTGATTTTTTTACATGCGGAAAAGTGAACCCTAAAGTTGCTCTTAAAATTTTAAGAAAAGAAATTGAGCATAAAAGAGTAGTAACAAATGCTTTTGATAGAAGCAGCATAGGCCTTTATGATGATATTTATAGCACCCCAGGTCAAAAGAAATTCTATGTGGTCAAAGATGTTTTAGAAAAATTCACTTCTAAAGTCGGTCAATTTGTTGAAATAATGGACCTAGAAGAGTTTGGTCATGCATTGTTTATTGATCATGAAATTCAAGTCGCTGAAAAAGATGAAAAAATTTATAGCTCAAACTTTTTTAAGTCTAGTTATGATTTGAGTAAAAAAAATAATAACGTTGCAATAATTGGTGGAGGAGACGGAGGTGTGGCTAGAGCTTGTTTAGAGAATAATTCTAATTACATCGATTGGTTTGAATTAGATCCTGAGATTGTAGATGTTTGCTATCGTCACTTACCAAAAGTTTGTTCAAAAGTTAAAAAAAGTAATAAAATCAAGACGTTCTGGGGAGATGCATTTAAAAGTATAAAAGAAATTGAAGACTCAAAATACGATAAAATTTTTGTAGATTTAAACGATGATCAATACTGTATTGACTTAGCTAAAAAAAATATGAAGGGTTTAAAAAGAATACTTAAAAAAGGCGGTGTAATCACTGCTCAAGTAGGAAGCCAGGATAAAAAACCTAAACAAGTTGATAACTGGTGTAAAGTTTTAGAAAAAAGCTTTGGAAATGTTAAATTATCTGGGGCTTATATCCCTAGTTTTGACTGTAAATGGAATTTTGCTTCATCTATAATGAAGTAATGTTTCGTGTTTCTTGTATTCAATTAAGATCAAACAATAATATTCATAATAATTTAGATAGAACATCTAAACTTATTATAAAAGCAATTAAGCAAAAAACTGATTTTATAATCACACCAGAAGTTTCATCACATTTCTCTTTAAACAAGAAAGAGCTGTTAAAAATTTGTACCTCAATGCAAAATGATATCTATCTTAGTGGTATTAAAAAACTTGCAAAAAAGTACAAGATATGGATTTTGATTGGATCTTTAATAATTAAAATTTCAAAAAATAAACTGGTCAATAGATCTGTATTAATCGATAAGAGCGGGAAAGTTAGAACTTACTACGATAAAATTCATATGTACGATGTTATTTTAAACAAAAAAGAAAAATATTTTGAGTCAAAAAGTTTTTTTCCAGGAAATAAAATAAAGACATTTAATTTACCATGGGGAAAGATTGGTTTAAGTATTTGTTATGATCTTAGATTTCCAAATTTATATCGAAAATTATCTAAAGCAGGTTCATTATTTTTATCAGTGCCTTCAGCTTTTACTGAAACCACAGGTAAGAAACATTGGCATTCACTGTTAAAGGCTAGAGCCATAGAAAATTTTTGTTATATTTTTGCACCTGCTCAAGGGGGAACACATTATAATGGAAGAAAAACTTTCGGACATTCATTAATAATTTCTCCAGATGGCGAAATCATAAAAGAACTTAAGAAATCAGAAGGTGTAATTACAGCTAATATAAATCCTAAACTGTCAAAAAATCTTAGGTTAAGAATACCTAGTTTGAAGTCTGATTGATTATTCGTAAGATTTTACTTCTTTTATATTTGATCCAAAAGCATTATTGATTGCTAATTTGATCTTCGCTCTTTCGTCATTAAATTTATAAACATTTCTTGCTAGTTGAATGAATTTTTCATCAAATTTATTATTTTTTTCAGCAGATCTCTTCCCATCTTCTATATCCCAAAGTTTTAAATTTATGTTTTTAAGATCATTCTTAAAACTCAGAATTTTATTTTCATCATTTATAGATTTTTTTAAAGTTTCATTTAATGAAACCAATTCTTTATCTACCTCTATTAATTTTTCTTTATTACTTATTTTCTCTTTTTTTATTTCTAAAATGGTAATTTTATCTATTAACTCTCCAGCTGATATTTCTGCCAATATTCTGTCCATTTTCTCATTCATTTTAATATTTGACTAAATTAATTATTAAATATACTTCGAAATAATAATGTCAAATATATTAATAATAAAGCATGGTTCTTTAGGCGATTTAATTCAAGCAAATGGAGCCATAAAAGATATTAAAAAATTTTACATAAATAGAAAAGTATTTTTACTTACAGCTCAGCCATATGCAATTTTTATGTCTGAATGCCCTTATTTAGATGGTGTTATAATAGATAAGAGATTGCCAAGATGGAATTTATTTTATTTAAAAACTCTAAAAAACAATCTAGCTAAATATGATTTTACAAAAATCTATGATTTGCAAAATTCAAGCAGAACAAAATTTTACAAAAGATTTATTTTAAAAAACGCAGAATGGTCTTCTACGGAAACTTCATTGGAGCCAGGTCAAAAAAAGAGTGACTTCGATAAAGATCCTGTTTTAGATAGAATGGAAATTCAATTAAAAAAAAGCGGTATACAAACTGAATTCGTAAAAAATATAGATTTAAGCTGGGCTTTATCGGATATCTCTAGGTTAAAAAAACAATATGCGAACAATGACTATATTTTGTTATTTCCTTTTTGTTCAAAAAAACTCCCTCAAAAAAAATGGCCTTTTTTTAAAGATTTAATTTCACGACTCAAACAAGATTATAAAAATAAATATCCAATTCTGTTAGCTCCTGGGCCAGACGAAATTGATGAAGCTAATGAGTTGAATGCCAAAGTAGTTTTAGATAATAATCAGCCAGTTGATATCAAAACATTAGTATCTTTGATAAGTAACGCTAAATTTATTATTGCCAATGATACTGGCCCTGCTCATATAGCTTCACATCTAGATAAAGCAGGAATTGTGCTTTTTGGAAGTCACACGACTGCAAAGAAAGTGAGTATCGAAAATTTTAATTTTAAAGCAATCAGTGTTGAAAATCTAAATGATTTATCAGTCGAAACCGTGATAGAAAAAGTAAAATCTAAATTAAATTAATATAATTCTTAATAATTTTATCCCAAGCAAAGCCTTTAGAAAATTCAAAAGCATTAGCACCGAGTTCTTTATATTTTTCATTTGATAAGACTTTTAAAAGTGTATCGTAAATAGCATTTAAGTCATTACCATTACATAGATATCCTGTTACACCAGATTTTATTGCATCTCCTTCACCACCATATATTCCTCCAATTGACGGCTTCCCGTAGGATGCAGCTTCAATATAAGTAATACCAAATCCCTCAACCGATTTTTTGTAAACAACCGAAGGCATTACAAACACATCTGATTGTTCAAGTAAACCAACTTTTTCTTGTTCTGAAGAGCTAAAAATTAGTTCGACATTTTTTTCTAAATCTAATTCTTTTCTTAATTTCTCAATATTTTTTCTTTCATCCCCATCACCAATTGATACATATTTTAAATTTGGAAATTTTGGTAAAAGATTTTTAATTGACATTAAAATATTTTGATGACTTTTACGCCCATCTAATCTTGAAACAGTAATTAACTTCGGTGATGCGCTACCAAAAATATTTTTGGAAAACTCTCTAGCTGTTTCACTAACAGCTATAGGATAGTTACAACCAGGATTAATGACATGAATATCTTTTAATCCAAGTTTTAAACCTAATTCCTTTGTAAATTTTGAATTTGCAATTATAAAATCTGCTTTTCTTAACGATTTTAAAACTCTTTTGTTCAATGATGTGCCAACAGGATGATTTATTTCCTTTGAGTGAATTAAGCAGAAAGATTTTGTTTTCTTAAGGGTCTCTAATTCAATATTTTCAATACTTTTCCAATGGTCAAAGAAACATGCTCTAATTTGATTTTGTTTAATAAAATCTTTAACTAAATTGGCTTTTCTATATTTTCTAAATATTTTAAAACCTGAAATTCTTTCTATATTTAATTTAGAATTTTGATCATAAGTATTTGCGTCTTGATGACTATCTGCAAAAACTTTTACAGGACCATGATTTAAAAGAGCATTAGATAAACCTTCCATGAGGTTTTGCATACCACCAAGCTCAGGAGGAAAATTTCTTGTAGAAACCAAGAACATTAATTAAACCACTTTATATTACATCCCATACTAGGAGTTTGACTCTTTGGACCGGCTTGCGTTTTAGAAATCATCTTCATGGCTACTTTTAAATCACTATCTCCATTTGAAACAGGTTTTAAATCTTTAAGTTCCCTAAACCTTCCTCGATATTGAAGTTCTAAATCTTTATTGTAACCAAAGAAGTCAGGAGTGCAAACCGCACCGTACTTTCTTGCTATCTCTTGTGTTTCATCAATTAAATAATTCATTTCACCAAAATCATTTGCTTTTGCAAATTTAATCATGTTATCAAACGAGTCCTCAGGATAATTCTTAGTATCATTAGACATGATTGCAACAGAGTTAATTCCGTCTTCTTTTAATTCGTTGCAATCCTTTACTAAATCATGAATAATTGCTTTCACGTAAGGGCAGTGATTACAAATGAACATTATCAGTGTTGCTTTTTCACCTTTTATATCATTTAGAGAAATTAGTTTATTTTCTATAGATTTTAGTTTGAAATCCTCAGCTTTTTTTCCAAAATTGCAAACTGGTGTCTTTGTTAAAGCCATAGTATATTATAAGATAATTAATAACACATTACAGCAAATTTATGATTTACGATGTTAACGGTCACACTCCTAAGATTGATCCAAACAGCTGGGTAGCTTCTAATGCAGTTATCATCGGCAGAGTTGAATTAAAAAAGAATTCTAATATTTGGTTTAATGCAACTTTAAGAGGTGATTTAGAACCAATTATTATTGGTGAAGGTTCGAACATTCAAGATGGTAGCGTAATACACACGGATCCAGGTTGTCCAACTATTATAGGTAAAGGAGTTACAGTAGGTCATATGGTAATGTTACATGGATGTGAAATTTCAGATGATTGTATTATTGGAATAGGTTCAACAATTTTAAATAAAGCAAAGATTGGAAAAAATTGTATCATCGGAGCTAACTCACTAGTAACAGAAAATAAAGTTATTCCAGATAGATCATTAGTCCTTGGAAGCCCTGGTAAAGTAGTTAGACAAGTCACAGACGAAGAAATAAAACATATTAAAGAAAACGCCAGAGACTATGTTGAAAATATTAAAAAATATAAGAAATAGTTTCTTAATTTTAATTTTACTTACAACAAATACTTTTGCGAAGGTTGGAAAGCCTTCACCTAAGTATGATGGAGCATATACCTTTAGTGATTATTGTAGAGGCAGTAAAAATAGTAATGCTTACGACGGTAGTCAATTTATCATTAAAGACGGGATGGTTACAAATGATAGAGGCGGAGCTGGAAGATGGGTGCTAGATGAAAAAAAATCAAAAGTTGATGAAAAAGGTAAAATTTATATTAAGGGCGAAAGAAGAGGCAATAAAAGTATCATTACAGGCAACTTAAATAATGATGAAAAAAAATATTCTGTTTATCAATTTAAAAGAAAAGTAGGTGGTAAATCACAGTACTATGGAGACAAACAATATGGGAATCTAAAAATGAAAAGAAGATATAAAGGAGATAGTGACTATGTTCCTTGTGTTATTAACTTTAAAAGAATTGGAGATGTGCCTAAAAAAGTAGTTTCAAAAGATGATAGAAAGGTAACAGAAATAACTATAAATTCAAAAAATACAATAGACGATCTTACTTTATTAAATAACAAAGGTAAGGATCAAAAAGTAAGAGTAGAATTAAGAAATCTTGAGTCAATTTCAAATGGATTAATAATTGTAGTTCCCTCGAGTACCCCTAATATGGATGATGAGATTTATTACGAAAATCAGGTAAGTAAACATGGGTATGCAACTGCTATAGTATATGGCGCTGAACCAAGGTATCAAAAAAAGTTTACCGGATCATATACAAGTTCAATGATTCTTTATGATGCTATAGCAACTATAAATGAAGTCACAAAACAATACGGAAAAACTAAAGAAGTAATTTTAATCGGATCCTCAACAGGTTCATTAGCTATATTTAAAGCAGGCTGGCAAGATTTTAGAGATAAATATCCATCTATGAACTTAATTACTATGGGTTTTATGATTAATGCTGCTTGCCCTGATATATCAGAAGTTAATTATAGTAATAAAATTAAAATGTTTGCAATCAATGGGAAACAAGATGAGTCAACACCTCCGTGGGTATGTAAAAATTTAAAAGACTCTTCCAATAATCCTAACTTATATCTTTTAACCTACTCTGGTGGACATCATTTTGAAAGTAGAATGTATCCACCATCAAGATACGATACTGAGAGTGCACATGCCCTTCCAACGTGTTCATTAAATTATAAATCTAATCTCCATCAGATTATTAAAAGAAGAGACGGATCAAAAGAATGGAACGGAGAAAAACAAGGATATAAAAAAGATCAAAAAAAATGGTTTGGAGAAAATTGTATAGATAAAGGAACCCTTCAAGGATATGAAGAGTACGGTGCAAAACAATTTTGGTCTGATGTAAAATCAATTATTGTCGATAAAAAAGATGCAAAGTCTTTAAAAGGTTATACTCAATAATTTAAGGCACTAACCAAGTAAATTTTTTAGAAGCATTCAAATCAATTAAAGCTCTTCGATGACCTTTGGCTGCCAAATAAAGCCATTCAATACTTTTAATTTTACATCTGATTACACAAAAGTTTTTATAACCAGCTTCGCTTTCTTCTTTAGTAAAATCAAAATTATCAAACTTATTATCTAACCCTGAGGTAGGTTTTTCAGATTCTGTACCAGGTCCATTAGTAACCAAGTAACATTTTCTACTGATATGGCCAGTTTTTTCCCAAGACTCTTTTGTAACATCATTGTTGTAATTTACTTCGCACTCAGCCTTTACTCTAAGCTGTATTTTTTCTTCTTTACCATAAAATAAAATAGAGCACTTAGGATTCTTTTTTATTTTTTCAATTTTTGAAGATCTAATATCGCTATGGTACTGAATAAAATTATTTTGTTGATCTGCCTTTCTGAGAACTACCACTCTACCATCAAGATCTTTATCATTTCCACAGATAAATACTGGAGTCCTAAACTCGGAAGATCTATCTTTGACAGCTTTTGATAATAAATCCCAAATTTTTTTTTCTATCTCTTTTGAATCTTCGTAGTAACTGACTGTTTCTGACACGATTTATTTTCTAAATCTTTTAATTAAACTTGAAGTATCCCATCTTTGACCACCCATTTTTTGAACTTCTGCATAATATTCATCAATAATTTTTGTGATAGGTAGGGGTGAATTATTCTTTTTTGCCTCATCCATTGCTATTTTTAAATCTTTTCTCATCCAATCAACGGCAAAACCATAATCAAATTTATCTTCAATCATTGTTTTGTGTCTATTTTCCATTTGCCATGACTGAGCAGCACCTTTTGAGATAACTTCAATAACATCGTGCATATTTAATCCTGCGTTCATTCCAAAATTTATTGCTTCAGATAATCCTTGAACCAAACCTGCGATACAAATTTGGTTTACCATCTTAGTCAATTGACCATTTCCAGCTGGACCCATTAGTTTAACTTTTTTGCTATAGCAATCTATAACTGACAAAGCTTTATCGTAATCTGATTGGTCTCCACCAACCATTACTGTTAAAGTTCCACCTTCTGCACCTGCTTGACCACCAGATATTGGTGCATCTAAGAAACCCCAACCATGCGCTTTAGAGTTTGAATGTAATTTTCTTGCAATAATTGCGGATGCTGTTGTGTTATCAATGTGTACTGCGCCTTTTTTAATAGTATTATAAATTCCTTGTTTACCAATTGTTACCTCTTCTAAATCTTTGTCATTACCAACGCATGTAAATACGAAATCACAATCTTTAGCAGCTTCCATTGGAGTATCAGCTATTTTACCTTTATATTCTGTAATCCATTTCTCTGCTTTTGCTTTAGTTCGGTTATAAACGGTTACATTATGACCTGCTTTTGATATATAACCTGCCATAGGGTAACCCATAACACCCAAACCTATGAAAGCAACTTTACACGTCATAAATGATTAACCTCTCAATAAATAAAAAAGTAATTATATTTGGATTTATATTTACATTTTTTTCAAGTTTTGGACAGAGTTTTTTTTTGGGATTGTTTAACGCACCAATTAGAAATGAATTAGGTATTACTCACGGTCAATTCGGAAATATTTATGCTACTGCTACAATATTTTCTAGTCTCTTACTTATATGGGTCGGAAAGAAAATCGATGAATATCAAATAATCTATTATTCTTTTTTTGTTATTATATTATTGTTTTTTTCATCTTTATTTTTTTCTTTCATAAATAGTATTATTTTTTTATCAATCGGTATATTTTTAATGAGATTTTCTGGCCAAGGTTTAATGAGCCATACATCTACGACTACAATCTCAAGATTTTTTGAAAAGTCTAGGGGGAAAGCTCTAAGCACAATTTGGTTTGGATTGTCATCTGCAGAATTTATTTTACCTGTATTAGTAACTTATCTTTTTGTAATTTATTCTTGGAGAACAGTTTGGCAAGGAATAGCAATTATTGTAATCATATTTTTGCCATTTGTTGTTTTGAATACAATCAAACAAATTAAATTAGATTCTAGAGAAAAAGATTTAGATCCTAGAAAAAATTTTAAAATTAAAAGCTGGAGAAGAAGAGAAGTAATAAAAGATTATAGATTTTATATTGTCTCGCTTAATATGCTTGCAATGCCTTGGATAGCCACTGGAGTATTTGTATATCAGTCATTTATTTCAGATTCAAAAATGTGGAACATTTACACAATACCAAAAGCATTTATGGTTTATTCATTAGCTTCAATTATAACTTTATTCTTCTCAGGTTTTTTAATTGATAAATTTACAAGTAGAAGATTAATTCCAATTATGAATATACCTCTTTTAATATCGATGTTTGTATTATTTTATTATCAACAAGAAATTTCGGCGTTTATTTTTTTAGGTTTAGTGGGTATTTCAAATGGATTAGCTAACGTGCTCGGGTCATCTACTTGGGCCGAAATATATGGAGTAAAATTTATTGGATCTATAAAAGCTTTGACCACGGCTTTTATGGTATTTTCAACTGCTTTTGGAACAGCGATATTTGGTTTAATGATCGACAACGGTTTTTCAATTGAAAATATTGCCTTTGTATCAGGCATATACATAGTTATTTCGTTATTTCTTTTAATATTAATAAGAAATACGCTTGAACCTATTAAGCTTAGAAAATAATTGATTTCTTAAGATTATTTGAATATATACTCTGCATCATGGCAAGAATTACCGTAGAAGACTGTTTAGAAAAAGTTGATAACCAATATGATCTTGTTTTGTTAGCTAAAGAAAGAACAGTTCAATTAAATGCTGGCGCTCCAATGTTAGTTGAAGAGGATAATGACAAACGAACAATTATATCATTAAGAGAAATTGGAGATGGAAAGATAGATGTTAAGGAAGTTGAAGCTAGCGCGATTAAAAGATTAAGAAAAGAACCAGATGAGTCTGAAGAACAAGAGGAAATCGAAGAGGAAACTAACGACGATTTTGAAAATTTATATAAAGGGCAGGTTTCTAAAAGTGGTGTTGCTATATTACCTTCAAAAAGAACAAGAAGAATTCCTGAAGCAAAAAAACCTAGCTTGGCTGACGAAGCACTCTCAGAGCTAAAAGCAGAGCAACCAGAGATTAAAGAAGAAAACTTAGACACAGAGGAAGCTCCTCTTGAATTAAGTGAAGAAGTTCCAGTAGAAGAAAATAAATCAGAGTAGATTATGAAGAAAACTGTTTCAGTTGCGCCTATGATGGATTGCACTGATAAGCACGAAATTTATTTTTTAAGTCTTATAAGCAAAAATATACATTTATATACTGAGATGATTGTTGCTAATGCAATTATAAGAGGAGATAAAACTAAATTACTTTCATTTAAAAAAATAAATAACCCAGTGACACTCCAAGTTGGTGGGTCGAATCCAAATGAATTAGCCGAAGCATGTAAGATTTCTGAAGACTACGGATATAAAGAAATAAATTTAAATTTAGGTTGTCCAAGTAAAAAAGTACAAAAAAATAAATTTGGTGCATGTCTAATGCAAGAACCAGATCTTGTAGCTAAATGTATTGAAGCAATGGCTAAGGCATCCAAACTACCTGTGACAATAAAAACTAGAATTGGTTATAACGATGTAGAAAATTTCAAATTCTTAAAATCTTTTATTCAAACTACTAAGGATGCAGGTTCAAAAAAATTTATAATTCATGCAAGAAAAGCATTACTTAAAAAACTCACTCCAAAGGAAAATTTAAATATTCCGCCATTGAAATATGATTTTGTTTATAAATTGAAAGATTATTTTAAAGATGATGAAATAATTATTAATGGAGGAGTAAAAACAACAGAAGAAATAAAAAAACATTTAACAAAAGTAGATGGTGTGATGATTGGTAGAGCTATATATCACTCGCCTTATTTTTTGGCAGATATTGAAAAAGAAATTTTTAAAAATGAAAATGTGCCGTCAAGAACAGAAGTTATGGAAAATCTAATTCCTTATATTCAAGAGCAAACATCAAAAGGTGTACAGCTAAATCATATTATGAGACATACGGTTGGTTTGTTTCATGGACAAAATGGATCAAAAACCTGGAAACAATATCTTTCTAAAAATATGTGTATAAGAGATGCAGATTTGCAAAAAGTAAATCATATTATGGATCAAGTAAGAAAAAATAATCCTGTTTCTTTAGAGAGATAGTTTTGGATATCCTTTCTCAATCAGAAATAATTTATTTAGTTTTAATAATGATTGCTACAGCAATACCAGCTGGGTTTGCTGCTGGATTATTTGGTATCGGGGGAGGGTTAGTAACTGTTCCTATTTTATTTTATATATTTAGTTTTTCTGGTATAGAAACAGCTTATGTCATGCACTTAGCAGTAGGAACCTCGTTTGGAATTATCATACCTACTTCAACTGTATCTGTATTAACTCACCACCAACATAAAGCTGTAGATTTTAGCATTGTAAAAGGCTTCGGGTTTTTTGTTGCTGCTGGAGTAATTTTAGGAACAATATTTGCTGCAAGTTTAGAAACAAAACCTTTAATATTATTTTTTACTATTGTTGTGTATGTTCTTGCTTTCTATTTACTGTTCCTAAAAGAAAAAGAAACAAATATAGAAATTAAAATTGGACTATTTTCGAAAGCTATTTCAGGTATTGTAAGCGGCTTTATCTCTGCACCAATGGGTATTGGTGGCGCCGTGATGAATGTCCCAATTTTAAAATTTTTCGGTTATCCAATAAATAAAGCTATTGGAAGCGCGGCCGCAATTGGGTTTATTATTGCTTTATTTGGAGCAGGAGGTTTTTTAATTTCTGGCTCATATCTAGAAGCTGATTTACCATTGAGCATTGGCTTTTTAAATATTCCAGCCTTTCTAGTTTTTTTCCCAATTACTGCTTTCATGGCAAGACTAGGCGCAAAGGCCAGTCATAAAGTTGATAAAATGAGAATGACTAAATATTTTGGATTGTTTTTAATAGTCATTGGAACTAGATTTTTATACGAGTATTTCAAACTCTAAATTTTTTGATCATATTCGCCAATCTTTCCAGTTTTCTGCAAAAGATTATCTATGAATTCAAAAATTTTTTTCTTTTTATCATCTGATTTAGTGCTTTCAGTCACAATTACTAAAGAAGGCTTGTTGGATGATGCTCTTATTAAGCCCCATGAACCATCCTCTAGAGAAAATCTCACACCATTAACTGTCAATACTTCAACAATACTTTGATTATCAATTTTAATACCTTCATCTTTTAATTTCTTTACCTCTTTTACCATTTCATCAACTACTTTATATTTCTCCTCATCTTTACAATAAGGAGCCATTGTTGGAGTTTGATAAGTTACGGGCAACGATCTAATAATTTCACTCATTTTTTTGTTCTGATCTACAATTAGATGACAAACTTGTATTGCTGAATTAATCCCATCATCATAACCATAACCTAACGGTTGATTAAAGAAAAAATGCCCGCTTTTTTCAAAGCCAGCTAAAGCTTTTTCTTTATTAACTTTTCTTTTAATATGCGAATGACCAGTTTTCCAATATATAGTTTTGCATCTATTTTTTTTTAGGATTTCGTCATTTTTAAATAGCCCTGTTGATTTAACATCCACAACAAATGTTGAATCTTTATGTTTACCAGAAAGATTTCTTGCGATTAATAACCCAATCTTATCTGAGAATATTTCATTTCCTTGTTCATCTATTACTCCGCATCTATCTCCATCTCCATCAAAACCAAATCCAATATCGGCTTTATTATCTTTTACAGCTTTTGCTATAGCGTGAAGCATTTCGAGATCTTCAGGATTTGGGTTATATTTAGGAAAGGACCAATCTAAATTACAATCTAATTCAATGACCTCGCATCCGATACCCTTTAAAATTTCTGGTGCAAATATTCCTGCTGTCCCATTTCCACAAGCAACTACGGCTTTTATTTTTTTATTTACCTTATTTTTTTTAATCAAATCTTGAACATATACGTCTTTAAAATCATCAATTTTTTTTAATGATCCATTTCCATTTAAAAATTTTTTATTTAAGGTAATATCTTTTAAGTTTGCCATTTCTTCAGGCGCATGTGTTAAACCTTTTTGAATACCCATTTTTACACCTGTCCAACCGTTTTCATTATGACTGGCAGTCACCATCGCTATGGCGTCTGAGTTTAAATTAAACTGAGCAAAATAAACCATTGGAGAAAGAGACAAACCCACATCTTCAACATTACATCCAGTTGAAATTAAACCTTCAATTAAAGCTTTTTTAATTTTCTCGCTGTAAGATCTATA
>CACIWZ010000005.1 GCA_902590505.1 uncultured Pelagibacteraceae bacterium
AGAAAAAATAATTAAAAATTTAAATAAGTCTAAAGTTACAACAATTTCCCCTTTAGAAATGAAAGTAATAAATAATAAAAATTCAGTAAAAAATTACTTAGCCATCAATGAAGTTTCTATACTGAGACAGAGTAGACAAGCGGCTAATCTTTCAATTAAATTGAATTCAAAATTTATAATGAAAAAGTTAGTTTCAGATGGTGTATTGATATCCACACCTGCTGGAAGCACAGCATATAATTTATCAGTTCACGGTCCAATATTAAATTTAAACTCTAAAAAAATATCAATCGCACCCATAAGTGCTTTTAGACCCAGAAGATGGCTCGGTAAAATTGTGAGTGATAGATCTAACATAATGATAACAAATTTAAATTCTGCAAAAAGACCAATCAGCGCAGTAGCAGACAATTTAGAAGTAAGAAACGCAAAAAAAATAATTGTGAAAGTCCAAAAGAAGATAAAGTTTAAACTTCTTTACGATAGCAATAGAAGTTTACAAAAAAAGATCAAACTTGAACAATTGAGAAAAGAAGTTTCTTAATTATGGTGCCCTCACACGGACTCGAACCGCGAACCTATTGATTACAAATCTTCAAGCAAGGTACATTATTCTTTCTATTATCATTGATAATAAAGGATAGTGGATTCATCGGTCAAGAAGTTTATATTCGGACACCACATAGACACCACAGTAAAAAAAAATTACAATAGTAAAATGTTTGAACAAACATTTAAAAATATAGATGACATACTTTGGAAAGATGCAGGTTGTAGTACCGAGTTAGATTATGCTGAGCAATCATCATGGATATTGTTTCTTAAATGGTTAGATGATTATGAGAAAGAGAAAGAAACTAAAGCTAAACTAGAGAACAAAAAATTTAAGCCTACGCTAGATAAAGAATTTCAATGGTCTACTTGGGCTATAGTTAAAGATAAATCAGGAAAAGTAGATTTTAATAAATCTCTTACAGGGCCAGACCTTAAGAAGTTTGTTGATGACAAACTATTCCCTTACCTTTCTTCGTTTAGAAACAGCGCTGAAAGGTTTGATACACTTGAATATAAAATTGGTGAAATATTTTCTGAGCTTAAAAACAAGCTACAAGATGGTTACACATTAAGAGATGTTGTTAATGAAGTAGATAATCTTCAGTTTCAAAGCAATGAACAAAAGCATGAGCTGAGTGCTTTATATGAGGAAAAGATTAAGAACATGGGAAATGCTGGTCGTAATGGTGGTGAATATTATACTCCAAGACCACTAATTAAATCTATTGTTAAAGTCATAGACCCTAAAGTTGGCGAAACTGTTTATGATGGTGCTGTTGGCAGTGCAGGATTTTTAGTTGAAGCATTCGAGCACATGAGCCAGTCAAAGTCTTTAACGGCTTCAGAACTTAAAATACTTCAAACAAAATCATTCTATGGAGCAGAAAAAAAAACCTTAGCTTACATTATTGGCATTATGAATATGATACTTCATGGAATAGAGAGCCCTAATATCATTCACCAAAATACACTTGAGACTAATATTCAAGAAATACAAAACAAAGATAGGGTGGATGTTATACTTGCTAACCCTCCTTTTGGTGGAAAAGAAAAAACTAATATACAAGAAAACTTTCCTATTAAGACAGGAGAGACTGCATACTTATTTCTTCAGCATTTTATTAAAAAACTTAAAGTAGGTGGAAGATGTGGTGTGGTTATCAAAAATACTTTCTTAAGCAATACAGACAATGCAAGTATAGCTCTTAGAAAACAATTGCTCGAAGAATGTAATTTATTTTCAATACTTGATTTACCCAAAGGAACTTTTCTTGGAACTGGGGTTAAGACAGTTGTATTGTTTTTTGAAAAAGGTAAACCAACTAAAAAAATTTGGAACTACCAGCTTGATGCTGGAAGGAACATGGGTAAAACTAATCCGTTAAATGATAATGACTTAACTCATTTTATTAAATTAGCCAAAACACAAAAACTAAGTGACAATAGTTGGACTACGAAGATAGAAAAAATAAATAAAGATACTTTTGATTTAGGAGTTAAAAACCCTAACAAAGTTGAAGAAATAGACAACAGAACAGCAAAAGAGATACTAGCTGAGATAGAAGAACTTGATAAACAATCTTCTGGTGTATTGAAAAGCATTAAGGAATTTTTATGATGTGGAAGACTTCGACTATAGATGAGATATGTAACATAGAATATGGAACAAGAGTTGTTAGGAGAAAAGATAGCGGAACAGTTTATCCGGTGTATGGAGGTGGAGGTGAAACATTTTTAATTGATAAGACAAATCGACAGGATAGAGTTGTCATTTCACGTTTCGCCATGTCAGAACAATGCACGCGCTTTGTTAAAGGTAAGTTTTTTCTTAATGATAGCGGATTAACATTATCACCTAAAACAAAAGATTTATCACAAGTTTTTCTAGACAAAACTATACTTTCATTAAATAGCACTATTTACCAACTTGGAAGAGGAATGGCTCAAAGAAATCTTTCTATGAAAAATTTTAGATTATTAAAAATAACTTACCCGACATCAATCGAAAAACAGCAACAAATAGTGGCAAAACTTGATACAGCGTTTGCTGAGATTGATAAATCTATTTCGTTAAATAAAAAAAAACTAGAAGGTTCCGCAACTGTAATATCAAAGATACTGCCAGATTTGTTTGACAGATATGTAAGTAAGTTCATTGACAGTCCACTTGGCTCATTATTTAAAGTTAGTTCAGGTAAATTTCTACCAAAGAAAAAAATGAATTCAGAAGGAAATATCAAAGTTTACGGTGGAAACGGAATTTCTGGAAGCCATGATGATTTTAATTTAGATGGGAAAAATATTTTGATTGGAAGAGTTGGAGCTTATTGCGGCAATGTCCATTATGTTAATGAAAAAATTTGGTTAACAGATAATGCAATGTATACCCACTCTTACAAATACAATTTTAATCTTAAATTTCTTTCTCTGATATTGTCTTCAATAAATATGGGGAGTTTTGCACGTCACGCTGCTCAGCCAGTTATCTCTTTTTCTTCAATAAAAGATTTAAAGATTAGATTTCCAGAATCTGTTGACGAACAGTCCCAAATAGTTAATGCTTTTGAAAAGATAGAAAATAATCTTCGTAAGCTGCGTATAAACTATAAAAAACAAAAACAAAATTTTGAAGTTCTTAAATCATCAATACTTAGTCAAGAAATAAAAAATAAAGTAGCATGAACGAAGCAGATACAAGACGTGAGTTAATAGACCCTAAGATTAAAGAATCTGGTTGGGGTAAAGTTGATGGAAGTTATATCAGAGCTGAATTTCAAATTACCAATGGTGAAATTAAACCAGGAGGTATAAGAGCTGGAATAATTAAAGCAGATTATGTTTTAATTTATAAAAATAGAAAACTTGCAGTAATAGAAGCTAAAAAAGATGAGCTTCCTGTAAGCGATGGTGTTGGTCAAGCTAAAGACTACGCTCAAAAGTTAAAGATTTTAACTACTTACTCAACAAATGGAAAAGAAATCTATGAAATTAATTATTCTAAAGATGAAAAAGGTAAAATGTTTATTAAATCAGAAGGATTGGTTGATAAATTTCCTTCCCCTGATGAACTATGGACTAAAACATTTAAAGATAAAAATGAATGGTCTAGTAGGTTCGATGCTATTAATTTTGAGCCATTTAAAGGAAATAGAGAACCTAGATATTATCAAGAAATAGCAATCAATAATGCTCTTGATGCTATAGCGGATAAACAACAAAGAATTCTTCTTACTCTCGCAACAGGTACAGGTAAAACAGTAATAGCATTTCATATTGCATGGAAATTATTTCAATCCAGATGGAATATTCAAAGAGATGGAAAAAGAATTCCAAGAGTACTGTTCCTTGCAGATAGAAATATCTTAGCTAATCAGGCTTTTAATTCTTTTGGCGCATTTGATGAAAATGCCTTAGTTAGAATTACACCTCAAGATGTGAGGGATAAAGGACATGTGCCAACAAATGGTGCTGTGTTCTTCACAATATTTCAAAGCTTTATGTCAGGGCCACAAAACAAACCTTACTTTGGTCAGTATCCTGCTGATTTTTTTGATTTAGTAATTATTGATGAATGTCATAGAGGTGGAGCTAAAGATGAAAGTAGATGGAGAGGTATAATGGAATATTTTTCTTCAGCAGTGCAAATTGGTTTAACTGCAACACCAAAAAGAAAATTTAATGCTGATACTTATAATTACTTTGGTGAACCTGTTTATACCTACTCATTAAAAGATGGAATTAAAGATGGTTTCTTAACTCCTTTTAAAGTTAAAAGAATCCAAACTACAATGGATGAATATGTTTATACAGGTGATGATGACATTTTAGCGGGAGAAGAAGAAATAACTGAAGGTGAAGTGTTCCAAGAGAAAGATTTTAATAAAAAAATAGTTATTGAAGAAAGAGAAAAGAAAAGAGTTCAGTTGATGTTAGATAGTATTAATCCAAAAGAAAAAACTCTCGTCTTCTGTGCAAGTATTGCTCATGCTGGAATGGTCAGAGATTTAATTAATCAAATATCTGTTAAACCTCCAGCTGATTATTGTGTGCGGGTTACTGCGAAAGATACTAAAACAGGTGACACTCATTTAAGGCAGTTCCAAGATAACGAAAAAACATTACCTACTATATTGACGACTAGTCAAAAACTAAGCACAGGTGTTGATGCATTAAATATAAGAAATATTGTCTTAATGAGACCTGTAAACAATATGATTGAATTTAAACAAATCATTGGAAGGGGTACTAGACTATTCGAGGATAAATTTTATTTTACTATTGTAGATTTTGTTGGAGCTTCGGCTAACTTCTCTGACTCTGAGTGGGATGGAGAGCCAATTCCAGAAGAGCCACCAAAAGAAAAACCTGAGAAACCATTTGAGCCAGGTGAAGAAGTTGGAGGTGAAGAACCAACTGAACCTAAACCGCCAAAGGAAAAGATTATAATTAAATTAGCTGAAGGTAAGGAATTAACAATTAAATCAATGTCAACATCGCTATTTTACTTTCAAGGTCAGCCAGTTACAGCTGAAGAATTTATCAAAAAATTATTCAACACTATTACTCTTCCAAACATCTTAAAAAGTGAAGAAGAGCTCAGAAACTTATGGTCTTCTCCAATAACAAGAAATGAACTTTTAAAAAAACTTGAAGATAATGGATTTACCAAACAAGACTTAAAGTCTATTCAAACACTCATTGAAGCTGAAGATAGTGATATTTTTGATGTACTAGAACATATTGCTTATAGTAAAAAACCAATTCAAAGGGCTACAAGAGTTGCTAACGCTGAAAATGAAATACATAAAAATATTAATGAAAAACAAAAAGAATTTGTTGATTTTGTTTTGAGCAAATATGTAGAAGGAGGGGTAGACGAACTAGATATTAATCGATTGAGTGATTTAATCGAACTTAAATATAAAACAATTCATGACGGTCAAAAAGTTTTAGGTAATCCAGACAGTATTAAAAAGACTTTTATAGAATTCCAAAAGTTTCTTTATTAAAATCTCGGACACCACATAGACACCACAAGCATTTCTATGTTCATCACTTGTATCACTGTTGTTCTTAGTAAGATTTTTTTATAAATTTAAAAGTTAAGGATTTACTTTCTTTGTGGTGCCCTCACACGGACTCGAACCGCGAACCTATTGATTACAAATCAATTGCTCTACCAATTGAGCTATGAGGGCCTGAGCGTCTCTTTAAAATAAATTAACAAAAAAAACAATATAAATTATTTACTTTCTGTATTTATTGAATGAAAAATATGATGACATACCACAGAAACGGTATTTGCAATATTTAAACTTTCAATTTTGTTGTTCATATTTACTTTAAATCTAAAGTCTGAATTTTCTAAAGTTTTTGTTTTAATCCCATAACCTTCTGAACCAAAAAGAAGAACATTTTTTCCTTTCCAATTATTTTTTGTAAAGTCTTTATTTGAATTTATATCAAAAGCACTAATCCAAAAGTCTTTGGTTTTAAGGAAATTCAAAGCAGTATTCAGATTAGAAACTTTGAATATTTTTAAATGTTCTGTGCCACCACTTGCACTTTTATAAAGCAACTTACTTTTAGATGGAAAGCTTCTCTCTTTTACTATCAATCCATCTATATTAAATGCAACAGCACTCCGAATTATTGAACCTATATTTCTAGGATCTGTAACTTCTTCTAATGCAACTAAATTGATATTTTTATGTTTATTTAAAACAGCAAACTCTTTTAAAGTAATTTCTTCTAGTTGTTCTACCTCTGCAACTAAACCTTGGTGAGCTGTTTCATCTTTACCACATAAATTGTCTAATTCTTTTCTTGATTTAAAAAAAACATTTAAAGATTTAAAAAGGTTTAATGATTGATTTTCCCTGTTTAATTTTTTTTGTGCATCTTCCGTTAAAAAAACCCTCTCGATTTTTCTTGCTGGATTTTTTAATGCTTCTAAAACAGCATGTTTTCCAACTATTAAAAATGTCGTTTTTTTCATGTTTTTGAGTAATTTTTTCAAATTAATAGCATATTTTAAGGCAAAATGATTTATTGCAATTGTTCCATAAATGCTTATAAAACGCTTGTTGTTAAATGCTTTTTAAGTTAGTGGGTATCCCCACAATTGAAATTAGGAGGGGTACCAAAGCGGTCAAATGGGGCGGGCTGTAAACCCGTTGACTTCGGTCTTCGAAAGTTCGAATCTTTCCCCCTCCACCAAACTTAAAAGTATATTAATGATAAAGAGCGAGATAAGTTTGGATTTTGCGGGTGTAGTTCAATGGTAGAACGCTAGCCTTCCAAGCTGGATGTAAGGGTTCGATTCCCTTTACCCGCTCCAAAATTTAAATTAAAAAATAAAGTGAGGAAAAAATAGATGTCTAAAGAAAAGTTTAACCGTAACAAACCACATTGTAATATCGGTACAATTGGCCATGTCGATCATGGTAAAACAACATTAACTGCAGCAATTACAAAAGTATTGTCTGAAGCAGGAGGTTCAAGTAGCGCTAACTTTGTTGCATACGACCAAATCGATAAAGCTCCTGAGGAAAAAGAAAGAGGAATTACAATTTCAACAGCTCACGTAGAATATGAAACTGAAAAAAGACACTATGCTCACGTAGATTGTCCGGGTCACGCTGACTATGTTAAAAATATGATTACTGGAGCGGCACAAATGGATGGAGCAATTTTGGTAGTAAATGCAGCTGATGGACCAATGCCTCAAACTAGAGAACATATTCTTTTAGCAAGACAAGTTGGTGTTCCAGCAATTGTAGTTTTCTTAAATAAAATTGACACTGTTAAAGATAAAGAACTTGTAGATTTAGTCGAAGAAGAAATCAGAGAACTTTTGACATCTTACAAATTTCCTGGAGATAAAATTCCAATAATTAAAGGTTCAGCATTAAACGCAGTTGAAGGTAAAGATGAAGCTACTGGAAAAAACGCAATCATGGAATTAATGAAGGCTGTTGATGAAACTATTCCTCAGCCAGACAGACCTAAAGACAAACCTTTCTTAATGCCTGTAGAGGATGTTTTTTCAATTTCAGGAAGAGGTACAGTAGTAACAGGAAGAGTAGAGTCTGGGGTCATCAAAGTTGGTGAAGAAATTGAAATAGTAGGAATAAGAGATACAAAAAAATCTGTTTGTACCGGCGTAGAGATGTTTAGAAAACTTCTAGATAGCGGCGAAGCAGGTGATAACATTGGTGCTCTTTTAAGAGGCGTTGAGAGAGATGACGTTGAAAGAGGACAAGTTCTATGTAAACCTGGTTCAATCACTCCACACACTGAATTTGAATGCCAAGCTTATATTTTAAAAAAGGAAGAGGGAGGAAGACATACTCCGTTTTTTACGAAATATAGACCGCAATTTTATTTTAGAACTACTGATGTGACAGGTGAAGTAACACTTCCATCAGGCACTGAAATGGTAATGCCTGGTGATGATGGAAAATTCAATGTTAAATTAATTACTCCTATTGCGATGAGTGAGAACTTAAACTTTGCAATTAGAGAAGGTGGTAAAACAGTTGGAGCTGGAGTAGTAACTAAAATAGTTAAATAAACGCTTAGGAGCGTAGTTCAATTGGTAGAGCGCCGGTCTCCAAAACCGGAGGTTGTGGGTTCGAGTCCCTCCGCTCCTGCCAAAAACTAAAATTTATGAAAAATCCTTTAAAATTTATTCAAGAAGTTAAACAAGAAACATTTAGAATAACTTGGCCTACAAAGAAAGAAACAATGATGGGAGCAGTTATGGTATTTGCATTAGCTTCTATCGCGGCAATATTCTTTTTAATTTTAGATCAAATTTTAAGATTTTTATTAAATTTAGTTTTAACTATTAATTTTTAAAAAGATGAATTGGTATATTGTACAGGCGTATTCTGGTTTTGAAAAGAAAGTTGTGGAAGCAATTAAAGAAGAACTTAAAAAACACAAGCTTTCAGATAATCTCCAAGAAATTCTTGTTCCCACTCATCAAGTTACAGAAGTAAAAAAAGGAAAAAGAACTAAAAAAGAAAAGAAGTTTTTTCCAGGGTATGTATTAATAAAAATAGAACTAACGAAACAAATCTATCATTTAATAAAAAATCTCCAAAAAGTAAGTGGTTTTTTAGGATCATCTGATAAGCCAACTCCAATTTCAGATAACGAGATTAAGAGAATACTAGGACAGGTTTCAGAGAGTGCCGTTACTCAAAAAGTGGGTATAAATTTTGAAATAGGTGAAAAAGTAAAGGTTTGCGACGGACCTTTTGCATCATTTAATGGATTAATTGAAGAAATAGATGAAGAAAAATCTAGACTTAAAGTCTCAGTTTCTATATTTGGTAGAGCGACACCAGTAGATTTAGAATTTAATCAAGTGGAGAAAAACTAAATGGCAAAAGAAATTACAGGTTATGTAAAATTACAAATTAAAGGAGGCCAGGCAAATCCTGCTCCACCAGTAGGTCCGGCATTAGGTCAAAGAGGAATTAATATTATGGAATTTTGTAAAGCTTTTAACGAAAAAACAAAAGCTTTCATGGGAAAACCTGTACCTGTAGTAATCACAGTATATAAAGATAAAAAATTTGATTTTATAATTAAATCTCCCCCAGCTTCACATTTCATAAGAGAAGCAGCAAAATTAAAAAGTGGATCTAGTGAGCCAGGCAGAGTAGTTGCTGGTTCAATTACAATGAAACAAGCCGAGGCAATTGCAAAAGAGAAGATGAAAGATTTAAATGCTTTTGATTTAAAAGAAGCAACAAAAATTATTTGTGGTTCAGCAAGATCAATGGGTATTGAAGTTAAGGAATAGAAATGAAGAAAAAATCTAAGAGATATAAAAATATATTAAAATCCGTTGTTAAAGATAAAAAACTTAACTCAAAAGAAATTTTAGAATTAGTTAAGAAAAATTCTAATACAAAGTTCGACGAGTCAGTTGATGTATCTTTAAGAATAAATTTAAAGCAATCCAAAGGTGGAGATTTTAATTTGAGAACTACTGTAAAGCTACCGAATGGATCTGGAAAGAAAGAAAAAATAGCAGTTCTTTGTGAACCTGATAAACTAGGAGATGCCAAAAATAGCGGAGCAGAAGTCTACGGATCTGATGATTTAATTGAGAAAATTGCTTCTGGAAAGTTTAATTTTACAAAATTAATTTGTACGCCTGCGATGATGGGAAAAATTGGTAAGCATGGGAAAGTTTTAGGTCCCAAAGGTTTAATGCCGAATCCAAAACTTGGAACTGTGTCTAATGATATTTTGAAAAGTGTTAAAGATATCAAATCTGGCTTAGTAGAAATTAAGAATGATAAAGATGGTAATTTGGCTTCAACAATTGGAAGAAAAAGTTATTCAACAGAAAAACTTTTAGAAAATTATAATTACTTTATTGAAAGTATTAAAAAAGAAAAACCAGAGACTATCAAAGGTGAATTTATCAAAAATATCTATATAACATCGACCATGGGAATTTCATTTAAAGTAGGAGCTAAGTAGTCAATATGATGAGCAAGGAAGCTAAAAAGAGTTACGTAGAGGAGATGAAAAAAAACTTTACTGCTAATGAATCCGTAATGATTGCGCAGTATCAAGGACTTAATGTTAATGAGCTAGATGCACTAAGAAAAGAACTTAGAGAAAAAGGTATTTTGTTTAAGATTACAAAAAATAGAATTACAAAGATAGCTTTAAAAGATACTCCTAAAAAAGATTTAGAGAAATATTTTAATGGACCAACTGCTGCAGCTATATCATCAGACCCGATTTCAACAGCTAAAATTCTGACCAAATTTTCAAAGTCGAATAATAAACTAAAAATTATAGCAGGATTCATGGATGGAAAAGTTTTAGATGAAAAAGAGGTGTCTATTATAGCCACACTTCCATCGTTAGAGGAAGCAAGGGCTAAAATTGTTGGTATTTTAGCCTCCCCAGCTCAGAAATTGGTAAGTATTTTACTTGCACCTGGCTCAAAAATTGCTAATTTAGCGCGCGCGAAGAGTTTAAAAAAATAATTCATAGGATTGACAATGGCAGATTTAAATAAAATTATAGATGAACTTTCCACACTTACAGTTGTTGAAGCTGCAGAGCTATCAAAACAACTTGAGGAAAAATGGGGAGTAACAGCGGCAGCGCCTGTAGCGGCAGCACCAGCTGGAGGGGCAGCAGCACCAGCAGGTGAAGAAAAATCAGAATTTTCTCTTTTCTTAGCTGCAGCTGGAGATAAAAAAATTAACGTAATAAAAGAAGTAAGGGCGATAACTGGTTTAGGTTTAAAAGAAGCAAAAGATTTAGTTGAAGCTGCACCAAAGGAAATCAAAGGTGGAGTTGCGAAAAAAGACGCTGAAGAATTTAAGAAAAAACTTGAAGCAGCTGGAGCTAAAGTAGAATTAAAGTAAACAAAATTTAAGACTAAATTTTATTGTAAGTAAATCCTTACAATGGAATTTTTTATATTTGATGCAATTATCTTTTACTCAAAAGAAACATATAAGAAGAAATTTTGGCAAACTAGTTGAAGGGCTTTCTATTCCAAATTTAATCGAAGTTCAAAAAAATTCTTATAATGAATTTTTAGAGTCTAAATCCTTAAATGAACAAATAAGTGAACTGTCTAAAGGCATTGATAAAGTTTTTAAAAGTATTTTTCCAATAGAGGATGGAAATGATAAATCCACACTAGAATACATATCCTACAAGCTTGAGAAGCCAAAATTTGATGTCATTGAATGCAAACAAAGAAGTCTATCTTATTCTGCATCTCTTAAAGCTAACTTACGTCTCGTTGTTTACGAGATAGACGCTGAAAATAATACTAAACAAATTTTATCTGCTAAAGAACAAGAAGTTTTTATCGGTGAATTACCATTAATGACTCCAAGCGCGACTTTTATCACGAATGGTGTAGAGAGAGTAGTTGTCAATCAAATGCATAGAAGTCCTGGAGTTTTTTTCGATCATGATAAAGGTAAAACACATGCAAGTGGAAAGCTACTATTTAATTGTAGAATTATTCCTGGGAGAGGTTCGTGGTTAGATTTTGAATTTGATCCAAAAGATATTCTATATTTTAGAATTGATAGAAAGAAAAAACTTCCAATTACTACAATACTTTTTTCTCTTGGGTATTCAAAGGAGAAAATAATAGAAACATTTTATTCAACCGGTAAGTATTCCTACAATAGTGAAACTCAGAGTTGGATTACAGATTTTATTCCTGAAAATTATAAAAGACCGATTAAACTTTCATATGATTTAATCGATGCAAAAAATAATAAAAAGATATTATCCAAGGGAGAAAAATTAAACATAGTTATTGCAAAAAAACTTTACGAAAAAGGTTTAAATTCGATATCTGTTTCAAATAATGAAATAATCGGTAAATATACTGCAAAAGATATTAAAGAAAAAAACGGAGATATTTTAATTAAAGCCGGCTTTGATATAACTGAAGAACAATTAAATAAAATTATCAGTATAGAGGAAAAACATTTAAATATTGTAAATATTGATCCAATTAATAAAGGGCCATACATTTTAGAAACTTTAAAAATTGACAAGAATCAAAATAAATCAGAAGCTTTAAATGATATTTATAAAGTTTTAAGACCAGGAGAGGCTCCATCATTAGAAATTGCTGAAGAAGTTTTTAGCAATCTATATTTTAAAAAAGAAAGATACGATCTTTCTGAAGTAGGAAGAGTGAAACTGAATTCTAAATTAAATTTAAATACAAATACAAAAAAAACTATATTAGAAAGCGCTGACATAATTGCAATTATTAAATTTATGCTAGATTTAAGAGACGGCAAAGGTGATGTTGATGATATCGATCATCTAGGAAACAGAAGAGTTAGATCAGTTGGAGAATTAGTAGAAAATCAATTTAGAATTGGTCTTTTAAGAATGGATAGGACAGTAAAAGAGAAAATGTCTACGTTCTTAGAAATTGAATCTGCGATGCCCCAAGATCTAATTAATGCAAAGCCAATCACTACTTCGTTAAAAGATTTTTTTGCAACTTCTCAATTATCCCAGTTTATGGATCAAACCAATCCTTTATCTGAAATTACTCACAAAAGAAGGGTTTCAGCTTTAGGTCCTGGAGGCCTTACTAGAGAAAGAGCTGGTTTCGAAGTACGTGACGTTCATCCAACCCATTATGGCAGGATTTGCCCTATCGAAACACCTGAAGGACCAAACATAGGTCTTATTAATAGTTTAGCCACTTATTGTAGGGTAAATAAATTTGGTTATATAGAAAGCCCATATAAAAAAGTTGTAAATGGAAAAGTCACCTCTGAAATAAAATATCTATCAGCTATTGAAGAAGAAAAATTTACAATTGCTCAAGCTAACTCTTCTTTGAATAAAGATGGTTCTTTTGTTGAAGAACTTGTAGCGTGTAGGAAAGATCTAAACTTTGAATTAGCTAATAGAGAAAACATCGACTACATAGATGTTTCACCTAAACAATTAGTATCTGTTGCTGCTGCTTTAATTCCATTCCTTGAAAACGATGATGCTAATAGAGCTCTGATGGGATCAAATATGATGCGGCAAGCTGTTCCATTACTTAAACCGGAGTCCCCACTTGTTGGAACTGGTATAGAGTCGGATGTTGCATTGGACTCAGGTGTTACAATAGTAGCAAAAAGAAATGGTGTTGTAGATAAAATTGATGGAAAAAGAATCGTAGTTAAAGCTACAGATGTAACAGATCTTTCCCAATCAGCAGTTGATATTTATAATTTATCTAAATTTCAAAGATCGAACCAAAATACATGCATTAACCAGAAACCTCTCGTAAAAGTGGGCGATAAAATAAAAAAAGGTGATATTATTGCTGATGGTCCTGCCACAAAACTGGGTGAATTAGCTTTAGGTAAAAATGTAACTGTAGCATTTATGCCTTGGCAAGGCTATAATTTCGAAGACTCAATTTTAATTTCTGAAAGGTGTGTAACTGATGATGTTTTTACATCAGTGCATATTGAGGAATACGAGTCCATGGCTAGAGATACAAAACTAGGTGCTGAAGAAATAACTAGAGATATACCAAACGTAAGCGAAGAAAGTCTTAGAAATTTAGATGAGTCAGGTATAGTTTATGTGGGTGCTGAAGTAAAACCCGGTGATATTTTAGTTGGAAAAGTAACGCCAAAAAGTGAAACATCATCGAGTCCTGAAGAAAAATTATTAAGATCAATATTTGGTGAAAAAGCTACAGACGTAAGAGACTCATCATTAAAACTACCATCTGGAAGTACTGGTGTAGTAATAGATGTAAGAGTCTTCAATAGACATGGAATCGAGAAGGATGAAAGATCAATTGCTATTGAAAGAGCTGAGATAGAGTCTGTTCAAGAAGACAAAAAAGTAGAAGAAGAAATACTTAACAGAAATATAAAATTGAGAGCAATAGATTTATTGAATGGCCAAAGTATAAATAAATCTTTTAAGGATCTTAAAGCTGGTTTAACTTTAAATATAAATGATTTTGAAAATCTTTCATTAAAAGATCTATGGAAAATTTCTTTTCAAAAACAAGAAATAAATAATGATCTGGAAAAACTTAAAAATCAATTTGAAAATGCCGCTGATGACATCAAGCTGAGATTTGAAGATAAAGTTGCGAAAATTCAACAAGGCGATGATCTTCTTCCAACTGTTATGAAAGTTGTTAAGGTATTTGTTGCAGTAAAAAGAAGATTGATGCCAGGTGATAAAATGGCTGGTAGGCATGGAAATAAAGGTGTTGTAAGTAAAATAGTGCCAGTAGAAGATATGCCTTATATGGATAATGGTAAACCTGTTGACATTGTTTTAAATCCCCTAGGAGTACCTAGTCGAATGAATGTCGGTCAAATTTTAGAAACACATTTAGGATGGTCTTGTTCAGAATTAGGAGATCAAATTAAACAATATCTTAGAAACTTTGATCAAGAGGTTAATAAAATAAAAGATAAATTAAAAGAAATTTACGGAAAATCATATTTCGACGATGTTATTGCTAAACTTTCAAACAAAGAAATAGCTGAACTTGTTCAAAACTTATCTAATGGAGTTCCAATTGCTACTCCAGTTTTCGATGGTGCCAGCACTAAAGATATAACAAATATGCTTGATTTAGCAAAATTACCTAATACTGGACAAACTCATCTTTGGAATGGTCAAACCGGTGAAAGATTTGATAGACCAGTAACAGTTGGAATTATTTATATGCTAAAGCTTAATCATTTGGTTGAAGATAAAATTCATGCTAGATCAACTGGACCATATAGTTTAGTTACCCAACAACCATTAGGTGGTAAAGCACAATTAGGAGGGCAAAGATTTGGTGAGATGGAAGTTTGGGCATTGGAAGCTTATGGTGCTTCTTATACTTTACAAGAAATTTTAACAGTAAAATCCGATGATGTAGCTGGTAGAACTAAAGTTTATGAGACAATTGTAAAAGGTAACAATAATTTTGAATCTGGAGTCCCTGAATCTTTTAACGTTTTAGTAAAAGAAATTAGAGCTTTAGGTTTAAATATCGAATTAAATTAATTATGGAAAAGAATTTAACAAAAAACTTTGAAAATCAGAATTTATCAAAAGAAAATAATTTTGATAGTATAAAAATAACTTTAGCTAGTCCTGAAAAAATTAAATCATGGTCCTATGGTGAAATTAAAAAACCTGAAACAATTAATTATAGAACATTCAGACCTGAAAAAGATGGTTTGTTTTGTTCAAGAATATTTGGACCAGTAAAAGATTATGAGTGTTTGTGTGGAAAATATAAACGAATGAAATTTAGAGGAATTATATGTGAAAAATGTGGAGTAGAAGTGACTAAATCTAACGTTAGACGAGAAAGAATGGGGCACATAGACCTTGCTTGTCCAGTTGCTCATATTTGGTTTCTAAAATCTTTACCAAGTAGAATTTCTTTAGCTATCGATATGAAACTTAAAGAGGTTGAAAAAGTTCTTTATTTTGAAAGTTTTATCGTAGTAGAACCGGGACTTACTACTTTAAAAAAGGGTCAACTTATATCTGAAGAAGCGTTACTTAAAGCTCAAGAGGAGTTTGGAGAGGATGCGTTTACCGCTGGCATAGGTGCCGAAGCAGTTAGAGAGATACTTGTTAATTTAGACCTTAAAAAAGAGCAGAAAAAACTTAGAGAGTCTTTAAATGAAATTAAATCAAAAGTTACTGAAGAAAGAACTATAAAAAGATTAAAGCTAATTGAGTCTTTTATTAATTCAGGAAATAAACCTGAATGGATGATTTTAACCTCAGTTCCAGTAATTCCACCTGAACTAAGACCTTTAGTTCCATTAGACGGAGGCAGATTTGCTACTTCTGATCTGAATGATCTTTACAGAAGAGTAATTAACAGAAATAATCGATTGAAGAGATTACTAGATCTCAAGGCACCGGATATCATAGTAAGAAATGAAAAAAGAATGCTTCAAGAGTCAGTTGATGCATTATTTGATAACGGAAGAAGAGGAAGAGTAATTACCGGCACAGGTAAAAGGCCGCTCAAATCTTTAGCAGAAATGTTGAAAGGTAAACAAGGAAGATTCAGACAAAATTTATTAGGAAAAAGAGTAGATTATTCAGGAAGATCAGTCATAGTTGTAGGTCCTGAGCTAAAATTGCATCAGTGTGGTTTACCTAAAAAAATGGCATTGGAGTTATTTAAGCCATTTTTATATGCAAGATTGGATAAATTAGGTCTTGCAACAACAATTAAACAGGCAAAAAGATTAGTCGAAAAAGAAAAAAGTGAAGTATGGGACTCGTTAGAACATATAATTAGAGAACATCCAATACTTCTAAATAGAGCACCAACTCTTCATAGATTAGGAGTTCAGGCTTTCGAGGCTAAATTAATCGAGGGAAATGCAATAGAGCTTCACCCTCTTGTTTGTGCCGCGTTTAATGCCGACTTCGATGGAGACCAGATGGCAGTTCATATTCCTCTAAGTTTAGAAGCTCAACTCGAGGCTAGAGTTTTGATGATGTCTACTAATAATATTTTAAGTCCTTCGAACGGCAAACCGATTATTGTTCCAAGCCAAGATATTGTTTTAGGAATTTATTACTTATCACAATCTTCTTTAGAGAAGGACAAAAAACCTAAAGGCATTTTTTCAAGCGTAGAAGAAATTGAACAAGCACTCGAGAATAAATCAATAAGTTTACATTCAAAAATAATATCTACTTTTAAAACAGTGAATGCTGATGGCAAAAATATTATTGAAAAATATACAAGCACCGCTGGCAGATTCTTATTAGCTAATTTATTGCCTATAAATAAAGATATAAAATTTAACTTGGTAAATAAACTCTTAACTAAAAAAAATGTGTCAGAAGTTATAGATACAATTTTCAGGTTCTGTGGTCAAAAGGAAACTGTAATCTTTTGTGACAGGATTAAGACTTTAGGTTTTAAACATGCCTTCAAAGCAGGGATTTCTTTTGGTAAAGATGATTTAATAATCCCAGAAAATAAGGAAAATTTAATTAATAATACAAAAAAACAAATCGAAGAATATGAAAAACAATACTCAGATGGATTAATTACTAGAGGTGAGAAATATAATAAAGTCGTAGATGTATGGTCAAAATGTACTGATACAGTTGCTAATGAGATGATGAAAGAAATCTCTTCAGCAGAAAAAGTTTACGATGATGATAGAATAGAAACTAATTCAGTATATATGATGGCGGATTCAGGTGCCAGAGGATCTCAAGCTCAAATGAAACAATTAGCAGGGATGAGAGGATTAATTGCTAAACCTTCAGGAGAAATTATTGAGACTCCTATTATTTCAAATTTTAAAGAAGGTTTAACAGTGTTAGAATATTTTAATTCAACCCATGGTGCTAGAAAAGGACTAGCTGACACAGCATTAAAAACAGCAAATTCAGGTTATCTTACAAGACGACTATGTGATGTCGCTCAAGATGTTCAAATTACTAAATCAGAATGTGATCCTAAGAAAAGATCATCAGTTAATATTTCTGAAATTATAGAAGGTGGTAATATTCTTGTGAGTTTATCAGAAAGAGTTCTTGGAAGAGTTATTGCTGAAAATATAAAGAATCCAGTTACTGGAGAAATAATTGTTAAAAAAAATAAGCTAATTGATGAATTTGATTGTGAAAAAATTGATGCCGCTGGAGTAAAATCAGTGAACGTATATTCAGTTATAACTTGTGCTTCTACTAAAGGTGTTTGCCAAATATGTTATGGACGTGATCTGGCAAGAGGAAAACTTGTGAGCGTTGGTGAAGCGGTAGGTATGATTGCTGCACAGTCAATTGGAGAACCTGGAACTCAATTAACAATGAGAACCTTTCACGTTGGTGGAACTGCGCAAATTAAAGAAGAGTCACAAATTATTTCTCAAACAAAAGGAAAACTTAATATCATTAACAAAAATTTAATTGAAGACTCCAAAAAAAATATTATAGTTATGGGCAGAAATACTCAGCTAAGTATCGAAGACGAAAATGGAAGACAACTCGCAATTTATAAAGTAAATTATGGATCAAAATTATTTTTTAAAGACGGCGAAATAATTGACAAAGGAAAAAAAATTGCAGAATGGGATCCTTACACCTTACCAGTTATTGCTGAAACAAGTGGTATTGCGAACTATATGGATTTAATGGAAGGTAGCTCTCTTACAGAAACTCTAGACGATGCTACCGGTTTATCATCCAAGTCAGTTACAGATTGGAAGTCGTCAGCAAAAAATTCAGAATTAAAACCAAGAATTACACTTAGAAACGAAAAAGGTGAAATTATAAAGAAAGCTGATGGCAATGAAGCAAGATATTATTTAGTACCAGATACAATTTTATCTGTGAAAGACGGTCAAAAAATTTCAGCTGGAGATGTTTTAGCAAGATTACCTAAAGAAACTTCAAAAACTAAAGATATTACTGGTGGCTTGCCTCGTGTAGCTGAACTTTTCGAAGCAAGACGACCTAAAGATAGTGCTATAATCGCTGAAAACGATGGTGTAATTGAATTTGGTAAAGAAGTTAGAGGAAAACAAAAAATATCAATTAAATCTTCAAACGGAGAGACTTCTAATTATTTAATACCAAAAGGCAAACATGTTAATTTTAATCAAGGTGAAAAAATTAAAAAAGGTGAATATTTATTAGATGGTAGTCCGGCCCCTCATGATATTTTACGAATTTTAGGGGTTGAAAAACTTACAGAGTATTTTGTCACAGAAGTTCAAGAAGTATATCGACTACAAGGTGTAGTAATTAATGACAAGCATATAGAAACTATCGTTAGGCAAATGTTAAAAAGAGTTGAAATTAAAGAACCAGGAGACTCTGATCTTTTAACAGGAGAAGTTGTAGATTTATTAGAAATTAATAGTATTAACGAAAATCTGAGAAATGAAAAAAAGAAACCTGCTACATTTGAGAGAATTCTTTTAGGTATTACCAAAGCTTCGTTACAAACTAATTCTTTCATTTCCGCCGCTTCGTTTCAAGAAACTACGAGAGTGCTTACTGATGCATCAATCAAGGGTAAAACAGATTCATTAGAGGGTTTAAAAGAAAATGTAATTGTAGGTAGATTAGTCCCTGCAGGAACAGGCTTAACTAAAATTGAGTGGGACAAACAAGCAAGAGAGCAAGACAAGACAAGATTAGAGGAATTAAAAAAACAAGAGCTAGAATCCGCACCAGTTGCCCCTGAGCAGTCAGCTTAATTTTGCTAAAAAACCCATTAATTATTGACTTTTATAAATTCAATGCTAGTTTACGGCACATTTTGAATGTTAGAAGTAAGGTTGATTATAGCCTTAAACACTAACAAATTTATCGGGGCTACTCTTACTTATACTTCAAAATTTTTATTATGCCGACAATTAATCAGTTGATTAAAAAGAGAAGAGTTAAACCTGTTGCTAGAAATAAAGTTCCAGCATTAGAGAAACAACCTTTAAAACGCGGAGTTTGCGTAAAAGTTTATACTACTACACCTAAAAAACCAAATTCAGCTTTAAGAAAAGTCGCGAGAGTTAGATTATCTAACGGTTTTGAAGTGACAGCATATATCCCAGGTGAAGGACACAATCTTCAAGAACATTCTGTTGTTTTATTAAGAGGTGGACGAGTTAAAGATTTGCCTGGTGTCAGGTATCATATTTTAAGAGGTAACCTGGATACCCAAGGGGTAGCTAATCGTAAACAAAGAAGATCCCTATACGGAGCAAAAAAACCAAAATAATATTATGTCAAGAAAAAGAAAAGCACCTGTTAGAAAAGTTTATCCCGATCCAAAATTTCATTCTGATGTAGTTTCTAAATTTATAAACTCTATTATGTATGACGGAAAAAGATCCACGGCTGAAAAAATTCTTTATGATGCTTTAGACATTATTAAAAATAAAAATAAAGAAGACCCACTTAAGATTTTTAATTCAGCAATAAGTAATGTTAAACCAAATTTAGAGTGTAGATCTCGAAGAGTAGGTGGAGCTACATATCAAGTCCCTGTAGAAGTGAAGTCGAAAAGAGCGCAAGCTCTTGCTCTGCGATGGATAATGGATGCTACTAGAAGAAGAAAAAATAAAACAATGGCTGAGAAACTTTATGCTGAAATAATGGATGCTTCACAAAATAAAGGTTCGGCAATTAAAAAAAGAGAAGACACTCACAAAATGGCAGAGGCAAATAAAGCTTTTGCTCACTTTAGATGGTAAAAATATGAGCAAGTACACTTTAGATAAATATAGAAACATAGGTATCATGGCCCACATTGATGCTGGGAAGACAACTACAACTGAAAGAGTTTTATATTATACGGGGAAAAGCCATAAGATAGGTGAAGTACACGATGGCGCCGCTACGATGGACTGGATGGAACAAGAACAAGAAAGAGGTATAACAATTACCTCTGCAGCAACAACTTGTTTTTGGAGAGATCATCGAATTAACATTATTGACACTCCCGGACACGTTGACTTTACAATTGAGGTAGAAAGGTCTTTAAAAGTTTTAGATGGAGCTGTTGCAGTATTTGATGGAGTTGCAGGCGTTGAACCACAATCAGAGACTGTTTGGAGACAAGCGGATAAGTATAAAGTTCCGAGAATTTGTTTTGTAAATAAATTAGATAGAACAGGAGCAGACTTTTATAGATGTGTTGAAATGATAAAGGAAAGATTAGGTTGCAAACCTTTACCCCTTCAACTTCCAATTGGCTCTGAAGCAGATCTAAAAGGTGTAGTTGACCTAGTTAAAATGAAAGGCGTAGTCTGGCAAAACGAAGATTTAGGTGCAAAGTTTGATTACGTAGATATCCCAGAAGAATTAAAAGAAAAAGCAAAACAATATAGACAAAATTTAGTTGAAACAGCAGTCGAAGAGGATGAAAAACTTATGGAGTCCTATCTTGATGGAAAAGAGCCTTCAGAAGAAGATCTTATAAAGTGTATTAGAAAGGGGACTTTAGGTTTTAACTTTGTTCCTATATTAACTGGTTCTGCCTTTAAAAATAAAGGTGTTCAACCTTTATTAGATGCTGTTATAGATTACCTACCTAGCCCAAGTGACTTACAGTCTATTGAAGGAACTAAAGTTGGGTCTGATGAAAAAGTAACAATGAAATTTAATGAAAAAGAAAACTTTTCTGCTCTTGCTTTTAAAGTAGCTAATGATCCTTTTGTTGGTTCTCTTACTTTTATAAGAATTTATTCTGGAACTTTAAACGCAGGTACTTCAATTTTAAACTCCTCGAAAGATAAAAATGAAAGAATAGGTAGGATGCTTTTGATGCACGCAAATAGTAGGGAAGACATAAAGACCGCATCAGCTGGCGATATTGTTGCCTTAGCAGGTTTGAAATATACAATTACTGGTCATACATTATGTGACTCAAAAAATCCTATTCTTCTGGAACCTATGGAATTTCCTGATCCTGTAATTGAGATAGCAGTAGAACCTAAAACAAAAGGTGATCAAGAAAAAATGGGCGAAGCTTTGGCAAGATTAGCTAAAGAAGATCCATCTTTTAGAGTTTCATCAGACGAGGAATCTGGTCAAACAATCATTAAAGGTATGGGTGAATTACATTTGGATATAATAGTCGACAGAATGAAAAGAGAGTTTAAGGTTGAGGCAAATATAGGCGCCCCTCAAGTAGCTTATCGAGAAACTATTTTGGGAACAGCTGAGATGGAATACATTCACAAAAAACAAAGTGGAGGAGCAGGACAGTTTGCAAAAGTGAAACTCAGTGTTGAGCCATTAGAAGCAGGAAAAGGTAGAGAAGTTGAAAATCTAATTAAGGGTGGTTCAATACCAAAAGAATTTATACCAGGAGTAGAAAAAGGCGTAGAAAGTGTTTCTGATAGTGGAATATTAGCTGGCTTTCCGATAATTGATTATAAAGTAAAAATTTTAGATGGCTTACATCATGATGTTGATTCTAGTGTTTTAGCTTTTGAAATTGCTAGCAGATCATGTTTCAGAGAGGCTTGCCAAAAGGCTACGTTAAAATTATTAGAACCAATGATGAAGGTGGAAGTTGTTACACCTGAAGAGTTTATGGGTGATGTAATTGGAGATTTAAACAGCAGGAGAGGTCAAGTTGGTTCTACAGAGCCTAGAGGAAACGCAACCGCTATCAACGCTGTTGTTCCTTTAGCAAATATGTTTGGATACATAAACAATCTTAGATCATCTACTCAAGGTAGAGCTCAATACACAATGCAATTTAGTCATTACGACAAAGTTCCTCAAAATGTTCAAGATGAAGTAACAAAAAAACTAGCTTAAATTATGGAAAATCAAAATATTAGAATACATTTGAAAGCTTACGACAATAAAATTTTAGACCTTTCTACTGAGGAAATTGTAAATACAGCTAAAAGAACCGGCGCACAAGTTAAAGGTCCTATTCCATTACCTACAAGAATTGAGAGATATACAGTTCTTAGATCTCCTCATATTGACAAAAAGAGTAGAGAACAATTTGAGTCAAGAACTCACAAAAGATTAATTGATATAATAGAACCAACTCCACAAACAGTTGAGGCATTAATGAAGCTAGATTTAGCCTCGGGGGTAGATATAGAAATAAAAATATAAATTTATGAGCATAGGATTAATTGGAACAAAAATAGGAATGACAAGAGAGTTTATGGACTCAGGACAATCTGTTCCTGTGACTGTAATCAAAGTAGAGCAAGGTAGGGTTTTGGACATTATTACTAAAGATAAAAGAGGATACAACGCAGTAAAAGTTGGTTTTTTTAAACAAAAAAACTCAAAAATAAATAAACAAATGAAGGGTTACTTTGCAAAAAAAAATACTGAACCTAAAAAAATATTAAAAGAATTTAGAACTAACAATATAGATCAATTCAAAGAAGGCAACGAACTAGGATTAGAGATTTTTAAAGATAAAAAATTTTTAGATGTGAGATCAAAAACTATCGGTAAAGGTTTTGCAGGTGTGATGAAAAGGTGGAATTTTGGAGGATTGAGAGCTTCACATGGTGTCTCTGTCTCTCATAGATCTCATGGTTCAACTGGACAAAGACAAGACCCAGGAAAAGTATTCAAAGGCAAAAAAATGGCTGGACACATGGGAGATAAACTTAGAACCATGCTAAATTTAGAGATAATAAAATCTGATGTAGAGAACAATTTAATTTATCTAAGAGGATCAATTCCAGGTTCTAAGAACTCAACTGTTTTCCTTAGAGAATCTATAAAAAATATAACAAGAAAGACAATTAAAGAACGACACGAAGCAAAAATTAAGGCTGCAGCAGCAAAGAAAGGTAAAAAATAATGAAACTTCCTTTATTGAACATAGATGGAACTAAATCTAGCTCAATTGAGATTTCTGATAAATTGATTAATATAAAGGTCAATCATAAATTAATTAAATTTGTAATAGACTGGCAACTTAATCATTCAAAACCAAGAGTTGCTAAAACTAAACAAAGAAATCAAATTAAAGGTTCGACGAAAAAAATAATTGCGCAAAAAGGCAGTGGTGGAGCTAGACATGCCAGTAAAAAGGCACCAATATTTGTTGGCGGAGGTATAGCTCATGGTCCAAAAGGAGATAATTATAAAATCAAGAAAATAAATAAAAAAGTCAGAAAACTTGCACTAGCACAAACTCTTTCAAAAAAAAATTATGACAAAAGTTTACATATCTTAGCAGACGTTAAGAAAGAAATTAAGAAAACAAAAGAATTTAACAGTTTTTTAGAAAAAAATAAAATAAACAACGTATTAATAATTTCTGATAATGACTCTTTAAAAAATATTCATAAATCGGCTAGAAATATAAAAAATTTAAAAATTATCAAAGATGAAGGAACAAATGTATACGATTTATTTAAATATAAAAATATATTAATTACATCCTCCTCAGCAAAAAAAATTCAAAATAGGATTTTAAATGAAAAAAATTAATTATATAGACTCAATAAGAAATCCAATTATTACTGAAAAAGCAACTATTTTATCTGAACAAAACAAAACTGTTTTTAAAGTTCATAATGGTGCGAATAAAAAAACTATTAAAAAAAATATAGAGAAACTTTTTAAAGTTAATGTTATTAAAATAAATATAATCAATCAAAAACCAAAATTAAAAATAAAACAGGGAAGAAAATCGCATAAAAGCGGATATAAAAAAGCAATTATTACTTTAAAAAAAGGTCAAAGTATTGACCTTACTACGGGAGTTTAATTTATGGCATTAAAAACTTTTAAACCTTATACAAAATCAACAAGAGGAACTGTTGTTATAGACAAAAGTGTTTTATGGAAAGGAACACCATATAAGCCATTAACAAAAGGACAAAACTTTACGGGTGGTAGAAATAATAATGGTAGAATTACCTCAAGACATATAGGCGGTGGATCAAAACATAAGTATAGAATTATCGATTTTTACAGAAAGAAAAAAAACATCAAAGCCACCGTTGATAGAATTGAATACGACCCTAACAGAACTGCTTATATTGCATTAATTACTTATAAAGATAATGAAAAATCGTACATTATTTGCCCTAAAGGTTTAAAAAAAGGGGATACAATAGAGTCAGGTAAAAATGTTGAAATTAAAATCGGTAATTCGTTAGAACTAAAAGATATTCCTCCAGGTACTTCGCTACATAATGTAGAGTTAATCCCTGGTAATGGCGCAAAACTTGCGAGATCTGCAGGATCATCAGTTACATTGTCAGGATATGATGGAGATTATGCAATTCTTAAACTTTCATCTGGAGAAATGAGAAAAGTAAGTAGTTCTTGCATAGCTACAATTGGAACTGTATCAAACCCAGATCAAAAAAACATAAAAATTGGTAAAGCTGGAAGAAATAGATGGAGAGGCAAAAGACCACAAACAAGGGGCGTTGCTATGAATCCAGTTGATCACCCACATGGAGGTGGAGAGGGAAAAACTTCTGGTGGAAGAAGTCCTGTTTCTCCTTGGGGTCAGTCAGCAAAAGGATTGAAAACAAGAAGACCTAAGAGAAGTGACAAATTAATTATTACTAGAAGAAAGAAGAGGAATAGGTAATGACAAGATCAATTTGGAAAGGACCATTTGTACATCCTAGTTTGTTAAAAAAGATTGATAAACTAAAAGACCAGCCCAACAAAAAGCCAATTAAAACTTGGTCAAGAAATTCTACAATAATACCGGACTTTGTAGGACATAGCTTTATGATTCATAATGGAAAATCTTTTATACCAATTACTATTTCAGAAGAAATGGTTGGCCATAAATTAGGTGAATTTGCACCAACAAGAACATTTAAAGGGCATACACCTGCTGACAAAAAAGCTGCTGCGGCTGCTCCAACGGATAAACAAGCTACTGGAGATAAGAAATAATGAATAAGGAAAACACATTAGTCAAAGCAGTAAATAAAAATGTAAGAACAAGCCCGAGAAAGTTATCTTTGGTTTGTAATTTAATAAAAGGAAAAAAAGCTGATGTTGCACTCAGGGATCTTGAATTTACGAGAAAAAGAATAGCTAAAGATGTAAGCAAAACAGTCAAATCAGCTATCTCCAATGCAGAAAATAACTATCAATATGATATAGATAATTTATTTGTAAAAGAGGCATACGTTGGAAAATCTTTAGTTATGAAAAGATACAGACCAAGAGCAAAAGGCAGAGCAAGTCCTATTAAAAAACCATTTAGTAGGATCACAATTGTTTTGGAGGAAAAAAAGGAAAAAAAGGCGAGTAAATAATGGGACAAAAAATAAATCCGATTGGTTTAAGACTTGGTATTAATCGTGGATGGGACTCCACTTGGTTTGCTAAAAAGAAAGACTTTGGAAAGTTTTTGATTGAAGATCATAAAATCAGAAATTATATCAAAAAAAATATTACTAATTCTGGTGTTTCTGAAATTATTATAGAAAGATCGTCAAAAAAATGTACGATTTCCATTCATACATCAAGACCGGGTTTTGTAATTGGTAAAAAAGGCGCAGATATTGAAAAAATTAAAAAAAATATAATGAAAATTACTGACAGTGATGTGAATGTGAATATAAAAGAAATAAAAAAACCTGAACTGAATTCAAATTTAGTTGCCGAAAATATAGCTCAACAATTAGTTAAGCGAGTTGCCTACAGAAGAGCAATGAAAAGAGCTATGCAATCAGCTATGAGGTTAAATGCTAGAGGGATAAAAGTTATGCTTAGTGGTAGATTGGCTGGAAACGAGATAGCAAGAACAGAATGGTTAAGAGAAGGAAGCATTCCTTCTCATACATTGAGAGCTGATATTGATTATGGTTTTGCTGAAGCTTTAACCACATATGGAATTATAGGTGTGAAAGTTTGGATATATAAGGGTGAACTAATGGCAAAAGACGTTGAAAAAGAAAAAAAAGAAAGGGTAAAAAATGCTACAGCCGGTCAGAACTAAATATAGGAAAGCATTTAAAGGAAGAATTCATGGAAATGCATCCAGGGCTGTGAAGCTTAATTACGGACAATTTGGTCTAAAAGCTATTCAACCTGATAGAATTATTGGAAAACAAATTGAGGCAGCAAGAGTTGCTCTAACTAGGTACATGAAAAGAACTGGAAAGGTATGGACAAGAATTTTTCCAAACATACCTGTTTCAAAAAAGCCTACTGAAGTGAGAATGGGGAAAGGCAAAGGATCCCCTGAATACTATGCTTGTAGAGTGAAACCTGGAAGAATAATTTTTGAGATAGATGGTGTTACTGAAGAAACAGCTAGGGAAGCTTTATATAAAGCCTCAGCTAAATTACCAATTAAAACGAAATTTATAAAAAGATAAATTATGGCGAAAAAAAAAGAGGACAAAAGATTAACTAAAGACCAAGCTGAAAAAAAAATATTATCTTTAAAAAAAGATTTATTTAATATCAGATTTAAAAAAATTAATAATCAGGTTAATAATCCAGCACAGTATGGGCAAATAAAAAAAAGTATAGCTAGACTATATACAACAATTAAAAATACAAAATGACAAAAAAAATTTTAAAAGGAATAGTGACAAGTGCAAAAAATAACAAAACTATTGTTGTTGAAGTGACAAGAAAATTTAAACATCCTTTTTATGAAAAAGTTATTAAAAGATCAAAAAAATATCATGCACATGACGAAAAAAACAAATTTAAAGAAGGTGAAAAAGTTGCAATAATTGAGTGTAAACCGATTTCCAAAAAAAAAACATGGCAGGTTTTAGAATAATGATACAAATACAAACAGAATTAACAGTTGCAGACAATACGGGCGCCAAAAGAGTTGAGTGTATAAAGGTTCTAGGTGGCTCTAAACGAAGATATGCATCAGTAGGGGATATAATTGTTATAAGTGTAAAAGATGCCATACCAAAAGGAAAAGTAAAAAAAGGAGCAGTTCATAAGGCAGTAGTTGTAAGGACTAGAAAAGAAATATACAGAGATGACGGTTCTAAAGTTCAGTTTGATACAAATGCAGTAGTTTTAACTGACGATAAAGGAGAGCCTATTGGGACAAGAATTTTTGGACCTGTTACGAGAGAACTTCGTACAAGAGGCCACACTAAAATAATTTCACTAGCTCCGGAGGTATTATAATGCTTTTAAAAAAAGGAGTTCAAGTAAAAGTTATTTCAGGAAAAGATAAAGGTAAAACGGGAGAAATTTTAGAAATTAATAGAAGACATAATAAAGTTAAAATTAAATCTATAGGTATGATAAAAAAACATCTTAAGCCAACAAAAGAGAATAAAGGTGGGATAATTTCAAAGGAAAGTTTTATTCATCAGTCAAATGTAAAAAATATAGATGTAAAAATTAATGATAAGAAAAAAACAGGTAAAAAATGACACCAAGATTAAAAATAGCTTACGATAAGGAAATAATAAACAAACTAATGAGCAAGCTATCTGTTAAAAACAAACATCAAGTTCCAAAAATAGAAAAAATAATTTTAAACATGGGATTAGGTGAAGACGCTTCAGATGGTAAAAAATTAAAAGCTTGTGTAGATGATTTGGCTTTAATTGCTGGGCAAAGACCGATTATTACAAAATTCAAAAAATCTATCTCTAATTTTAAAACAAGAAAAGGTTCTAACGCTGGTGCGAAAGTTACTTTAAGATCAGATAAAATGTATGAATTTATCGATCGATTGGTAAATATAGCATTGCCAAGGATAAAAGATTTTAGAGGATTATCATTAAAAGGTGTAGATAATTCTTACAATTATTCTTTTGGAATTAAAGAACATATCGTTTTTCCAGAGGTGAACTTTGACAAGGTTGATAAAATTAGGGGATTGGACATAACAATAGTGACAAAAAGTAAAAGTAAAGAGGGAACAATTGAACTTCTAAGAGAGTTTAATTTTCCACTAAATAGCAAAAAAAATTGAGGTATTAATGGCAAAAAAAAGTGCAATTGAAAAAAACAAAAGAAGAATGAAATTAGTAAAAAGGTACGCAAAAAAAAGAGCGGCTCTAAAAAAAATTATAAATAATAAAAAATTAGAATTATCTGAAAGATTTGAAGCTCAACTCAAATTAAACAAATTACCAAAGAATTCTGCAGCGATAAGAGTAAGAAATAGATGTGAAGTTTCAGGGAGACCTCATGGAGTTTATAGAAAATTAAAAATATCTAGGATTGCGCTTAGAGATATGGCATCTTCAGGCAAAATTCCAGGAATAACAAAATCAAGTTGGTAGGAGAGATATGACATTTACAGATCCGATAGGCGATATGTTTTCAAGAATAAGGAATGGTCAGATGAGATCATTAAACTCCATAGCCATCCCTTCCTCAAATTTTAGAAAAAATATTTTAGAAATATTAAAAAAAGAAGGCTATATAAAAGATTACTTCATCGAAAAAACAGAAAATAATAAAACTAGTCTCAAAATATCTTTAAAATATTATGAAGGAGATCCAGTAATAAAAGAAATTAAACGAATTTCAAAACCTGGTAGAAGAGTTTATTCTAGAGCAACAAGTATACCAAAAGTAATGAATGGACTTGGACTTGCAATCCTTTCAACGCCTAAAGGCGTGATGAGCGATACAGAGGCTAGGAAAAATAATGTCGGTGGTGAGATAATTTGTAGGGTATTTTAATGTCAAAAATTGGAAAAAAAAATATAATTATACCAAAAGATTCATCTGTGAAAATTGAAGGATCAAACTTAACTATAACAGGTCCTAAGGGCACTAAGAAACTCACAATCAACGATAAAATTTTTTCCTCTCAATTAAAAGAAAGTGAATTGCAAATTAAACCTTTAGAAAAAAATATAGACAAAAAGACTTCAATTATGTGGGGCACTTATAGAAGTTTAATAAATAATGCAGTTACTGGAGTATCAAAAGGACATGAAAAAACATTAGAATTGAGCGGCGTAGGTTTTAGAGCAAATATTAAAGGCGATAAATTGAATTTACAAATAGGTTTTAGTCACGACATAAATTTTGATATTCCAAAAGAGATAAAAATAACTGTTGAAAAACAAACTGTGATAAAGATTTCAGGTGTTGATAAAGAATTAGTTTCTAAAGTGACAGCAGATATAAAAAGTTTAAAACCAGTTGAACCCTATAAAGCTAAAGGAATTAAAGAAAGAGGTCAATTTGTTCTAAGAAAAGAAGGTAAAAAAAAGTAGCCATGAAAAAAATTAAAAATAAATTAAAAAGAAAATTGAGAAACAGAAAGAAGCTTGCAAAAGTAAATACAGATAGGTTTAGAATCTCAATAAATAAATCTTTGAATAATCTTTCAGCTCAAATTATAGACGATTTTCAAAGAAAAACTTTGGTATCTGTTTCTTCTAACGAAGAAGAGATCAGAAAAAAGAAAGTAAAAAAAATGGAAAAATCTACTTTAACTGGGGAAATATTAGCAAAAAGAGCGAAGGAAAAAAATATAAGCAAAGTTTTTTTTGATAGAGGAAGCTATAAATATCATGGAAGGATAAAAACATTTGCTGAGACATTACGAAAAAATGGATTGAAATTTTAATGACTGAAAATAAAAAAATAGAAAGTGATATAAAAGAAAAATTAGTTGCAATTAATAGAATCACAAAAGTTGTTAAAGGAGGTAGAAGATTTGGTTTTGCAGCTCTAATAGTAGTAGGAAATCAAAAGGGTTCTATAGGCATTGGTCAGGGAAAATCAAAACAGGTTCCAGATGCAATTAAAAAAGCAACTGAAGTAGCTAAGAGAAACTTAATAAAAATTCCTCTAAAAGAAGGCAGAACTTTGCATCATGATGTGACTGGTAAAAATGGTTCGGGTAAAGTTTTTTTAAGAGCTGCACCAGCAGGTACAGGTATAATCGCAGGTGGAGCAATTAGATCTGTCTGTGAAGTTTTAGGAATTCAGGATGTTGTTGCAAAATCTTTAGGCTCAGCTAATCCGCACAATGTATTGAAAGCATGTGTAAACGGTTTAAAATCTCAAAGCTCACCAAAAATATTGTCAGCAATCAGAGGAAAAAAAATATCTGATATTGTTGAAAAAAGAGAGGCTAAATAATGAGTTTAAATAAATTATTTAAAACTAATAAAAAGAAAATTAGAGTTGGTAGAGGCATTGGTTCAGGGAAAGGCAAAACTTCATCAAGGGGTCACAAAGGTCAGAAATCTAGATCTGGAGTATCAATAAAGAGTTTTGAGGGAGGTCAAATGCCTTTATATAGAAGATTACCTAAAAGAGGATTTAAGCAAATTAAAAAGCATCAAATAGCAATTTTAAACCTCTCTAAAATACAAAATATGTTTGATAAAAAAGCCAATGATTTAAAAAATTCGCTCGATATTAAGATATTAAAAGACAAAAATTTGATAAATAAAAAATATTCAAAATTGAAAATTTTAGGAACAGGAGAATTAAAAACTAACATTGATATAAGTGCTCATTTTGCATCTAAACAAGCTTCAGAAAAAATTCAAAAAGCTGGTGGAAAGTTGAACTTAATAAAAAAATAATTCGATATGTCTAGCGAAACCTTAAATACAGCTGGGGCATTTAGCCAAGCAAAAGATTTAAAAAACAGAATTCTCTTTACAATTTTAATATTGATAATTTATCGATTAGGAACTTATGTTCCATTAGCTGGTATTGACCCTAGTGCATTAAAAGAAATAATGGCCTCAAGCCAAAAAGGATTGCTTGGAATGTTTAATATGTTTTCAGGTGGAGCTGTCACAAGAATGGCTATTTTTGCTTTAGGTATAATGCCATACATATCTTCATCAATTATTGTGCAACTTTTGACCGGTGTTTCAGATTATTTTAAAAATTTAAAAGAGCAAGGTGAAATTGGTAGGAAGAAAATTACTCAAATTACAAGATATGGAACAGTTTTAATTGCAATTTTACAAGGTTATGGTGTGTCAGTTGGTTTAGAAAATGCTGGAAATTTAGTAATTGAACCAGGTTTATCCTTTAGATTAATTACAACGATTTCTTTAGTTGCCGGTACCACTTTTTTAATGTGGCTTGGTGAACAAATAACATTAAGAGGTGTTGGCAATGGTATATCTTTAATAATTTTTTCTGGTATCGTTGCTGAAATTCCTAGAGCCTTAGCTTCAACTTTTGAATTGGGTAGAACAGGTGCCCTCTCTGCACTAATGATTGTTGGAATTTTTATTTTAGTAATACTAACAGTTTTATTTATTGTTTTTTTTGAGAGAGCAATGAGAAAAATATTAATAAACTATCCAAAAAGACAAGTTGGAAATAAAATGTACGGCGGTGAGTCGTCTCATTTACCTTTAAAAATAAATACGGCTGGAGTAATACCAGCAATATTTGCTTCTGCATTACTATTATTACCTATAACTGTTTCTAATTTTGGAATGGCCGAGTCTGATACTTTTTTAAAAATTTCTTCAATGTTCACTCAAGGCCAACCATTATATATGTTATTATATGCTTCAGGAATAATATTTTTCTCTTTTTTTTATACTTCAATAGTATTTAATCCTAAAGAGACAGCTGAAAATTTAAGAAAGTATGGAGGCTATATTCCTGGAATAAGACCTGGTGAAAGAACAGCAGAGTATATTGATACTATTTTAATCCGTTTGACTACAGTTGGCTCTATGTATTTAACATTTGTTTGTTTAATGCCAGAATTTTTGATTGCTAAATATCCAATACCATTTTATTTAGGTGGGACCTCAATATTAATTGTTGTTGTAGTAGCAATGGACACGGTTACTCAAGTACAGACAAGATTAATGAGTTCTCAATACGAGTCACTCATTAGAAAAACAAAATTTGGTAAATAATTTATTTAATGAATTTAGTTATTTTCGGTCCACCAGGTGCAGGCAAAGGAACTCAATCAGGTTATATCGCTAAAAAATTTAAATTATATCAGCTTTCAACTGGGGAATTATTAAGAAACGAAATCAAAAACAATACAAATTTAGGTAAACAAATTTCATCTACAATAAACTCAGGAAATTTAGTTTCTAATGAAATAGTTAGTAATTTAATTGAAAAATATTTATCAGATAAAACTTATCAAAATAAAATAATTTTTGATGGCTATCCAAGGACTTTAATTCAGGCACAAACTCTAAACGATTCAATGATTAAATATAATCAAAAAATTCATATAGCTTTAAGATTAACTGTAAGTCTTGATACGATTATAAAAAGAATTAAAGAGAGAAGCGCTCTTGAAAAAAGAGATGATGATAGTGAAGAAATAGCGATTAAAAGATATGAAACTTACGAAAAAAATATAAAACCAGTAATTGATTTTTATAAACAATCAAATTTACTGAAAGACGTTAATGGTGAATCGTCTATAATTGAAATTAACAATGAAATTAGCGCTTTAATTGAGTCTATCAAGGGTTGACTTTAAATGATTACTCAATATAAATACGCTGAATTAGATTTTAACTCATATATTTTATGGCTCGAATAGCAGGAATAAACATTCCACAAAATAAAGTTGTTAGTGTAGCTTTAACCTATATCCATGGAATAGGATTACATTCATCAAAAAAAATTTGCGAAAAATTAAACATTCCAGTCACGAAAAGAGTTAACGAATTATCCGAAGATCAAGTTTTAAAAATAAGAGAATTCATTGACGCAAATCATAAAGTTGAAGGTGATTTAAGAAGAGAGATATCGGTAAATATTAAAAGACTAGTAGATTTAGCTTGTTATCGAGGTACAAGGCATAAAAAAAAGCTTCCTGTTAGAGGCCAGAGAACCCAATGTAATGCAAGAACAAGAAAAGGAAAAGCAATAGCAATAGCTGGTAAAAAATTAACACCTTTGAAAAAATAATATTTAAATGATAAAGGCAAAAGATAAAACAGAAAAAAAAGTTGAACAAAAAAAAGTTGAAGTAAAAAAAGTTAGTACTTTTAAAAAAAAAAAGAAAGTTAAAAAAAATATAACTTCCGGAATAGCTTATGTTTATTCAACTTTTAATAATACAATAATTTCAATAGCAGACGAGAGCGGGAATGTTGTATCATGGTCCTCTGCTGGAGCAAAAGGATTTAAAGGCTCTAGAAAGTCCACACCTTATGCGGCTCAAGTTGCAGCAGATGACGCTGGTGCTAAAGCATATGAACAAGGATTAAGAACATTAACCGTTCAAGTAAAAGGCCCAGGTTCAGGTAGAGAAACAGCTTTACGATCTTTACAATCAAGAGGTTTTAAGATTCTTTCAATAAAGGACACCACACCTATGCCTCATAATGGAGCGAGACCACCAAAAAGAAGGAGAGTATAAATGCAAACTACATCAAATATAATAGACAAAAATTGGAAAGCTTTAATTAAACCAAATAAATTAGACATAAGCAGTAACGAAGACAAAACTATTGCTAAAGTTATAGCTGAGCCTTTAGAAAAAGGTTTTGGTCAAACTATTGGAAATTCTTTACGTAGGATATTATTATCATCTATTCAAGGTGCAGCAGTTACTGCAATTCAAATTGATGGAGTTCTACACGAGTTTTCTTCAATTAAAGGTGTGAGAGAAGATGTAACTGACATTGTTTTAAATGTTAAAAATTTAGCTATAAAATCCTCTTCCTCTAGTTCAAAAAAAATTATTTTAGATATAAAAGGTCCTAGAGAGGTTAAAGCAAAAGATATCACTTTAGTACCTGATGTTGAAATTTTAAACCCCGAACAAACAATTTGTAATTTAGACGAAAAAACTCATTTTCACATGGAGCTTATGGTAAGTACCGGTAAAGGTTATGTTCAGGCAAAAAAAAATAAATCAGAAGATAGCCCACTTGGCTTGATATCAATAGATTCACTCTTCAGTCCTGTAAAAAAAGTTGCATTCTCAGTTGAGAATACTCGTGCAGGAAGTGCATTAGATTACGATAAATTAATAATGACTGTTGAAACAAATGGAACAGTAGATGCAGAGGATGCGATAGCATACTCAGCTAGAATTTTTCAAGATCAGCTGGCGATGTTTGTAAATTTTGAGGATCCTCAAGAGATTGTTAAAGAAGTTAAATCTTCAGAACCTGAATTTAATAGAAATTTATTAAAAAGAGTAGAAGAGTTAGAGTTATCAGTGAGATCTATGAATTGTTTAAAAAATGACAATATCATTTATATTGGTGACTTAGTTCAAAAAACTGAACCAGAGATGTTAAGAACTCCAAATTTTGGAAGAAAATCTTTAAATGAAATAAAAGAAGTTCTTAACACTATGTCACTATATTTAGGTATGGAAATCCCTAATTGGCCACCTGATAATATTGCAGAATTATCTAAGAAATTAGAGGAGAATAATTACTAATGAGACATGGCTTAGGATACAGAAAACTCAATAAGACTAGTGAGCATAGAAAAGCTTTATTTAAAAATATGCTTAACTCATTGATAAAATATGAACAAATAATAACGACCCTTCCTAAAGCAAAAGAGCTTAAACCTCAGATAGATAAAGTGATAACTATAGGTAAAAAAAATATTCTTAGTAATAAGAAGAGACTTTTTTCAAAATTACAGGATAAAAAATCAGTTACAAAAGTTTTTGATGAGCTCTCCAAAAGATACAGTGCTAGAAAAGGTGGTTATTCAAGAGTCCTTAAAGCAGGGTTTAGAACAGGTGACGATGCACCAATGGCAGTAATAGAATTAGTGGATAGAAATCCTGAAGCAAAAAAAGTAGACAAACCAAAAAAAGTTGAAACTAAAGAAAAAACTCAAGAACCTAAGACCGAGTCTAAAGTAGCAAAAAAATAGTTCAAGTTTTCAATGCCTAAACTTTTTACTGTCAACAATGACTATCATGACACTCGTTTTGATAAATGGTTTAAAAAAAATGTAATTAATATTCCGCATTCTCTTATCGAAAAAATTATTCGACAAAATAAAGTTAAAGTGAATAATAAAAGAACTAAGTCTTCCTATAGAGTCCAAAAAGGTGACATTATTCAAATATTTAAAATATCTAAGATTAAACCTACCAAAGAAAATACAAAAATTAAATATAAACCCAATAAAAAAGAATTAGGAGAATATGGTAATTATATAATTGAGAATAACGAAAATTTTGTAATAATAAACAAGCCAACTGGAATACCGGTCCAATCTGGAACCAAGTCTTTTAGAAATATAGTGGACATTTTAAAAGACACAATTTATTTTAGAGATAGCAAACCTTATATAGTTCACAGAATTGATAAAGAAACATCTGGAATACTAATAATAGCAAAAAATAGAAAATATGCTCAATTATTCACGTCTTTATTCAGAATTAGAAAAATTCACAAAACCTATTTGGCGATCGTTTACGGGAAAGTTAATAAATTAGTAAAGACAATGAAAGATGATTTAATTTTTTATGAAAATAAAAAAAAGATTATTCAAAAAGCTATAACAAATTTTAAGATTTTAAGGTCAAATGAGAGTTATTCTTTATTAGAGTTAAATCCAATTACTGGGAGAAAACATCAATTAAGAAAACAATTATTAAATATTGGAAATCCAATAGTTGGAGACGATAAATATTTTTTGAATAATTTTAAAAGAATAAAAATCAAAGATCTTTTATTACACGCATATAAAATTAAATTTATGATAAATAATGTCCAATATAACTTTAAAGCAAAATACGATAATGTATTTGAAGATTTTCTTAAGAAAAATATTTAAATTTGATAAATATTTTTGATGAATATTTCAGCTAGTTTATTTTCATAATTTTTAGGTTTAATTTTTTTTTCTTTAAATATAGAAGTAACTTTCCTATTATCTAATCCACAAGGTATAATTTTTAAATATTGATTTAAATTATTCGAAATATTAATTGAACATCCATGATAAGCCACCCATCTTGACACCCTTATACCAATAGCTGCAATTTTTTTCTGTTGAACCCAAATACCAATATTTTTTTTATCTTTTTTTGCGATAATTTTATAAGCCTCTAAAAATTGTATAACGCTTTTTTCAATAACATTAATAAATTTTCTTATATCTTTTTTTCTATTATTAAGATTAATTACAAAGTAAATAATTTTTTGGCCTGGGTTATGAAGCGTAATTTTACCACCTCTATTAGATTGAACTATCTCAATTTTTTTATCTAATATTTCTTTTTGGTTAAAACTTACGCCAGCTGTATATGTGGTTGGATGTTCCAAGATCCATAATAATTCTCTTTTTTTACCATTTTTTACTTCATCTACTCTTTTATTGAGAAAAAGCATTGCCTTTTTATAGGATATACGTTTTTTACTGATTTTAATTTCTATATTCATTTAAATTGAATTTTATCATTTTATAGACTAATAGTCTCAAAAAAACTTTTAGAGGTAGTTATGGCTTTACCAAAATCAACAGAAACAAAAAAAGTCAACTTAGATTTTAATAAGGAGTTTATCGATACTTTTACTCAAAATATAGAAGAGGGAAACGTTGTATTTATTAACCAAACTTTAAAAGACCTACATGAGGCTGATGTAGCAAATCTAATTGAGAATCTAAGTCCAGACACTAGAACTAAACTCTTTGAAATAGAGTCCTTTAATATAGATCCAGAAATTTTCATTGAATTAAACGAGTCAATTCAAAGCGAGGTTTTGCAATTACTATCTATAGAGTCACTTATAAAAATAATTAGACGTTTAGAGTCTGATAACGCAATAAAAATTCTCGAAAATTTATCGAAGGAAATTAAAGAAAAAGTTTTAGAAAAACTTCCGCCAAAAGATAAGTTTCTATTACAAGAAGGTCTAAGTTACCCCGAGGACTCTGCAGCAAGAATAATGCAAAGAGAATTTACTGCAGTGCCTAACAATTGGACTGTAGGACAAACCATAGATTACTTAAGAGAAGAAAAAGATCTTCCGGAAGAATTTTTAGAAATATTTATTGTAGATAATGATTTTAAACCCATTGGAACAGTTCCATCTTCGAGAGTGTTAAGAACTGCCAGAGACTTAACTATGAACTCAATAATGACTGAGATGCCTGTATTAATTTCAGTGAATATGGATAAAGAAGAAGTTGGTCTCACGTTTGAAAACTATAATTTAGTATCAGCTGGTGTGGTAAACAAAGAAAATAAATTAGTTGGTATGATCACCGCCGATGATGTGGTTACAGTTGTGCAAGAGGAAGCTGAAGAGGATGCCTTGCGTTTGGCTGGTGTTGGAGATGAGGAAATAACTGATAGTGTAATGTTGAAAACAAAAAGAAGATTTAATTGGTTATTATTAAATTTATTCACTGCTTTGCTAGCTACTTGGGTTATAAGTTTTTTTGGAGCTTCTATAGAACAAATGGTGGCTCTTGCCTTTTTAATGCCGATTGTTGCTTCAATGGGTGGTAATGCAGGAATGCAAACATTAGCTGTAACAATTAGAGCTATTGCAACTAAAGAATTATCAAAAAGCAATTTTAATCGAGTTGTTGGTAAAGAATTCTTAATAGGTATTTTAAATGGAATTATTTTTGCAATTATTACTGCAGTGATAGTGCAATTCTGGTTTAAAGAAATTAATCTTTCACTATTAATTGGAATTTCAATGATTTTGAATATGATAGTAGCAGGGTTATTTGGAATTTTAGTTCCTGTTTCATTAAAAAAATTTAATATTGATCCTGCTCTAGCTTCCAGTGTTTTTGTTACTACAATTACTGATGTAATTGGTTTTTTATCTTTTTTAGGTCTTGGATCGTTTTATTTTTTAAATTAAATATTATCAATTAATCTTACATTCTTAATATAATATGCAATAAAAATTTTACAGTTTTTATTATATTTTTTTGATTTTACAAAATTTTTTTTAATATTGTAGTTTTCTATATAATCAACTTTACTTGCTCCTAATTCTATCATTTTCTTTTTGAGAAAATTTTCGTTATAAATATCAAATCTTTTTTTAATTTTATTTATAAAATGATAGACTTTTGAAGCAATTTTGATGTCGTTTGATTTCAGGAGAGAATTTCTAGACGAAAAAGCAACTCCATTTGCTTGTCTTACTGTATCACATTCGATTATCTTTGAATTAATTTTATTCTTTGCAATAAATCTTTTGATAAGAAATAATTGTTGATAATCTTTTTTACCCATAAATATTTTTTTTGGTTTTATTATTTCTATTAGTCTATTCATCACATTAATTACTCCTTCAAAATGTCCTTTTCTAAATTTACCACACAGTTTCTTTGAAAATTTGTGTAAGAAAATTTTATTTTTAGGCTTAAAGCCATAAATATCTTTTATTGAGGGTAAATAAAGATAATTTACACTTAAATTTCTTAATATACTTACATCCTTAAATTTATTTCTTGGGTAATTTCTATAATCACTTTTTTTGCTGAATTGTCTTGGATTTACAAAAATCGAAACTAAAGTTTTTCTTTTGTATTTTTTTGATTTTTTTATTAAGGATATATGCCCTTTGTGTAAACCACCCATTGTAGGAATAAACGATATAGGCTTATTAAGAATTTCTTTTTGTAAACTTATCTTATCTTTAAATATTTTCATTTCTCTTCAGCAGTGATAATAACTAATATAAGAATCATATGATAAAACAAGCAATTATTCCATTAGCTGGATTAGGTACTCGGATGCTTCCTTTAACAAGCGTGTTGCCAAAAGAACTATTACCAATCAACGGAAAACCTAATTTAGAATATATTTTAGAAGAGTGTTTAGAGGCTGGGATCAAAGAATTTATATTTATTATTTCTAAAAAAAAATTATCAATTAAAAAATATTTCTTTAATGATAATTTTTATAAAAAAATCATTAAAAAAAAAAAAGATAAAGGATTAATCCAAGAGTATAAAAAAATTAAAAAATACAAAAAAATGATTAAATTTGTTTATCAAAATAAACCCAAAGGAACAGGAGACGCAGTTTTAAAATGCAAAAAATTTATAAAAGGTAAATATTTTCTAATGCTTTTACCTGACGACTTAATAATAAGAAAAAATTGTTCTAAAGAAATGATACGATTACATAAAAAAACTAGTGGATCCATCATTGCTACAAAAAAAGTAGAAAGAAAAACAGTTTCAAGATGGGGAATTTTATCAATTAGAAATAAAAAAAAAAGACATTTTCGAATCAAAGATGTTGTAGAAAAACCTAGCATCAAAAAAGCGCCATCAAATTATGCAATTATTGGTAGATATATATTGCCAACAAAAATTTTTAGTGAAATTAAAAAATTAAAACCCGGTCAAGGTGAAGAGATACATATTACTGACGCAATTAAAAGTTTAATTAAAAAAGAGTATCAATTTTATGGAAATATTTTTACAGGCAAATATTTAGATTGTGGAACTTTAAGTGGATATATTAATTCAGGAATTCAAATATCTAAAGGAAAATAAATGAAACTATGTATGATAGGAACTGGTTATGTTGGGTTAGTTAGCGGGGTCTGCTTTGCTGACATAGGCAACCAGGTTGTTTGCGTTGATAAAGATAAAAACAAAATAGATAAACTCAACTCTGGAATTTCCCCAATTTATGAACCAGGATTAGATGAATTAATAAAAAAAAATTTTACAGCTAAACGGCTCTCATTCACTGCAAATATTGATAGAGCTATAAACACATCAGATATAATTTTTATATGTGTAGGAACGCCTACAAGAAAAGGGTCAATTAAAGTTGATTTATCTTTTGTTAATAAATGTACAAAAGAAATATTAAAATATTCAAAAAGAAAAAAAATTATTGTAACAAAGTCTACTGTGCCAGTGGGAACAGGAGACGAGATTGAAAAAATTGTAAAAAAAAAGAAAAAGCTTTTTACAGTAATTTCTAATCCTGAATTTTTAAGAGAAGGTGAAGCAATAAGAGACTTTAGATATCCTGATAGAATTGTAATAGGTTCTAACGAAAAAAAAACCTTCAATATTATGAGAAAACTTTATGCACCATTAACTAGCAAAGGTGCAAAATTTTTTGCTACTTCAAGAAGAGGAGCAGAATTAATAAAATATGCATCAAATGCTTTTCTTGCAACAAAAATTACTTTTATTAATGAACTTGCAAATTTATGTGAAAAATCTGGTGTTAATATAGAGGATGTTTCATTAGGAATGGGTTCTGATAGTAGAATAGGTGGCAGATTTTTACGTGCTGGCCCGGCCTATGGTGGTTCTTGCTTTCCAAAAGATACTAAAGGTCTCGTATCTGCTGCAGAGAAATATAAAATAAATTTATCAGTTGTAAAATCAGTAATTAAATCTAACCAAGGAAGAGTAAATTTACTCACAAAAAGAGTTCATAAAATTTTAGGATCAAATTTAAAAAATAAAAAAATTTCCTTTTTAGGAGTTACATTTAAACCAAACACTGATGATATGAGAGATTCAACGAGCCTTAAAATGATACCATATCTATGCAAAAAAGGAGCAAAAGTTAGTTATTACGATCCATCTGGTGAAAAAAAAGAATTTAGAAAAATCAAAAACTGCAATTACAGAAACAATATAAAATCTAATTGTAATGGGGCAGATTTAGTTGTTTTACTCACTGAATGGGACGAATTCAAATCAATAGATTTTAAAAAGATTGTTAAAAATAGTAAATTTAAAGTTTACGATCTAAGAAATCTTTATTCTGCAGAAGAAATGAAAAAAAATAAGATCAAATACTATTCTGTTGGCAGACCTAATACTAATTAAGTTCAAAAATAGCATCAACTTCTACCGCAACACCTAATGGTAAACTGTTCACACTTACAGCTGCACGCGTGTGTTCACCTTTTTTATCGAATATTTTAGCAATAATATCTGAAGCGCCATTTATAATTTTTGGTTGATCTTTGAAATCATCTGTAGAATTGACATAACCTGTTAGCTTTATACAAGATTTAACTTTATCTAAATCTCCTCCACAAGCATTTTTAACATGAGCGACAATACTTAAACCACATCTTTCGGCAGCCTTATAACCTTTCTCTAAATCTAATTCTTTTCCAATCTTACCTGTTATAAGTTTTGCATTTTCATCAATAGATACTTGACCAGAAACATATAAAAGTTTTCCAACAATCTTAGTAGCTACATAAGCTCCAACTGGTGCTTTTGGCTCAGGTAATTTTATATTTAAATTTTTTATGTTGTTTTCTATTTGGCTCATTTTCTTTTACTTTTTTTTTTAGCTTTATCGTATTCTTTTCTTTTTTCAATTAATATTAGCGCCTCTTCCATAGTCAGTTCATTTGGATCTTTTTCTTCAGGAATAGTTGCATTCAAAGACTTATATTTAATATAAGGACCATATTGTCCTTTCATAATTCTAACAGGTTTTTTATCTTCAGGATGTTCTCCAAGATCTTTTATTAATGAAGATGAAATCCTTCCAGGCTTAGCTTCAGCAATTAATGTTATGGCTCGATTAATTCCAATAGAAAATAGATCCTCAACATTTTCAAGTCTTGCAGATTTATTTTCACATTTTAGATATGGACCAAATCTTCCAGAATTTAAAGTTATATCTTGTCCATTTTCAGGGTGCTGTCCCAATACTTTAGGAAGAGAGCATAAATATTTTGCTTTATTTAAATCAACACTGTCAACATTAATACCTTTTGGAATTGAAACATTTTTAAGGTGCTCATTCTCATTTTTTTTCTTTCTACCTTTTTTCTTTTTGGTTTCTAGTTCGTCTTTTTCTTTTTCATATTGTAAATAGGGGCCAAATCTCCCATTCTTTAAATATATATCTTTACCTTTTTCATTTTGACCCAGTAATTTGGGCTCTGCTAAATTATATTGAGCTGCAGCTTTAGCTTTTGATAAAGGTCTAGTAAATTTACATTCTGGATAATTTGAGCATCCTATAAAAGCCCCACCTCTAAAACTATTCTTTAGACTTAGTTCTCCATTGGAACATAACTTGCACTTTCGATCTATAGCGTCTTTATCATCTCTTTCAAAAATTAAAGCTCCTAAACTTTCATTTAATAAATCTAAAACTTCTCTCGTTCTCTTTTCTTTAACCTTTCCAACATTTTCATAAAAATCCTTCCAAAAATTATCTAAAACCTGAACCCACTCAATTTTTCCACTAGTGATTTCATCTAGCTGATTTTCTAAATCTGCAGTGAAATTATAATCTACGTATTTAGAAAATAATTTCTCTAAAAAAGCTGAAATTAACTTACCTCTATCAGTTGGATTAAATCTTTTATTAATTAATTCGACATAATTTCTCGTTGATAATACTGAGATAATGCTAGCATAGGTGGAAGGTCTCCCTATGCCTAATTCCTCCATCTTTTTCACCAAGCTAGCCTCAGAATACCGTGGTGGTGGATCTGTAAAATGTTGTTCGTCATTTAGCTTAAGTATACTAATTTCTTCTCCAACTTTAACTTCAGGCAAAATATTCTTTGCATCCTCGTCAGTTTCTTGAACTTGATAAACTTTTAGAAATCCATCAAATTTTACTACTGAACCACTAGCCCTAAAGTTTATTTTATTATCATTAGAGGAAATAATTATCGTATTTCTATCAAACTCTGCTGGGTTCATTTGAGATGATAAGGCTCTACTCCAAATTAATTCATAGAGTTTAAATTGATCTGCATTCACATATTTTTTTATATCAGATGGTTTTCTACTTACATTAGTTGGTCTAATTGCTTCATGAGCTTCTTGAGCATTCTTTGCTTTTTTTCCTGTATAACTATTTGGTGACTCTGGTAAATATTTATCACCGTAATCTTCAGTAATAAATTTCCTAAAGTCATCAATTGCTTCTTTTGAAATATTAGTTCCATCAGTTCTCATATATGTAATTAATCCAGTGGTTTCTCCTTCGATATCTACTCCTTGATATAGTCTTTGTGCTATTTGCATTGTTCTGGAAGCTCCAAAGCCAAATCGTCCTGATGCAGTTTGTTGTAAGGTTGAAGTTGTAAAAGGAGCTAGGGGGTTACGTCTAAATAATTTAGTGTTCACATCTGCAATTTTAAATTTTGTTTTATTGATAACTTCAACTGCTTTTTGTATTTCTTCTTTACTTTTGAATGAAAATTTTTCAATTTTTTCTCCATTAAATAAACTTAATTTTGAAAAAATATTTTTATTATCTTTGTTAGTAAAGTCTGATGTAAGTGTCCAATATTCCTCTGGTTTAAATAATTCTATTTCCTTTTCTCTTTCAGTTATAAGTTTTAAGGCTACGGATTGAACTCTTCCTGCTGATTTTGACCCTGGAAGTTTAGTCCAAAGAATTGGAGAGATATTAAATCCAACAAGATAATCTAATGCTCGTCTAGCTAAGTAAGCTTCAACTAAAGGTAAATGAATTTGTCTTGGGTTTTTTATAGCATCAAGTATTGCTTTCTTGGTGATTTCATTAAATACAACTCTTTCCAAATTTTTATCTTTGAGTAATTTCTTTTTTTCTAAAACTTCTTTTACATGCCAAGCTATAGCTTCTCCTTCTCGATCTGGGTCCGTTGCTAAAATAATTTTATCTGAGTCTTCAGCAGCATTCGTAATTTCTTTTAAATATTTTTTTGAAAAGGAGTCAATTTCCCATTCCATTTGAAATTTATTCTCAGGATCGACAGACCCATTTTTTGAAGGCAAATCTCTTATATGACCATAACTAGCTAAAACTAAATAATCTTTTCCTAAATATTTATTTATAGTTTTTGCTTTGGCTGGACTTTCAACAATTACTAAGTTCATTAATTATTTATTTTCAAAATTAAACGAGTTTGTCAAATTTATTATTGAAAAACTAGAAAAGACAGGACTTATAACTTAATTTTATTTTCTGTAGAGCTTTTAAGTCTCAAAATATTTTCTTTGTGGGTAAAAAGAATCATCACAAAAAAAATAAAAAGTATTAAAATGTTGTTATTGATTTCAAAAAAATATGCATAGAGAAAAACTACTAACGTAGAAATCATTGAAGACAATGATGCAAATCTAAATAATAATGATAAAGAAATCCATGATATGCCAAAAATTAAAAAAAATTTATAAGATAGAGCTAAAATTACTCCAAGGTAAGTTGCTACGCCTTTTCCTCCTTTAAATTTTAACCAAATAGGAAAAATATGTCCAATGAAACAAATTAATGCAGATAAAGATGTTAAACTCTCAAAATAAAACATCGTTATATAAACTGAAATATATCCTTTCAACAAATCAAGGACTAATGTTGCAATTGCAAGAAATTTATTTCCAATTCTTAAAACATTTGTAGCTCCTATATTTCCAGAGCCAACTGTTCTGATATCTTTTTTGAGAAATATTTTAGCCAACAGTAATCCAAATGGAATTGATCCAAGCAAGTATGAATAAACCGCTACAATAAATAAATTTATGTCCATTAGTTAGAATATGCTAAATCACCATTAAGAAAAGTCATTTTTACTTTACCTTGTAACTTTCTATTTTCAATCGCAGTGTTTTTTGATTTTGATTTTAATTCTTCAGCTTTCACCACCCATGGTTTTTCTAAGTCAAATATACAAATATCTGCGTCCGATCCTTCTTTAAGAGTACCTTTATTTATTTTTAATATATTAGCTGGATTAATTGTTAAACACTTTATAATTTTCTCCAAAGGCAATGACTCATTATGGTAAAGTTCTAAAGCTAGAGATAATAAAGTCTCTATACCGATCGAACCAGTTGCTGCCTGTGCAAATGGAAGCCTTTTACTTTCCTCATCTTCAGGTATGTGATCTGATACAATTACATCTATGAGATCATTTTTTATACCCTCTATTAATGAAATCCTATCTTCTTCGCTTCTAAGAGGGGGAGATAGTTTTAAAAAAGTTCTAAATTCTCCAATGTCATTTTGATTTAATGACAAATTGTTTATAGAAACTCCTGTACTAAATTTTATTCCATTAGATTTATTTTTTTTAATAACATTAAGAGAATTTTTTGAGGAAATTTGATTAATGTGATATCTGCACGGAAATACACTTAACAAAGATAAATCCCTTTCAATTATAATCTTTTCAGCAATATCTGAAACACCTTGTAAACCTAATCTTGTTGCCACCTCACCCTGATTAATGCAAGAATTTTTAGCTAATTCATAATCCTCGGCATGTTGCATAATCAGAACATCAATATCTGAGGCATAATTCATTATTCTAGACATCAATTCAGTATTTTGAATAGTTTTATTAACGTCACTAAATCCGACAATTCCCCTTGCTTTTAATAATCCAAACTCAGTCATTTGGTTACCTTCCTTTTGTCTAGTAATTGAGGCACATGGAAAAAGATTTACCTTAGCTTTATCCCTGCCTCTTCTAATTATAAAGTCCACCATAGACACATTATCTATAATTGGCTTAGTATTTGGCATTGTTACAATTGAGGTTACTCCACCTGCTAAAGCTGCTTGACTCAGTGTTCTAAAATTTTCTTTATACTCAAAGCCAGGTTCGCCGACAAAAGCCTTCATATCAACTAATCCAGGAATAGCTACCAAGCCTTTCAAATCAATTTTCTCTCCTGATTTTGATGTACCAGATTTTTTTCCAACTGATTTTATTTTTCCTTTTTCATCAATAACTATATTACCTATCTCGTCCATCTTTTGAGATGGGTCGATAATTCTTACATTCGTTAAAATTTTTTCTTTCATTTATTTACAGTACAATTTTAAACATGCCATCCTGACAGCTACACCTAATTCAACTTGTTCTTTTACCAGACTGACATTAATATCATCAGCTAGTTTAGTATCAATTTCAACACCTCTGTTCATCGGACCAGGATGCATTAGTAAAGCATCTTTTTTTGCAAACTTAAGTTTTTCAGGTGTCAGTCCAAAAAATTCATAATATTCTCTCTTTGATGGAAGAAATGATCCTTGCATTCTTTCATTTTGTAATCTTAACATCATAACAATATCACATTCATCTAATCCTTTTTTCATGTCAGTAAATGACTTCACCCCTAAGCTATCTATTCCCTTAGGCATTAAAGTTTTTGGTGCAATGACATTTACTTCTGCCCCTAACATATTCATTAAATAAATATTAGACCTAGCAACTCTTGAATGAAGAATGTCTCCGCATATGGCAATTTTTAATCCTTCAATTTTACCTTTTCTATTAATAATTGTTAAGGCATCAAGTAAGGCTTGTGTAGGATGTTCTCTCCTCCCATCACCTGCATTAATGACTGCGCAATTAACTTTTTGTGAAAGAAGATTTGGTGCACCTGAGTCTTGATGTCTTATAACAATTATATCAGGATGCATTGCATTTAATGTCATGGCTGTATCAATTAATGTTTCACCTTTTTTTAATGCAGAGTTACCCATATTCATCGTCATTACGTCTGCACCTAATCTTTTTCCAGCTAAATCAAATGAACTCTGTGTTCTTGTAGAAGGTTCAAAGAATAAGTTAATTTGAGTTTTTCCTCTTAGGACATCTAGTTTTTTTGAACTTCCCCTATTTAATTTTATGAAGGATTTTGCTTCAGTCAAAATCTCTTTTGCCTCGAGAATTGACAAATTTTGAATACCTAATAGATGTTTGGGAGTGTTTTTAACAGCTGAAACTTTTTTTTCAATTGCCATTAAAATCAACTCTATAGGCCTTTTACTATATTATATCAAGTATTTTTTTTATGATAATAATCAAGAACTCCTTGAAGTATAAATTGAGCTGAATTTTCATCCAATTTATTCACTTTTTTTGTAGAATTTATTGCTAAATCATTAGATAGATTAAAGGCCCCTTGGCTAGATAGCCTCTCATCCCATAAAGTGATATTTTCTGTAATATCTTTTGAAAGATTTTTAGCTAGATCTTTAGCTGATTGTGAAGAAGGTCCTTCCGTTCCATCCATATTAATTGGATTTCCTATGACTATTCCGTCAATGTCGTATTCTTTGACGATTTTCTGAATTTGATCAACTAAGTCCCTATAACTCTCTCTAATAATCGTGGTATAAGGTGTAGCTACAATTTTATTTTCATCTGAAAGAGCTATTCCAATTCTCTTGCCGCCAGGATCAATACCAATTAATCTTGATTTTTTCTTAGTTTTTTCAATAAATACGTCAATATCGAGCATGAAATTTACCTAATTTGTGATAAAACACATTTAAATTAACTTATTGCACAAATGTCCTTAGATAAAGAGAAAATTAAACATGTAGCTAAATTAGCTCGAATTTCAGTTGATGAAGCTAAAGTAGATAGCTTAACTAAAGATTTAAATTCAATTTTTAAGTTTATTGAACAATTAAATGAACTTAACACTGATAAAGTTGAGCCATTAACATCTATTTTAAACCAGTCTTTGAGATCAAGAAAAGATGAAATCAGTGATGGGAAGATTAGAGAAAAAATTCTTCAAAATTCTCCTAAGAAAAACGAGGAGTTTTTCGTAGTTCCAAAGGTGGTTGAGTAATGAGCAATATAACTAATCAAAGTTTAAGTGAAATTTTAAAAAGTATAAAATCTAAGAAGATATCCTCATTAGAACTTACACAAGCATATATAAAGAATATCGAAAATGCGAAAAAACTTAATTCTTTCGTTACAACAACTTTTGATCAAGCATTAGAAAATGCAAAAAAATTTGATAATAAACCAAACAACGAACAACTTCTTAGCGGGGTACCATTAGCTGTAAAAGATTTATTTTGTACTGAAAATGTAAAAACAACGGCTGGAAGCAACATCTTAAATAATTTTATTCCTTCATATGAATCAACTGTAACAAAAAATTTATGGAAGAACGGAGCTTTTTTACTCGGAAAATTAAATTGTGATGAATTTGCTATGGGTTCATCTAATGAAACAAGTTTTTTCGGAAATGTAATTAATCCTGTTGGAGATCATTTAGTTCCAGGAGGTTCTTCAGGAGGATCTTCTTCAGCTTTAGCGGCAGATCTTACTCCCGCAACAATCGGTACAGATACAGGTGGGTCAATCAGACAGCCTGCTTCCTTTACTGGTACTGTAGGTCTTAAGCCAACTTACGGTCTTTGTTCGAGGTGGGGTATCGTTGCTTTTGCTTCTTCATTAGATCAAGCAGGACCAATGACTAAAACAGTAAATGATTGTTCAATTATGCTTGAAGCAATGTCTGGTTTTGATGAAAAAGACTCAACCTCAATTAATAAAAAAAAAGAAACATACTCAAAAAATTTAAAAGATAATATCAAAGGATTGAAAATTGGTATCCCTAAAGAGTATCGAGTAGATAATATGCCAAAGGAAATTGATGAACTTTGGGAAAAAGGAAAAAAAATTTTAAAAGATTTAGGCGCTCAGTTAATTGATATTTCATTACCCCACACCAAGTATGCTTTGCCTACTTACTATATTGTTGCTCCTGCAGAAGCTTCATCAAATTTAGCAAGATATGATGGTGTAAGATATGGCTACAGATCACAAAAAGGAAAAGATTTAATTGAAATGTATGAAAACACTAGATCAGAAGGATTTGGTGACGAAGTAAAGAGAAGAATATTAATAGGTACTTATGTTTTATCTTCTGGTTATTACGATGCTTATTATTTAAAAGCTCAAAAAGTAAGACAATTAATAAAAAAAGATTTTGATGATAGTTTTACTAAAGTTGATGCTATCTTAACACCTTCAACACCAAGCTCAGCATTTAAGATAGGGGAAAAAACTAATGATCCTGTATCAATGTATTTAAATGACATTTTTACAGTGCCTGTAAATTTAGCCGGATTACCAGCCTTATCTCTACCTGCTGGATTAGACAAGAAAGGTTATCCACTTGGGTTACAATTGATAGGTAAAGCCTTGGATGAGCAAAAAATTCTTAATATTGGTTATGCATTCGAAAAAAATTGCGGTTATAAAAATGAAATTAAAAAGTGGTGGTCATGAGCAAAGAAAAATTTGATTATTTTATTAATGGTGAGAAAGGGAAGTACGAAGTTGTTATAGGTTTAGAGGTACATGCTCAAGTCCTTTCTAATTCAAAACTTTTTTCAGGCTCCTCAACTAAATTTGGAGCTGATCCTAATAAACAAGTAAGTTTAATTGATTCTGCTTTTCCCGGAATGCTACCAGTTATTAATGAGGAGTGTGTGAAACAAGCTGTAAGAACAGGCTTAGGTTTAAATGCAAAAATAAATAATTATTCAGTTTTTGATAGAAAAAATTATTTTTATGCAGATCTTCCACAGGGCTACCAGATCTCCCAATATAAAAATCCTATTGTTGGTGAGGGAAAGGTTTTATTAGATATGCCTTATGGTTCAAAAGAAATTGGTATTGAAAGACTTCATTTGGAACAAGATGCAGGAAAAAGTATCCATGATATGGATCCCTCAAGTACTTACGTTGATTTAAATCGTTCTGGAATTGCTTTAATGGAAATCGTTAGCAAACCCGACCTTCGTTCGCCCGATGAAGTAAATGTTTACATAAAAAAACTAAGAAGCATCATGAGATACTTGGGCACATGTGATGGCAATATGCAAGAAGGCTCATTAAGAGCAGATGTAAATGTATCAGTAAGATTGGCGGGTGATAAAAAATTTGGCACAAGATGTGAAATCAAAAATGTAAATTCAATTAAATTTATGCAAATGGCGATAGAATATGAAGCTAATAGACAGGTTGAGTTGCTAGAGGAAGGAAAACAAATAGATCAAGAAACAAGATTGTTTGACACGAAAAAAAATGAAACAAGATCAATGAGATCAAAAGAGGATGCTCACGACTATAGATATTTTCCTGATCCTGATCTTTTACCTTTAAAACTTGAACAAAAGTTAATTGAAGATCTAAAAAAATCTTTGCCTGAGTTGCCGGATAATAAGAAGGAGAGATTTATTCAAGAATATGGGCTTAACTCATATGAAGCAAACGTATTAGTTTCTGAAAAAGAAATCTCTGACTATTATGAGGAAGTTGCAAAATTATCTGACAAAAAACTTGCAGCTACATGGATGATGGGTGATTTATTTGCAATGCTAAACAATAAAGGACTTAATATTTCTAACTCACCAATTTCTGCAAAAAATTTTGCTGAGCTAGTACAATCAATTAAATCTGGAGAGATTTCAGGAAGAATAGCAAAAGAAGTTTTCGAAATTATGGTTGAAAGCGGTGACAATCCAAAAAAAATTATAGAGTCAAAAGGGATGAAACAACAAAGCGATCCTAAAAAATTGGAAAAAATGATTAATGAAATATTATCAAAAAATAAAGATAAAGTTGATCAATATAAAGCTGGAAAAGAAAAATTATTTGGTTTTTTTGTTGGACAAGTTATGAAATTATCTGGCGGGAAAGCAAACCCTCAATTGACAAATGAAATTCTAAAAAAGCTTTTAAAAGGCTAATTATGCCTAAAAAATTAGATTTAACTGAAAATCTTGAAAAATACATTATTGATCATTCAGAATCTTTGACTGATGTTCAGAAAGAGATAATTCAATATAATTTAAGTCTTGGTGATCAACAGAGATTACAAATTTCAGTTTCTCAAGCACAATTTCTACAAACATTAATTAAAATCTCTAATATTAAAAAGATTTTAGAAATAGGAAGTTTCACAGGTTTTAGCGCTTTATCAATGGCCTTAGCCCTTCCATCTGATGGTCTTCTAATTAGCTTAGATAAAAGTCCTGAATTCAGTATGAAAGCACAATCTTTTTATAAAAAAGCGAATGAAAAAAAGATAAAGCAAATTATACAACCTGCTACTAAAAGCCTAAATGAATTGAAAGACTCAAGTCAAAGATTTGATTTAATTTTTATAGACGCTGATAAAGAAAATTACCTTAACTATTACGAGACATGTTTAGAACTTATTGATAAAAAAGGCCTTATTGTCATAGATAATGTTTTGTGGCACGGAGAAGTAATAGATGACACGAAAAATGATAAATTTACAAATATTATAAGAGAATTCAATACACACATTAAGAAAGATAGCAGAGTTGTAAAAAATATTATTCCAATAGGCGATGGACTTACAATTTGTATTAAAAAATAATGTATACAATTTTTGGTTTTTATAAGTTTAAAAAGATAAAATTTCTAAAAAAATATAAATCTTTATTTCAAAAAGAAATTTTTAAAAATAATGTGAGGGGTACAATAATTTTATCAGCAGAGGGTATAAATGGAACAATTGCAGGCAAAAAAAACGATATAAGCAAAATAGCAAAAATTATAAAAAGACAATTTCGGTTGAGGGACTTTGATAGTAAGAATATTTCTAAGAGTCTTTTTCAACCATTCCACAAAGGTAAGATAAAAATCAAAAATGAAGTTGTTCCATTGGGTTTAAAAATAAACCCAAATAATAAAAAACTTAATAGATATGTTTCTGGAAAATCATGGAATAAACTTATTTCAAATAAAGAAACTTTAGTTATAGATGCTAGAAAACCATTTGAATATGATGTGGGCACCTTTAAAAATTCTATAAATCCAAATATTCAAAATTTTAGAGATTTTCCAAAATATCTAAAAAAAGTCAATAAAGCCAAACCTGTAGCAATGTTCTGTACTGGTGGAATTAGATGTGAAAAGGCCTCCATATTTTTAAAAAGAAAAGGTTTTAAAAATGTTTTTCAATTAAAAGGTGGAATACTTAATTATTTGAAAAAAACTGAGAAGAAAGACAGTCTATGGAAAGGAGAATGTTTTGTTTTTGATAATAGAGTATCTCTTAAACACAAATTAAAACAGGGAACCTACTCTGTATGCAGTGGATGCCGAATGCCTTTTTCTATAAAAGATAAAAAATCTTACAAATATGAAGAAGGTGTTTCGTGCCCTAGGTGTTATGACACACTCTCAAATTCACAAAAAACAAGATTTCGCATGAGGCAAAATCAAATTAATCTTGCTAAAAAAGTTGGAAGAAAGCATAAATTTCAAAAGGAATATTAATTATGGATTTGACTAAAGGTTCAATTTGGCAACTTTTAAGAAAAGTGACCATACCTGCAAGCACAGGATCCCTATTTCAAACTTTTTATAATCTAGTCGATACTTATTTTGCAGGTAGAATTTCACCAGAGGCGTTAGCAGCGATTGCAAAATCATGGCCAATATACTTCGTAGCAATAGCTGTTGCGGTCGGTATCGGAGCTGGAACTACAGCTTTAATCAGTAATTCAATTGGAGCCAAAGAGGATAGGAAAGCCTCAATGTACGTTGCTCAATCAATAGTATTAGCAATCGTAATTTCAATTTTCGTAACTTTATTTGGCTTAAATTTTTCTGATGAACTCTTGAGAATTATGGGTTCTACTGAAGAAAGTATAATCTTAACACGTGAATATTTAGATATAATTTTTTTTGGAGCTATCATTGTATTAGTTCAACTATCTTTAAACGGAACTTTAAATGCCCAAGGTGATACAAAAAGTTATAGAAATGTTTTAATTTTTACCTTTTTCTTAAATATTTTTTTAAATCCATTATTTATTTTTGGTTATGGATTTATACCAGCATTTGGAATTGCTGGTTTAGCTATCGCTACGCTGGTTTCTCAGTGTATTGGCTTAATATATTTAGCTAATAAAGTTTATTGCTGTAAATTAAAAAGATTCCTTTATCTAGAATGCTTTAAACCAAAAATTGAGTTCTTAAGTTCTCTTTTTAAACAATCAGTACCAATAATGTTTACTATGTTGATGATAATGTTTGGAGTATTCAATATTTTCTATTTTGTTGGTCAATTTGGAGAATTAGCTACAGCGGGTTATGGTACTGCTGTAAGAATAGAACAAGTTTTATTGTTACCAGTCATAGGTTTAAATACTGCTGTTTTATCGATAGCAGGCCAAAATTTTGGAGCAAAAATGTATTTTAGAGTAAAAGAAGTATATGGAAAAGCTCTAATGTTTGGTTCAGGATTTATGGTATTAGCAGGTATATTTGTTTATCTAACTTCAGAAATTATAATCTCTTTTTTTACTAATGATTTAGAAGTAATTCGTAGAGGAGCACTTTACTTACAGGTAGCAGCTTTAATTGGGCCCGTGTATCCAGTTTTCTTTATTACCTCTGCTTTATTCCAGGCACTCAAAAGACCTATTTACAGTTTATACATGACAATTCTAAGACTAACGTTAATACCATTCGTGTCGTTATGGTATGTCATAAATGTTAGAAATGGCGAATATCAAGATATTTTCTATACGATTTTAGTAACAAATTGGATGATGGGATTAGTTGTATTAACTTTCGTGCCATTCTTTTTAAAAAGAGTATTTAGAATTTCTTTGAGAAAATTATTTATATTCTAGCTTATTCTCTAATTTTCTTACAAAATAGGATACTACTAGGATTAGCACTAGGTATTCTAAAATTAAAAAAGTATAAATTTCTAAGGGCCTATAAGTGGTGGTTACGAGCTCATTAGCTTTTCTTGTTAAATCTCCTATGCCTATAATTGATACTAGAGAAGACATTTTTAAAACATAAACAAATTGGTTTCCCATGGCAGGCAACACAACTTTGATTGCTTGTGGAAGAATTACCAATCTCATTTTTCTCCAAAAATCCATTCCAAGTGACTCAGATACTTCATGCTGACCTTTTGATATAGAATTAATACCAGCTCTAAAAATTTCTGCTTGAAACGCACTCTCACTAATGGTCAAAGCTATTATTCCAGAGACAAATGGTGAAAAACTTACTCCAATCATGATTGGAAGGCCATAATAAATCCAAAGAATTAAAACTAATAAAGGGATGGCTCTAACAATTTCTACGTACGTTATGTTAAAATAAGTTAAGAATTTATTATCTGACAATGAAGGTAGAGCAACTATCAAACCGATAATCATTGCTAGAATTATTGAAACTACTGAAATATAAATCGTAGTTGTAATTCCGCTAATTAAAAATTTTAAATTAGTTAAACCATCTATATTATCTGGACTTAGTATATACCAACCCCATTCATAGTTTGAACTACATCCTTGAAGTAAAAATAGAATAGAAATTATTTTTAAAAATTTCACTAAATGACTATATTTGTAAATTGGATGTATTGAAACTTAAATTATAAGCTTTTTAGATCGTACTTTGCCAGTAAAGTTTTAAAAAATCCAGATGATTGTTTTTTCTTAATCCAATTGCTGACATAATCGTTCCATACTTTATCACCCTTTGGAACCATCATGGCTAAAAATGCTGGATTTTTTCCACCATCAGGAACTATGGCTAATTGAGGATATTTAATAACTAGTTTGTTTGCTTCTGTTGAACTTGTAATATTTCCATCAGCTCTTCCTGCTAAAACTTCTTGGAAATCTCTCGCTGGAGCTTCAACTGATTGAAGTTTTGATTTTGGAAAAAATTCTTTTGCTTTTTCTTCCTGAGACGTACCCAATGTTGTAGCTATTGTAACACTACTATTGTTTAAAGACTCCCAAGTTGAAAACTTTTTTAAATTCTTTTTTAAAACAAGAGGGACTGTTGCATACTTATAATATGTAGCAGTAAACCCTGCTACTTCTGCTCTTTTTGGTGTTTTGGTTACACTTGTCGATATATCGTATCTATCAGCTGTTATTCCTGCAACAATAGTTTTCCACTCTGCAGGCACAAATTTTACTTTTACGCCCAAATCTTTAGCTAGTTCATTCATCACATCAATATCAAATCCTTTGTACTTGTTTGTTTTTGGATCTTTCATTGACATTGGATCCCAGTCTCCTGTCGTACCAACTCTTAGCTCACCACTTTTTTTGATTGAGTCTAGCTTAGATGCTGCTTGAGCACTTGTTGTTATAAGTAGTACTAATAATATTGAAAATATTTTTTTAATCATTTTGTGTTAATAGCTAATCTCTCTCTTTTTTTCGATTTGCAATTTGACCCACTTTAATAATCTTTTGAAAAGGGGTTGACTGAAAGGCAGTTTATCAGCTATAAAGAACAAAACAAGAACATTTATGAAGCTAACAATACCTTATTATCTACACAAAGTAGGAGCTGGCTTTCCTTCTCCAGCAACAGATTATATTGAGGACGATATAGATCTAAACTCTCATCTAATAACAAATGCACCAGCTACTTTCATTATAAGAGTGCAGGGCAAATCTATGACTAATGTCGGTATATATGATGGAGATCTATTAATAGTAGACAAAAGCTTAAATCCAAAAAATTTCTCCACTATTATAGCAAATATCAACGAAGAACTTGTAGTTAAAACTTTGATTAAAAGTAAGGGTAGCAACTACCTAACATCAGGATCAAAAAACACATCAGATCGAATTAATTTAACAGATAATCCAGAAATAATAATTTGGGGAGTAGTAACATATGTCATACACAAACAGCAGTAAAAAAAAAGTTGCACTAATTGACTGTAATTCATTTTACGTTTCATGCGAAAGATTATTCAACCCTAAAATACAAAATGTGCCAGTTGTTGTGCTATCAAATAATGACGGATGTGTAATATCGAGATCTACTGAAGCAAAAAAACTTGGAATAAGAATGGGAGAACCATATTTTAAAGTTAAAGACTTAGTTAAAAAGAATAACGTTCAGATATTTTCTTCAAACTATGCGTTGTATGGAGACCTTTCTAGACGAGTGATGAAAGTTTTAAAAGGCTTCACTGACAAAATTGAAATCTACTCTATAGATGAAGCATTTTTAGATTTATCACATATAAAGGATGAGAAAGTTGAGGAATATGGAAAACAAATAAGAGAAAGAGTTTTAAAATGGACAGGAATACCAACAAGTGTAGGAATTTCAAATACAAAAACTTTAAGTAAAGTTGCAAATCATGTAGCTAAAAAAAATAAAGCAGGAGTAATATTTCTAAAAGAAAACATTGATAACATATTAAAAAATTTTGATATTGCAGATGTGTGGGGAGTAGGGAAACAATTATCAAAACTATATATTAAAAACGGAATAAACAATGCTTACGAATTGAAAAATATTTCAAATACATGGGTTAAAAAAAGCACAAATGTTCTAGGCGCAAAAACAGTAATGGAATTAAGAGGTATTTCTTGTATAGATTTAGAAACTGAAGAGAGCAGAAGAAAAAGCTGTTGTGTATCAAGATCATTTGGAAAAAAGGTCGAAAGCTTAGATAAATTAAAAGAGTCTATAACTACTCATTGCTTAAACGCAGCAGAAAAAATAAGAACAGAGAAACAAACTACAAGAGCTGTTACGATATTTATAAGAACAAGTCCATTTGATAAAAATAGAAAATATTATTCAAATTCTATTACTATCGAGTTACCAGTAGCAACTAATAACAGTATAGAACTTGTAAAAACAGCTATTAGTGGACTTAAGAAGATTTACAAATATGGTTATTTCTATCAAAAAGCCGGAATAATTTTATCAAAACTTAGAGATGCTTCTGAAAAAGAGTTAAATTTATTAGCGCCAATTTTAGAGAATAAATCAAAACCATTAATGAGAGCTATTGATTTTACTAATGCCAAATACGGTCGCAATGCAATTAGCATAGCACAAGCTGGTATAACTAATGATTGGAAAATGAGAAGAGAACATTCTTCTAAAATTGATACTGCTTCATTTGACTTCCTGCCTAAAATAAATATATAACTTGAATAAGGGGTGTCTAAAAGACTGAGATCATACCCGAAGAACCTGGCCGGTAATTCAGTAAGGGAAAATGGAAAAAATATACTTATCTTCAACAATAACATTAATTATAACTCTAATAGTAGGAGCTTTTTTTATAGTTTTAGGCCATATAAATTTAAAAAAAGTACCAGATAATAAAAGCCACATAGTTGGAGATAGAAATGAAAGTATTTTTTCATTAACAACAAGTTTATCAGCATCAGCTTTGGGAGCTTGGATATTATTTGGACCAGCTTCAGCAGCAACTTGGGGAGGAATAGGAGCAGTAATAGGTTATGCAGCAGGCACTGCTGCACCAATGTTATTTTTATTTAATTTTGGACCGAAAATTAGGAAGGAATTTCCAAAAGGACTGTCTTTAACTGAGTTTATAAAAAGAAGATTTGGTATTGGGATTTTAAAGATGACATTGATCCTAATTCTATTTTATTTAACTATTTTTTTAATTGCTGAGGTAACTGCAATAGCCTTTTTGATAAATTTGATTTCAAGAACTCCTTTATGGATATCCGCTGGATTAACGTTAGTAATATGTCTTTTGTATATTTTAAGAGGTGGATTTAAACTTTCAATTATTACAGATAAATATCAATTTATTATAATCTTATTTATAATATTGTTTTCTATGTCCTTGATTTTAGGGAATTTAGAAATAACTAGTTTTGATTTAATTAAACAAAATTCTCCAAATCTTTTGAGTAAGAATTATATTCCAAATTATACAGCAGGATTGACTTTTTTTATAGCTGTTGCCGCAACTAACTTATTTCATCAAGGTAATTGGCAACGTGTATTTGCTGCAAAAAATAATTTAATTTTAAAAAAAAGCTTAATTTATTCATCAATTTTTTCTTTTTTGATTGTTTTGTGGATGGGTTACACAGGTCTCATATCCTTTTCAATTGACCCCAAAATAATCCCAGATTTGGCTTTTTTTAACTTAGTATTTTTAAACAATAGTTTTTTTATTATTGTTTCTATTTTAATTTTAGCTCTTGCCTTAACATTAAGTACAATTGATACTTTGATTAACGCTATATCAAGCTTGATAATTATTGAAGGAAAGGAAATTAATAAATTTTTAAGCGGAAGAGAAATAAAAGGTAAAACCAACAAACTTATTTTATTATTATCTATTTTAGTCTTTATTTTAGCTTCTAAAGGTTACAGTATTTTATATTTATTTTTATTTGCAGATCTTTTGTGTTGTGCGGCAGTTGTCACAATATTCTATGGCTTTTTTAATAAAAAGATTAATACAAAGTTATCTTTTATATCAATAATTTTTGGTTTAATTTCTGGTTTATTATTTTTTCCAAGTCAGAATTTTCAATCTAGTCTTTTAGTTGGTAAACTTCTATCAGTAGAAAACTTTAATCCAATAATTTTATCTAACTTATTGTTCATTTCCTTTATTGTAGCTCTCTTAGTTCCTTTTATAATCATTACTTTTTACTCTTTACGTAATTCGTTAAGATAAATAGATACAGCTATCCATATTATTACAAATCCAAAAAACTTTTCTAAAGTTAATATTTCATCAAAATAAGTAATACCCAGTAAGAATTGGGAGGTTGGAGTCAAAAATAAAATCATGCTTGCTGGACCAATGCCAATAATTTTAAAACCTAATGTATATAAAAATAGTGGTACTAAAGTCATAAAACCAGACCAAAATAAATAAAAAGCTAGAAGAGGTTCTTCATGGGAAAAAACATTCATATTTAGGTTAATTAAATATATGAAAATTCCAATAGCTATTGGAGAAATTAACAAAGTTTCTATCAATAGGCCGATATCAGATGAAACTTTGGTTTTTTTTCTTATTAAACCATAGATACTAAAAGTTATTGCAACTGTTAGACCAATCCAAGGTAACTCACCTAACTTAAATAAAAAATACAATAAAGAGATAACAACTAGTATTATTGCGATGAGTTGATTTCTATTAAGTTTTTCTTGCAAAAAAACTCTTCCCAAAAAAACACTTATTATAGGATAAATATAGTAGCCTAAACTTGAGTCTAACAATCTATTTACACTAACAGCGTAAAGCCATGTTCCCCAATTAATGCTTACCAATAAACCAGATAAAAATAAAAGATAAAGATTTTTTGTATTTTTGAAAATATTTGTAAATTCTCGCCATTTTTTGAAAAAAGTAGTAGTTAAAATTAAAAGAATTGCAGTCCAAATAGTACGATGGATTGTTAATTCTATGAATGAAGCAAAAGATACAAATTTAAAAAAAATAGTACCTATTACACCCCACCAAAGCGAAGCAAAAGCAGCATAAAAGATTCCTGATAATTGTTTATTTTTCATTTTTGGAAATAAATTTAACTTTACATAAACTGATAGTAAAAAAACAATGATCCTATATAAATAATTTAGTTATGAAAAATAAAAATTACGGTATTTTAAATCTCAGAATAATAGACAATATCATAGAAAAAAAGAGATTTGAAATGCTAAAAATTTTACAAAAATATATTAATACTAGCCAAATAAATAGTTTCTTAGATATTGGAACAACAGAGGATGCTGAATTATTGAGTATTTTTATTAAAAAAATTCTTAATGAGTTGAATATAAGACAATAAATTATATTATTAAATATACACTTAATCTATTTGTGTTTCAGTTATTTTATTATAATAATATGCAAACGGTGAGATGGGTGAGTTGGTTTAAACCAGGAGTTTGCTAAACTTCCGTAGTATTTAACTATGCTACCGAGGGTTCGAATCCCTCTCTCACCGCCAATTAATTAAAATAGCTATCTATTTGGACTGGTTCTTTTCTCAAAATATATTTATAGACATTTATATTCTCAAGAACCCTTTGAACATAATTCCTTGTCTCTTCAAACCTTATTTGTTCAATCCAATTGATATATGAAATCTGACCTTTAGAGGGATCGCCATTTACTCTCCTCCAAGTTTTAACTCTATTCGGACCAGCATTATATGCTGCGATAGCAAAAGGGAAAACACCATTATAATCTTCTAAAAGACCATTAAAGTAATATGAGCCAAGTTTTATATTGTATTCTGGATCTTGAGTAAGTCTGCTAATACTGTAGGGAAGTTTTGCTTGCTTAGCTACAATTTTCGCTGTGTACTTCATCAATTGCATCATTCCTCTTGCTCCAGCCCAACTATTTGCTTTCCTATCAAATTCACTCTCTTGTCTTATAATTGCAAGAACTATTTCTTGCTTTGGCATCTCTTTCTTGTTTACTACTTTAGGAGTAGCAATAACCGGGTAATTATACTTATTATAAAATCTTTTTTCATAAGATGCTTTTTTTGAAATTTGAATAGCAAAATCATATCTTTCGACAGAAGTTGATAAATCCGCTGCTAATACTTCACTTCCTCTTTCTATATTTAATTGAGCCAAATGTTTCAAAATATCTTTAGCATATTGGCTTGCGTTTAATTCATGTAAAAGTATTACATGTTTTATCAATTTATTCTTTTTAAATTCTTTTTCAAATTCTTTATCAAAAAAACTTTCATCCTTTAGTTCAAAGTTTCCACCCGGATTTATTTTATTAAAAGCTAATTGTCCATAATAAGTCATTGGATATTTAGCAGCTTCTGTATAATATCTATTAGCGGCTTCTTTTTCATTTAAACTGGAATAAGACTCTCCCAGCCAAAAAGCTCCTCTTGCTAAACTAATAGGGTATCCAACATTATTATAAAAATTTTGAAAATGGTTAATTGCATATTCTGGAGATTTAAGAAATGTTAAAGCTATCCAACCAGAAAGCCATTCGGCTTCAGCAAATGAAGGCCCTGATGACAATGAGTGTTCACTTGAGATTTTATAAGCGGTCTTATATCTTTTTTTATATATCAGACTTCTTGTAACACTCTCTCTTTGTTCCCACCACTTATCAGGTCTTACCATTTGAGTTTCTGTTTTATTTGCATTTTGATATAAAATTTCAAGGGAGCCATCTAATCTTCCTCTACGATTTCGCCACCGAAGTCTGTCAAATTCTAAACCAGGATCTTTTTTGAGATACTGAGGAACCTTAGCAATAGCGTTATCTACTCCATAAGAATTGCTCATTAATATTTGCCTAGCATTATATAATGCTCTTTGATCTGTAGGCAAATATTTTAACATTCTCTTAAGATCCCAATATTTTCTTTCCCAAGCTAAATAATCGGCTCTTTTGATATGATCATCTGAGTTTAAAAACTTTTTGAATTTTGCTCTATAATATCCTAAATCATTCTTTCTTATCTCAGCTGTTCTCCAACCATCTTTGACTAATTTCTTTACCTCATCTAGTTTTCCTTGTTCTAAATAAGCTTCAGCTAATTTTATCTTACCTAATCCACCTAAAGGAGGGTATTTTTCAAACCAATTAATAATAGAAGTAGGCGAGTTATTTCTTAAGTATATCTTTTCCTCAGCAAGGTATCTTATTCTATTAATTCTTGGATAATAATCATTTTGTTCAATAAATTTTTTATATTCATTAAAAGAGGCTCCGTTTCTGGTTGTTTTAAGATGCATCCATGTAATAAGCTTTCTGAATTCACTATCTTTTACTTTCTGAGCACTTTTTAAAGCGCTATTCCATTTTTTTTCTTTAATAAATTTGATTGTTTCTTTAGCCTTTTCAAAATCTTTTTTATTAAGAACTTTAGAAGACGCTACTTCTTTCGAAGAAACTTTGTAAGTAATTGGTTTCTTTTTGGGAAAAACAAAAGCTGAAGAAATTATTTTTTCAGTTGATTTTGTTACTTGTTTCTCAACTGTTGTTTTTTCTATTTTTTGAGCATTTTTCTCACTATTTTTATTTTCAATTCTTGGCTTTGGAATAGGTAAATTTTTACTTATTACTTCATTAATTTGTTTTTCAGATTTTTTAAAAATTGATGGTTTTTTTTGAGGAAGTAAGAAATTATTTTCTGAATAAACCACATTAATATTCAAAAAAGTTAATAAAAATACTAGACTAATTAATCTATTAAGCATAAATTCAAGAATAACTACCTTATAATGTCTTATGCTTAAAGGATCAATTGTTGCATTAATTACCCCATTTAAAAATGACAGTCTTGATGAAGACACCTATAGAAAATTAATTGATTATCACTTAAAAAACGGTACTAACGGAGTAGTTCCTGGTGGCACCACAGGAGAGTCACCCACTTTATCTCATAGTGAACATAAAAAAATTATTCAAATTGCCGTTAAAGAGTGCAAAGGTAAAATACCTATAATTGCTGGAACAGGCTCAAATTCAACAGATGAAGCTATTGATTTGTCTAGATATGCTGAAAAGGCTGGATCTGACGCTCTATTAGTTGTTACGCCATATTATAATAAACCAACACAAGAAGGATTATACCAACATTATAAAAAAATTAATGATAATGTTGGGATACCAATTATAATTTATAATATACCCTCAAGATCAGTAATAGACATGTCTGTTGAAACAATGTCAAAATTATATGAATTAAAAAATATAGTTGGCGTTAAAGATGCTACTGGAGATTTAAAAAGGGTAGACTCACAATTAAAGTCAATGGGGAAAGAATTTATACAATTAACTGGTAATGATGATAACGCACTAGAATTTAATAAACGGGGTGGGGTAGGTGCAATCGGTGTTACTGCAAATATTGCAGCCAAACTATCTTCTGATTTTCAAAAAGCGTGTAAAAATGATATGGCTGAAGCAGTTAAATTAGATAAAATTCTTCAACCTTTGCATTCATCTCTTTTTATTGAAAGCAATCCGTCGCCTGTTAAATATGCAGCATCATTACTCAAAATGTGCAGTCCAAGTGTGCGATTGCCCTTAGTAGAAATAAGAGACGAAACAAAGAAAAAAGTTTCCGACGCTCTTAAATCAGCTAAGTTACTTTAATGAAACAAAAAATATTATCTGGACAAAAAATCATTTGTTTAAATAGAAAGGCAAGTTTTAATTATTTTTTTTTAGAAAAGATTGAAGCAGGAATTACTCTTAAAGGATCTGAAGTGAAATCTTTAAGAGATGGCAAAGGAAGTATAGCTGACTCATATGCAATAGATAATAACGGTGAATTATTTTTAATTAATTCACACATTCCATTATATAGGCAATCATCTTACAATAATCATAATCCAAAACAGGAAAGAAAACTTTTATTAAAAAGAAAAGAAATCAACAAATTAATCGGCCGTATAAATCAAGACGGACTTACTATTATTCCAACAAAATTATATTTTACAAAAGGAAAAGTTAAAGTCGAAATAGCAGTTGCAAAAGGAAAAAAACTTTATGATAAGAGACAAGTAAAAAAAACTAGGGATTGGAATAGAGAAAAAGCTAGGTTATTAAGTAAAAACAATAAATGATACATATTAATATCGGGTCTAATCTTGAGTCTATTCACGGCTCTAAAATGGATAACATATCTATAGCTATTAATCTTTTGCAAGAGGCTAAAGTTAGAATTATAGAGATTTCAAATTTCTATGAAACACCATCTTATCCAAATACAAATTTCCCAAAATTTATAAATATTGGAGTATTAGTTAATTTCGAAAAAGATTATACAGAGTTTTTTAGAATTACTAATTTGATAGAAAAAAAAATAGGTAGAATAAAAACTCCAAAAAATCATCCAAGGATAATTGATATAGATATAATTGATTTTAAAGGTTTTATTAAAAATACCAAAAAATTTATTTTACCTCATCCAAAAACTCATTTAAGAAATTTCGTTTTATATCCAATTTATCAAATTGATCCCAAATGGTCACATCCAATATTAAAGAAAAACGCGGGATTTTTGATTAATAAATTAAGTCAAAAGTCTAGGATAGAGATTACAAGGTTGAAGAAAAATGTTAATATTCAAATATGATTAATAATAATGAATTAATTGATCAAATAAAATCATACAACAAGTTTTTAAATTCCGATTCATTAAATAAAGCATACAATTTTGCATTAGAGGCACATCAAAATCAAAAAAGGGACGAGGGTGTCCCTTATATTATTCATCCATTAGCTGTAGCAAAAATATTAACTGAGTTAAAATTAGACAGCGCTACAATTACCACTGGTCTTCTTCACGATACTATTGAGGACACAAATGTAACATATGAAACTGTTAAAAAAGAATTCGGTGAAGAAGTTGCCAACCTTGTTGAAGGGGTAACAAAAATATCTGCATTGGAGGACCAAGCATCAGATGACTCAAAAGCAGAAAACTTTAGAAAATTAATCTTAGCTACTTCAAAAGACATTAGAGTTTTATTAGTAAAGTTGGCTGACAGATTACATAATATGCGAACAATTCAATTTGTTAAAGATAAAGAAAAAATTATAAGAAAAGCAAAAGAAACTATGGAAATATACGCTCCGTTGGCTGACCGAATGGGTATGAATAGAATTCGTGATGAACTAGAAGATCTTTCATTTTCTGTCTTAAATAAACCAGCTAGAGATCTAATTTTAGAGAGACTAAATTTTATAAAAAATAATAAAAATGATACTTTTAAAGATATTTCACATGAACTAATAGAGATTTTGGAAAGCAACGGTATTACTGCAACAATTACTGGACGAGAAAAAACTCCTTTTTCAATTTGGAGAAAAATTCAAAATAAGAAAATATCGCTTGAACAATTAACTGATATTATAGGGTTCAGAGTAATAGTTAAAAGTGTTGAGGAATGTTATAAAACATTAGGAATTTTTCATAGCAGATTTTCTACGATCCCTGGAAAATTTAAAGATTATATCTCAACGCCAAAAATAAATAACTATAAATCAATTCATACAGCTGTTGTTGGTCCAAAAAAAAATAGAATAGAAATTCAAATTAGAACTCATGAAATGCACGAATTTGCTCAAAGAGGTATTGCATCACATTGGAAATATAAATCGTCAGAAAAATTTTCAGAACTTTCTTGGAAAGAGTATGATTGGTTGCGAGATTTGGTAGAAATCATTGAAGCGGGTACAAGCCCAGAACATTATTATGAGTTTACAAAATTACAAATGTTCCAAGAGAATGTTTTTTGTTTCACTCCAAAAGGAGCTGTGATTAAATTACCAAAAAATGCAACACCTATAGATTTTGCTTACGCTGTTCATACAAAAATCGGAAATAGCGCGATTGGATGTACCGTTAACGGAAGATTTTCTACTCTACAAACTATTTTAAAAAATGGAGATTTAGTTAGCATAGAAACTTCAAAAAATGCGTCCCCATCTCTTCACTGGCTATCATCATCAGCTACCGGTAAAGCTCGATCTGCCATAAGAAGATATTGGCAAGATAAATCAACTGAAAGTCTCAAAACTAAAGAAAAAAATTACTCAAGCACTATAGAGGTAGACTTACCACACAAACCCGGTGTTTTGGGGCACATAACGTCTTTAATTGGTCTTAATAAAGGAAATATAGTCAATTTAGAAATTATTAAAAGAAATAAAGAACATCTTACCTTTTCGTTCGATTTGCAAATTAAAGATTTGAAAAATTTTACAAACTTGATAAGTCAAATAAAGCAAAGTAATTTAAGATTTAAGATAATTCGACACAAACAGAAAAAAAATGCTTTCATTAGAAGAATCTTTGAAAATTTTAAAAGAAACTAATGCGCTCTTAGAAGGACATTTTATCTTATCCTCTGGATTGCATAGTCCACAATACGTCCAATGTGCAAAACTTATGAGCAAACCAGAGAAAGCTCATAAAATTTGTGCATCATTATCTGAAAAAATAATTAATGAATTCAAAGATTTTGATTTAGTTTTATCACCTGCGATTGGCGGTATTGTAATTGGTTATGAAATTGGAAGGTTGTTGAAGAAAGAGACAATTTTTTCAGAAAGAGTTGACGGAAAATTTGTGTTAAGAAGAGATTTTCTTATAAAAAAAAATCAAAGAGTAATAGTTGTTGAAGATGTAATAACAACAGGAAAATCTAGTTTAGAGTGTTCAAATATAATTCAAAAAATGGGTGGCAAAATTGTTGGATATGCTTGTATTATTGATAGATCGAATGGTGAATCTTTAATTAAAGATAAAATTGTATCTCAAGTACAATTAAGTATACCAACATATACTAAAGAAAATTTGCCCAAAGAGCTAAAAGGAATGGATGCAATAAAACCCGGAAGTAGAAATCTCTAATGCCAAAAATTAGACTGGGTGTAAACATAGATCACGTTGCAACTGTAAGAAATGCTAGAGGAGAGAATTATCCAGATCCTTTAAGAGCAGCATTACAAGCTGAAAAATGTGGAGCAGAGTCTGTTACTATACATTTACGTGAAGACAGGCGCCATATAAATGAGTTAGATCTCAAAAGAATTATTACAAAATTAAGAATTCCATTAAACCTTGAAATTGCAGCAACTAAAGAAATGCTCAAAATTGCTTTGAAAAGAAAACCTCCTTTTATTTGTATTGTTCCTGAAAAAAGAAAAGAAATAACAACTGAAGGCGGCCTTAATCTTAACTATAGACGAAAATTTTTAGCCACAATAATTAAAAAACTAAAAAAAAATAGATGTAGAGTAAGTCTTTTTATAGAACCAAATTTAAAAGATATTAAAGACTCAAAAAATTTAAATGCAGATTGTGTTGAAATTCATACAGGTAAATTTTGTAATCTAGTAAACAAAAATAAAAATTATAAAAAAGAATTAGTTAAAATCAAAAATGCAATAAATTATGGTAATAAATTAGGTTTAGAGATACATGCAGGACATGGTTTGACATATAAATCTGCAAGAATTTTATCTAATATTCAAGGTATTAAAGAATTCAATATCGGACATTTTTTGGTTGGTGAGTCTATTTTTGTTGGATTAGAGAGAGCAATAAAAAAATTTAAAAAAATAATTAAATAGATAATGGGTATATTTGGAATAGGAACTGATATTGTAAAGGTGAGTAGAATTAAAAAATTAATTATAAATAAAAAGTTTTTGAAAAGATTATTTAATAAAGAAGAAATTAAAAAATGTAGTAAATCAAAAAATACCTCCAGCTGTTATGCAAAAAGATTCGCAGCTAAAGAGGCCTTTTCCAAAGCTCTAGGTACAGGAATATCAAAAGGACTTAGCTTTAATGAAATTATAATCCTAAATAAAATTAGTGGAAAACCATTTATAAAGCTAATTAATTCATCAAAAAAAATTGTTGAAAAAAAATTTAAAAAAAAAAAATATAAGATTTCTTTATCTTTGACTGATGAAAAAAATTATGCCGTAGCTTTTGTGACGATTAGTATATGACAAAAAATAAGATTATTAATATAATTTTAGATAATATTAAAACTTTAATAGGTGCACTGATAATTGCAGTTTTAATTAGATCGTTAATTATTCAACCTTTCTATATACCATCTTCATCAATGGAACCTACTTTGTTGGTTGGAGATAGAATATTTGTTTCAAAATATACTTATGGATATAGCAAACATTCTTTTCCATTTAGTCCAAATGTATCTAATAAACGTTTTTTTTCAAAAAACCCAATTCAAGGAGATTTAGTTGTATTTAAAACACCTGCAGATAATAGAACAGATTATATCAAACGGTTAGTCGGTTTACCTGGTGATGAGATACAATTCATTAACGGTAACTTATATATTAATGAATCTCTTATTCCTAGACGCTCTGTTAAAATTTCTGAACCTGTAAGGTGTGGTGACTACTTACTAGATACAGATTCATTTATAGAAACTTTGCCTAATGGTGTTGAACATTTAGTTTCTTATAAAAAAGAAGGAACTTTAAAAAATACAAAAAAATATGTAGTTCCAACAAACCACTTTTTTTTGATGGGCGATAATCGAGATTGCTCGAAAGATAGCAGATATCTTGGAGATGTAGGCTATGTTAAAAAATTAAATTTAGTTGGAAAAGCTAAACTTATTTTTTTTTCAAATGATACAAAAAAAGGAAGTATGTTAAAAATTTGGAATCTTAATAATTCATTAAGGTATAAACGAACCTTTAAAAAATTATAATGAATAAACCCATTAAAGAATTTGAAATAATTCTTAAATATAATTTTAAGAATAAAAATTTGTTGCATAAGGCACTAACTCATAAAAGCTACAATAATAGTGAAAATAATGAAAAATTAGAATTTCTAGGTGATAGAGTACTTGGACTTATAATTTCAAAAACTCTACTAGATAAGTATCCACATGAAAAAGAAGGTGCAATTGATAAAAAATTTGCTAACCTGGTTAATAAAAAGACATGCATAGACATTGCAAAAAAATTAAATATTAAAAAATTTCTTTATTTAGGATCTTCACATAAAAATCTTGAGAGATCTGCTGACAAAATTGAAAGTGATTGTCTTGAAGCTATAGTTGGAGCGATTTATGAAGATAGTGGTCTTAAATCTGCAGAAAATTTTATATTAAATTTTTGGGAACCTTATATTGATAAATCAATAGTTACTATTATTGATTCTAAAACTAAACTTCAAGAATTTAGTCTTAAAAAATTTAAGGTATTACCTAAATATACATTTTCTAAAAAAACAGGACCTCAACACAATCCATTATTCAAAACAATAGTTGAGATTCCTGAGTCTAAAAAAATTTCAGGGTCAGGAAGTTCAAAAAAGCAAGCTCAACAAGATGCAGCAGCTAAATTAATAAAGATATTAAAATTATGAATTGGGAAGATGAGTGTTATTTATTATCAAAAAGAAAGTTTAGGGAAAATGCAAATATAATAAATGTATTTACTAAATCTAAAGGTAAAGTATCCGGGGTCGTATACGGTGGTAATTCAAGGAAAATAAGAAATTACTTACAACTTTCGAATAAACTGTTTGTTATTTATAATTCTAAGAATGAAAATAAAGCTGGTTATTTTAAAACTGAGTTGATTAAACCAGTATCACCAAGCTATTTTAATGACAAAAAAAGGACCTCGGCATTAATATCTTTGTGCTCAATTTTAAATATTTTGCTGCCGGAGTTACAGCCTAATCAAAGTATATTTAAATCTTTCGAGAAATTCATAGAGTCTTTAAATTTAGAAAATTGGGTAATATTATATATTTTTTTTGAGTTAAATCTTATCAAAAATTTAGGATATGATCCCAATTTATCAAAATTTAAAAATGATGTAACAAATGTAGATGAAATTAAAAAAATAAAAATAGAGTCATTTAATTATGAGGTGCCTGAATATCTTATTTCTAAAAAAATTCCTGATAAAGCTAGTAATTACTTAATCAAAAAATCACTTTATTTCACTAGACATATTATTCAAAATAGATTCTTTATTCCAAATAATTTAATCTTTCCTAAATCAAGAATTCTTTTTGAAAATTATTTTAATTAATTTGTTTTATTTTTTTTGCAATTTCAAGTGCAAAATAAGTTACTATTGCACAGGCCCCAGATCTTTTAAAAGAAGTTATGCTTTCAATCATTGCATCTTCTGATAAAATTTTATTTCTTATAGCATTTTTTAATAAACTATATTCTCCAGAAACTTGATATACTATTACAGGAACATTAAAATTTTTTTTTATATTACTGATTATATCTAAGTAAAACATTCCTGGCTTTATCATTACTAGATCCGCACCTTCCTTGATATCTAGCCCTACCTCTCTAAAAGACTCTAAGTTATTTCTGTAGTCCATTTGATATGTTTTCTTATCTTTTTTAAGTTTTGATTTGCTTCCAACAGCATCTCTAAAGGGACCATAAAAATTTGAGGCATATTTTATTGCATAAGATAAAATACTAACGTCATAAAATTTTTTTTTATCTAAAGCTTTTCTTATTGCTCCAACTCTTCCATCCATCATGTCTGATGGTGCTATGATATCACAACCCATTTCTGCTTGAAGTAAAGCTTGTTTGACTAGTATTTTTATTGTTTCATCATTATCAATTTTATTTTTTTTCATAATACCATCGTGACCATGTGACGTGTATGGATCTAATGCAACATCACACATAACACCAATGTCAGGAAATTTTGTTTTAATAATTTTCAAACCTCTGCAAATTAAATTATTTGGATTTAAAGCTTCAGATCCTTTATCATCTTTTTTATTATTTGGTGTATAAGGAAATAAAGCAACCATAGGTATTTTAAATTTTCTCACTTCATTTAAAATAGTATAAAGTTTATCTACAGAATATCTATTAACACCAGGCATAGATTTTATTTGCTCTATTTTATTTTTACCTTCTCTGATAAATATTGGTAAAACTAAATCATTATTCGAAATATTATTCTCAGAAACTAGGTTTCTCAGCCATTTAGACTTTCTTAATCTTCTAAGCCTTGTTTTGGGATAAGATCCAACAGTTTTCATGTAAAGTCCTGATTTTTTATAATATAATGCGACAAAAATATTATTATAAATATAATCACTGTAATTTAATTAGTTATTATGAGCAATATAAAATTAAATAAAATTTTTAAAACTGCATGTATTGCCTCAGATCATGCAGGTTATAAATTAAAAGAGGATATTAAAAATTACTTAATAGATAAAAAAATGTCAGTTTTTGATATCGGACCGTATAATGATAACTCAGTAGACTATCCAGATTATGCTAAAAAACTGGGTAATAGAATCAAATTAAAAAAGAGTGATGTAGGTATTTTAGTTTGTGGGTCTGGAACTGGTATGGCCATAAGTGCCAATAAAATCAAATCAATTAGAGCTGCGGTGTGCTATAATACGAAGTCTACAAGATTGTCTAGACAGCATAATAATGCTAATATAATTGCATTAGGATCTAGATTAACAAAAAAAAATTTATCTTTAAAATTAGTTGAGATATTTTTTAATACTAAATTTGAAGGTGGTAGACATTTGAGAAGGGTTAAAAAAATTTAATTATGTCAATAGCTGTAAAATTGAACAAATATTTAAATAGCTTTTTTAAATTAGATTTAAAAGAAGCTGATAAAGAATTGTACAAATCAATCGAGGAAGAATTTTTAAGACAACAAAATCATATTGAACTAATTGCTTCTGAAAATATTGTTTCTAAAGCTGTGTTAGAGGCTCAAGGATCAGTATTGACTAATAAATATGCTGAAGGGTATCCTGGAAAAAGATATTACGGCGGATGTGAACATGTTGATATTTCTGAAAATTTAGCAATCGATAGAGCAAAAGAATTATTTAATTGTAAATTTGCTAATGTTCAACCTCATTCGGGCGCGCAAGCAAATGGTGCTGTTTATTTAGCATTATTAAAACCAGGTGATACTACATTGGCTATGAGTTTAAATTCAGGTGGTCACTTAACACATGGAGCTAAGCCAGCTCAGTCAGGAAAATGGTTTAACGCTCTTCATTACGATGTGAGTAAAAACACTGGACTTATAGATTATGAAAGTGTTGAAAAACTTGCTATAGAAAATAAACCCAAACTTATAATTGCTGGAGGAAGTGCATATTCAAGAATTATAGATTTTAAAAAATTTAGGGAAATATGTGATAAGGTTGGCGCTTACTTACTAGTTGATATGGCTCACTTTTCAGGATTAGTTGCTGGCGGAGCTTATCCAAATCCAACACAATATGCTGATGTAGTAACTTCTACTACTCATAAAGTTTTAAGAGGACCAAGAGGAGGAATAATTTTAACGAACAGAGAAGATTTAATAAAAAAATTTAATAGTGCAATATTTCCTGGACTACAAGGAGGCCCTTTAATGCACGTAATAGCAGCTAAAGCTGTATGTTTTAAGGAAGCTCTTTCACCAGATTTTAAAAAGTACACACAAAATGTAATTAACAATGCCAAAGTTCTCGCCGAGAAACTAAATGACAGAGGTTTTAAGATTTTTTCTGGAGGTACAGACACTCATTTAATGTTAATAGATTTAAGATCATTCGGTGTTACTGGTAAAGATGCCCAGGCTTCATTGGGAAGAGCTAATATAACTTGTAACAAAAATGGAATTCCTTTTGATAGTGAAAGTCCAATGATAACATCAGGCATAAGATTGGGAACACCGGCTTGTACGACTAGAGGTTTCGGTACTGATGAATTTAAATTAGTTGGTGATCTGATTTTTAAAGTAATAGATGGTTTAAGCAAAAATAAAGAAGATAACTCAATAATAGAAAAAGAAGTTCAAAAAGAAATAATTGAACTTTGTTCATCTTTTCCTATATATAGTAGTTAGAATATTTATGCTTTGTCCATTTTGTAGAGAAAAAGACACGTCAGTAGTTGACTCTCGTCCAACCGAAGACGGTACTGCTATTAGAAGAAGAAGATTGTGTGGATGTGAAAGAAAAGAACGATTCACAACATTTGAGAGAGTTCAGTTTCAAGAATTAACAGTAATCAAAGGCAATGGAAAAAGAGAGCCTTTTGACAGAGATAAAATTTCAAAATCAATAAGAATAGCAACAAGAAAAAGGCCAATTGACTCTGAAACTATAGAAAAGTTTATTTCAAAAATTGTAAGAAATTTAGAAGGACTTGGTGAAAGTGAAATTCCAACACCGACAATAGGAAAATTTATTATGGAAGGTCTTTCATCTTTAGATAAGGTTGCTTATGTACGTTTTGCCTCTGTTTACAAGAATTTTAAGGAAGCAAAAGATTTTGAGGAATTCGTAGGCAATATTGATGAAGCAAAATCATAATTTTTTTTCAAATTTAGCATTTAATATAGCAGAAAGTAATGTTGGTAAGACAGATAAAAATCCATCTGTTGGATGTGTAATTGTTAAAAATAATTCTGTAATTAGTTCAGGCGTAACATCTATTAAAGGGAGACCTCACGCAGAATATAATGCACTAAGTAAAAATCTTAATTTCAAAGACGCTTATATGTACGTTACCTTGGAGCCATGCACACATCATGGAATAACACCTCCTTGTACAAATTTAATAAAAAAAAAGAGAGTAAAAAAAGTTTATTATTGTTTTGAAGACCCAGATATTCGTACATATAAAAAGGCAAAAATTGTTTTAAATAACACAATAAAAAAGATAAAAAAAATTGATGATAGAAATAAAGATTTTTATAAAAGTTATTTTTTTAATAAAAAATATAAACTTCCCTTCATTGACGCAAAAATCGCAGTATCAAAAGATTTCTCAACAATTAGCAAGAAAAATAAATGGATTACAAATTCCAGGTCTAGAAAAGTAAGTCATTTAATTAGATCAAAGTACGATTGTATAATTTCAACATCAGCTTCAATTAATAAAGATAATTCTTTATTAAATTGTAGAATAAAAGGCTTAAATAATCTTAAACCTGACCTTGTGATAATCGATAGAAAATTAAGACTTAAAAAGAACTTAGCTCTTTATAGTTTAGCTAAAAAAAGAAAGACATATTTACTTACAACATCAAATAATTCTAAACAAACTTCTTTTTTGAAAAAAAAAAATATAAAAATTATTAAATTAAATTCTTTATTAACAAAAGACGATTTTTTTAATTTATTTAGAAAATTGTTTCAATTAGGAAAAAGAAGAATCTTAATTGAGTCAGGCTTAATATTTTTAAACCAGCTCTTAAAAATGAACTTTATTAATAATCTTTACATTTTTCAGTCTAATATAAAGCTAAAGTCAAATGGATTTAATAATAGTAAAAAAAATTTGATTAAGAATTTAAAAATTTTAAAACAGGTTAATGTTAATTTAAATAACGATAAATTACTTAAAGCCAGGATTCACTAATGTTTAATGGAATAATTTTCAATAAAGGTACTATTAGAAATATCAAAAAAAAAAACAAAAGTATTTTAATAGGAATTAAGTCAAATTTAAAAATTAAAAAAGAAGAGCTTGGATCCTCTATTAATTGTAATGGTGTTTGTCTCACTTTAGTAAAAATTGACAAAAAAATGATTTATTTTTATATTTCAATTGAAACAATAAGAAGATCAAATTTTAGTAAAATCAAAATAGGTGATGAAGTAAATTTAGAAAAATCTTTAATATATGGTCAAAAAATATCAGGTCATTTCATTCAAGGTCACGTAGACACTACTGCAAAAGTTAAAAAAATTTTATTAATAGATAATTCTTGGATTTTAAAACTTGAATTTAAAAATAGAAAATTAATAAAACATTTAGAGGAAAAAGCCTCTATTTCGATTAACGGTGTTTCTTTAACAATTTCTAAAATTTCTAACAAAAATATTATTTTAAATATAATACCGCATACACTTAAACTTACTAACTTAAAGAATTTAAGATTAAATGATACAGTAAATGTCGAGTTAGATATATTTGGTAAATACATTTATAAATACACAAAATAAGATGCCAAAAAATTTTTTTTCAAATATTACGTCAATTATTAAAGATGCAAAAAAAGGAAGAATGTTTATTTTAGTTGACGATAAAGATAGAGAAAATGAGGGAGATTTAATAATACCAGGTTCTAAATGTAATTCTCAAAGTATTAATTTTATGGCCAAGCATGGAAGAGGATTAATATGTTTGGCATTAACAAAGCAGCAAATTGAAAAACTTAAGCTACCATTAATGTCTCGAACAAATAAATCAAGAATGCAAACCGCCTTTACAATCTCTATAGAAGCAAGAGAGGGTATAACTACTGGAATTTCAGCATACGATAGAGCAAAAACTATCAACATTGCTATAAATAAAAATGCAAAAAAAAGTGACATAGTTTCTCCAGGGCATGTATTCCCATTGGTTGCTAGGTCAGGAGGAGTTTTAGAAAGAGCAGGACATACTGAAGCTTCTGTAGATATATCTAAACTAGCAAAAATAAACCCCAGCGCTGTTATTTGTGAGGTTATGAACGAGGATGGAAGAATGGCTAGATTAAAAGATCTTCAAAAATTTTCTGTTAAACATAAAATAAAAATCGCATCAATTGAAGATCTTATCGCTTACAGACTGAGGAATGAAAAGTTAGTTATAAAATCTTATGTAAAAAAATCTAAAATTAAAAATTCTGAATTCATTATCTATGAAAATAAACTAAATAATTCAAAAAATTACGTAATAAAAAAAGGTAATTTTTATAGTAGTAAATCAATTCGTGTTAGAGTTATTTCTATTAATATCAAAAATTCAAAATTAATATTGAAGAATTTACTTGTTAAAAAATCTTTAAAATATCTTATGAAGTTTAAAAACTTTGCATTAGTTATAATAAGCAAAGAAGTAAAAGAAAAAAATGAGAAGGAAAATCTTACTTTAAGGTACTATGGAATTGGCGCACAAATTATTAAGGATTTAAAAGTAAAAAATATGATATTAGTTACAAGAACAAGGAAAAAAATTATTGGCCTAGAAGGATTTGGTTTAAAAATAAAAAAACAAGAAATAATTAAATGAAAAAGAAAAAAATTTTAATTGTTGTATCTAGATATAATAAATTGATAACTAAAGGTTTAGAAAAAAACGCTATAGATCATCTCTCTCAACACAGTGATTTTGAGAAGTACCTTACTGAAGCTCCAGGAGCATTTGAAATTCCTTTTATTATTGAGAAATATATTAAAAAATATGATGGAGTTATTGCTCTTGGTTGTATTATTAAAGGAGAAACAAATAATTTTGAATTAATTTCTCAATCTGTTACCGATGCTTTAATTAACTTATCGATCAGACATAAAAAACCCGTAGGAAATGGCATCATTACATGTTTAAATGATAAACAAGCTAGTGATAGAAAAAAAAAGGGGGCAGAAGCTGCTGCGGCTGTTGTTAATTTTTTCAATGGGCTTACTCCTTTTAAGTTGGATTAAATGTCTCAGAAAATAAATAAGAACTCATTACCTAGAGTGAAAATAGTTCAAAAAATTTATAATTTATTAATGAATCCTAATACTCAAGTAGAGTATCCTAAGAGCCAGTACAAAAAATTTATTAAGGATGTTGTCGAGGGAACTTTGGAAAGGTCTGAATTGATCGAGAGCACTATTAATGAGCATTTAAATAGTGATATAGACTTAAAAAAAACTGATAAATTACTCAAAATTGTACTTTTTGCTGCAGTATTTGAGCTTTTATTTAAACACAATAATCCTAAGAAAGTAATTATAAGTGAGTACGTTTTGGCATCAGAATATTTTTTAGAAAAAGTTCAAATTGGTTATTTAAACGCAATTTTAGATAAAATATCCAAAGTTATTAGAAAAGATGAGTAAAAAATAACTGAATCTATTAACTTTAGCTTGCGTTTTAAACACTTTTTTGGCATTTATCCGCTTATTATAATGAGTAATTATTTAGAACTTCTATATTTAATTTCATTTACTGGGATACTAGCTGTAGCCTATAGTTATCTTTTGTCTGGTCAAATTATATCATCTAGTCCGGGTAACTCTAGAATGCAGGAAATCGCTGAAGCAATTCAAATAGGAGCCAAAGCTTATTTGAATAGACAATATAAAACTATCGCTATTGTTGGAATAATTGTCTTAGCAATAGTAACTTACTTTTTTAATTATTTAGTTGGATTAGGTTACTTTATAGGAGCGTTTCTTTCTGGAGTAGCTGGTTATGTTGGAATGTTAATTTCAGTAAAAGCAAATGTCAGAACAGCAGAAGCTTCAAGACAGAGTTTGCAATCAGGATTAACAATAGCTTTTAAATCTGGAGCAATAACTGGTTTATTAGTCGCTGGTTTGGCTTTATTAGCAATTACAATTTATTATATAATTTTAATTAATCTTAATGTAGATAGTAGGGAAATCATTAATGCCTTGGTTGCCCTTGGATTTGGAGCATCTCTTATTTCAATTTTTGCTAGACTTGGTGGTGGTATTTTTACAAAAGGAGCTGATGTTGGTGCCGACTTAGTTGGAAAAGTTGAAGCAGGAATTCCAGAAGATGATCCACGAAACCCAGCAGTTATAGCTGACAACGTAGGTGATAATGTAGGTGATTGTGCTGGTATGGCCGCTGATTTGTTTGAAACATACGCGGTAACAATAGTAGCGACAATGGTCTTAGCATCGATTTTTTCTCCTCAAGATTATAATTTAATGATTTATCCACTAGCGATTGGTGGTGCTTGTATTATTACATCAATAATTGGAACTTGGTTTGTTAAACTAGGTAAAACCAAAAGTATAATGGGTGCTTTGTATAAAGGGTTTATTATTACAGCGATTACATCTTTGATAATCATGTATCCTATAACAGACTCAATTATTGGATTAAAATCAAACTACAATAATAATGCAGGAGCGGTATTTACAGGCTTTGATCTTTATATTTGTGGTGTTGTAGGATTTATAATTACAGGATTATTAATTTGGGTTACAGAATATTATACAGGAACTAATTATAGGCCAGTTAGAACCGTTGCCAAATCTTCAACAACAGGACATGGTACAAATGTTATTCAAGGGTTAGCTATATCTATGGAAGCTACAGCTGTACCAGCTTTAATAATTGTAGCAGGTATTTTATACACTAATAGTTTAGCTGGTTTGTATGGTATTGCCATTGCTGTAACAGCGATGTTAGCTTTAACTGGGATGGTTGTTGCTTTAGATGCGTATGGACCTGTAACTGATAATGCAGGGGGAATCGCAGAAATGTCTAAGTTACCGAAAAATGTTAGAAAGACTACCGATGCATTAGATGCTGTGGGTAACACAACTAAAGCCGTAACAAAAGGTTACGCAATAGGTTCAGCTGGTTTAGGCGCACTTGTCCTATTTGCTGCATATACAGAAGATATAAAATATTTTTCTGGAGTATCCGGCTCTGCACTTGAAGGTGTTGATGTAACTTTTGATTTATCAAACCCATTCGTAGTTGCTGGTTTATTAATTGGTGGTATGTTGCCATATCTATTTGGATCAATGGGCATGCAAGCAGTTGGTAGAGCTGGTGGGGCAGTCGTTATTGAAGTTCGAAGGCAGTTTAAAAAAATACCTGGAATAATGAAGGGAAAAAGAAAACCTGACTATGGAAAGCTGGTTGATTTATTAACTAAAGCTGCCATTAAAGAAATGATAATACCTTCTCTTTTACCAGTCTTGTCGCCTATAATTCTTTATTTTGTTATTTTACAAATTGGTGGATTAGAAGCAGCGTTATCCTCTTTGGGCGCAATGTTATTAGGCGTAATCATTACAGGTTTATTTGTTGCAGTATCAATGACTGCTGGAGGCGGAGCTTGGGATAATGCTAAAAAATATATCGAAGATGGAAACTTTGGTGGTAAAGGATCCGAAGCACATAAATCTGCTGTAACAGGTGATACAGTAGGTGATCCATATAAAGATACAGCTGGTCCTGCTGTAAATCCAATGATAAAAATTACCAATATAGTAGCTCTTTTGTTGCTAGCAGTTATTGCACACTAACTACTTCTGGTTAGAATACATTTTTTGTTTAATACTTTGTAAGAATTTCTGAACAAAACTTTTTTGAGTTAATTCATTTTCAGTAATTTTTTGCGAAAATTCTAACTTTTTTAAATCTTCTTTTTTTAAAAATTTCTTGTTTTTGAGCACTCCATACTTATCGAAATCTAAGACTAAAATATTGTTTTCTTTTAAAATATGTCTGCCGAGTTTGTGGTATTTTCCTTTAGACAATATTCTTTCCAGATATATCCATGACTGATTTATTTCATCTTCTTTTATATGCGGTCTACCCATTATTCTAATAACATCATTTTTATTTGATCGATTTAGAACAAGTTTTTGTGATCTATTTTCTAAGAAAACAATACCATGTGTTTTTAAAGGCTCTTGTAATTTACAACTTATTAAAATAATAAAAACTAACAAATATAATATATTATTATGAAATTTTTTAATAAAAGACATGAGGCAGTACTTTATAATACATTATTAAATTTGTCTCGAAATATTTTTTTTTACAAAAAATTACAATTAAAGGACTCTTTTGAAACTAGAATTTATTTAATGTTTTTTCATTACTCTATTATTTTATTAATTTTAAAGAAAAAAAGCATCAAATATGATCAAAAAAGCTATGATGATTTATTTAATAGCATTGAAAATAATCTTAGAGAACTAGGTTTTGGAGACGTTTCAGTAAACAAAAAAATGAAAGATCTTAATAAAATTTTTTATGATGTATTGCTTAAATTAAATATTGGAAAAGATAACTTTGAAATTAATGAAAAACTTATTTTAAAGTATTTCGATTATCTCGATTTTAAAAATACTGAAAAAATAAAGGATTTTAGTGATTATTTTACCAATTTTTATAAATTTTGCTTTGATAAACCATCAGATATTATGATAGAAGAAGCCATTAACTTTAAAAATTGATTATGGCAGTACCTAAACGAAAAACCTCAATTTCAAAAAAAAAAATGAGAAGATCTCATCATAAAATAATTTCTGTCAATGTGGCTGAAGATAAAAAATCTGGTGAGTATAAACTCTCACATCATATAGATCTTAAGACCGGTTATTACAACGGTAAAAAAATTTTAGATATTTAATTATTTATCATGGTAAAGAAAATTACTATTGCAATTGATGCAATGGGTGGTGAAAATGCTCCAGAAAAAACGATTGAGGGTGTAAAATTATTTTTAAAGAATAATAAAACACACGATGATTTTATTATCAATTTATTTGGAGATAAAAAAAGAATTGAAGAAAAATTAAAAAAAGAAAATATTGACAGGACCAATTTAAAAATAACACATACCGACTCGGTTGTAGCTGACGATGAGACTCCTTTAACAGCTATAAAGAATTCTAAAAATACAAGTATGTGGAATTGTATAAGCTCACAAGTTAATGGGGATTCTGATATAAGTCTATCAGCTGGTAATACTGGTGTGTTATTAGTAGTTTCTAGAATGATACTTAAAATGATGGATGATGTTAGTAAACCTGCTCTGGCAGGTTTATGGCCAAATAATAAGAATACGAACGTTGTGTTAGATTTAGGTGCTAATATTGAATGTGACGAAGATAACTTTGTTGATTTTGCAGAATTAGGTTCCGCTTTATATAAATCTTTATTTCCAAATGAAAATCCAAAAGTATCATTATTAAATATAGGCTCTGAAGAAATAAAAGGAACAGAAATTCTTAAAAAAGCTTTTAAAAAACTAACTAGATTAAGTAATGTAAATAATTTTACATTTAATGGTTACATTGAAGGAAATGAAATCATGAAAGGTGATTCAAATGTTATTGTAACTGATGGTTTTACTGGTAATATAGCCTTGAAAACAGCTGAGGGAACAGCGAAGTTTATTACAGACAATCTTAAAAAATCGTTAACTAAAAATTTATTCACTAAAATTTCTTTAGTTTTTTCTTATTTTTCACTTAAAAAATTTAAAGAAAGACTAGACCCTAGAAAATATAATGGTGCAATTTTTTTAGGTTTAAACGGACCGGTTGTAAAAAGTCATGGAGGAACTGATAGTCTTGGTTTTTATTATTCCATTGATTTGTGTTATAAAATAGTAAAAGGTAACTTAATAAAAGAGATTAAAAAAAATTTAAGTCATTTAAAAAGTGACCAGGAATAATTATAACAAAAAAAATTTATCAGATTTTTTAAGTGAAAAAAAAGGTTACTCCTCTCTTTTTTCACAAAAGATAGTAGATGATTTAATCCATGTAATTTGCCAAAATTTAATATTAGGTGATATTACCCTTAAAAACTTGGGTGTTTTCAAAATAATTCAAAAAAATGAACGGTTGGGACGGAATCCCAAAACAAAAAAAACATATATTATAAATAAAAGAAAATCCCTAAGTTTTACTTGTTCAAAATCATTTTTAAAAACAGTTAATAAAGATGGATAAACTAATATCTATTAGTCAGCTTTCTTATAAATTAAACTTAATTAGTCCAAATAATAAAAAACCAAAAAATTACATATTAAGGTATTGGGAAAAGGAATTTAAACAGATAAAACCTAAGATTATTAATAGAAGGAGGTATTACTCAATTGAACAAATTGAGTTAATAAAACTAGTTCATTTTTTACTAAAAAATAAAGGTATGACTATAAATGGTGTAAAAAAGGTACTTAATACAGATATAAATAAACTTGACGATTATAATTCTCATAGTTTAAAAGCTAATTATTATAAAAACAATCTAAAAGACAAAAGCAAAAAACTGCTAAATAAAATAAAGAATTTAAAAAAATATGGCAAAAAAATCACATATTAAAGTTAGAATGGTTCCAGAAAGTAATCCTGATAGTAAATTTATTTATTATGCAAAAAAACCCACTAAAGGCGAAAAGGCTAAAGATAAATTAAAGCTAAAAAAGTATAATCCAAATACTAGAAAACACGAGTTTTTTGTTGAAAAAAAACTTCCTCCTCACAGCAAATAAGATTAAAGTTTATTTTTTTTTAAAATTCCTAAACTCATAATCAATATAAGCCTTTATCATACTTTTCCAAATCAACTCAGTTATTTTGGGATCTATATTTTTATGTCTTGATTTTTTATTTATATTTTTAAGAATAATTTTGATCCTTTTTTTGTCTACAATATCTTTTTTGTATTTCTTATTTTTCAATACTTTATCAACTAATAAAGTTCTTTTTTTTACAAGATTTAAAAAATAATTATCTAATTGGTCTAATTTTTTCCTTATCTTAAGTATATTTTTATTTACCATAGCGACATTATTAAATTATAGATTTGTAGGATTATATATATATTAAAAGAATTAATGATACACGATAAAAAAATTAATTATCTATTTTTTAATTGGCTTACAATCTGTTTAATATCAGTTTTTCTAATTATTTTAGTAGGTGGTTTAACCAGATTAACTAATTCAGGTTTATCAATTACACAATGGGAACTATTTAGGGGAATTATGCCTCCTTTAAATGAAAATACCTGGAATGAATATTTTGAACTTTATAAAGAAATTCCACAATTTAAACTTATCAATTTTAATATGAATTTAACCGAATTTAAAATTATTTTTTATTGGGAATATTTTCATAGAATCCTTGGAAGATTTATAGGTATTTTTTTCTTAATACCCCTTTTATATTTTCACTTTACTAAAAAAATAAAAAAAGATTATATATTAACTTGCTATATAATTTTCTTTTTAATAGTGGTTCAGGGAATTATTGGCTGGTATATGGTTAAAAGTGGATTAGTTAATGATGTTACAGTAAGTCATTATAGATTATCACTTCATCTTTCTACAGCATTAATTATTATTTCCTCGATTTTTTGGCTGATTATAAATATTAAAAATGATACTCACAAAGGATTTTTTATTTTTGCGAAAAAAAATATTATTTTTCAAATATTATTCTTTTTAATATTACTCCAAGTTATCTTAGGGGCGTTCGTTTCCGGACTAGATGCTGGAAAAATTTATCAAACATGGCCTCTCATGGGTCACTCACTTGTTCCTAATGACTTGATATTAAAAAATTTTAATAATTTTTTTGATTTTAATAACCACTCTTTAGTACAATTTTACCATCGAAATTTAGCTTATTTAATAACAATTTATATTTTTATTTTAGGTATTTATATTTATAAGAAAAAAATTAAAAAAATTTATTATTCATTCAAACTAATGATATTCTTTTTAATAATTCAAGTAATTCTTGGTGTACTTACACTTCTAAGCGGCCTAAATATTTATTTAGCTTCAGCTCATCAAATTGGCAGTGTTTTTTTAATTTTAGGGTCAATAAATCTTTATTATTCATATATTAAATAAATTGACTTTGAGTAGATTAATATGTATTCATCGCCCATTATCATGACACCATTTATTAAAGATAAAGATATTAAAAAAGATTGGTACTTAATTAATGCTCAAGATGCTGCTGTAGGAAGACTAGCAGCTTTTATCTCAAAGGTTTTAAGAGGAAAAAACAAACCAACTTATAACCCTCATATAGATAATGGAGACTTTGTTGTTGTAACAAATATTGAAAAAATTAAATTTTCGGGTAAAAAATTCAAAAATAAAAAATATTATAGACACACAGGTCATCCTGGGGGAATCAAAGAATCAACTCCTTTAACTTTAAAAGAAAAAAATAAAACACAAGATATACTTAGGTTGGCTGTAAAAAGAATGTTGCCTAGCGGACCACTAGGTAAAAAACAACTCACAAAACTAAAAATTTACAGTGGTGAAACTCATCCTCACGATGTACAAAAACCAAAAATTATTAATTTCGAAAAATTGAATAAAAAGAATATTTTGAGATAATGCAAAATTTAGAATCCAGCTCAACTAAAAATAAAAAGATTAAATTAGATTTTAAAGATAGTAAATACGCAACTGGAAGACGAAAAAGATCAATAGCCAAGGTTTGGGTTAAGAAAGGAAGTGGTAATATTCACGTTAACGGATTAAAGATGAATGAATATTTTAAGCGTCCTGTTCATCAAATAATTGTAACCCGTCCGTTAGAAATATCTGAGGTAGCTTCGAATTATGATGTAAGATGCTCTGTTAAAGGAGGAGGATTGTCGGGCCAGGCAGGTGCTATTATTTTAGGAATTTCCAAAGCACTGATTGCTCACGATGAAAACTTAAAGAAGAGTCTTAAAAAAGACAAATTAACGACAAGAGATTCTAGAGTTGTAGAAAGAAAAAAATACGGTCATAGAAAAGCAAGAAGAAGCTTCCAATTTTCAAAAAGATAATCATTTAATTTTAATTATTTTTAAGACAATGATATAAATCATTATGTCCACAAAACATAAATTGAAAATAGCTGTAATTGGTGCAACTGGGTATACTGGCTTAGATTTAGTTTATATTCTATCCAAACATCCTAAAGTTAAGATCGTAAATTTGTGCGCTACAAAAAACTTAAATAAGAATATTTCTTTTTTTGACAAAAGAATTAAAAAAAAACTTCCCAAAACATCATCAATTAACAAAATTAATTGGAATGATTTAGATTTAGTTTTTTTGTCATTACCTAACGGAGAAGCTCAAAAGATAATAAAAAAAACTTATTACAAATTTAAAAATTTAAAATATATTGATTTATCAGCCGATTTTAGAATTACTAACCCAAAGAAATATTATAAAACTTATAACATAAAACATCATGCAAAAGAATTAATTAAAAAATCAATATATTCAATAAGTGAATTTAATAAATTTAATATTCAAAATTATAGAATTATCTCAAATCCAGGATGTTACCCTACATCGATACAATTAGCACTTAATCCATTATTAAAAAAAAAATTAATAAATATAAAAGATATTACAATTGACTCAAAATCTGGATATTCAGGTGCTGGCAAAGGTCTTAAGAACAAATTTAAGCATAAAAATCTTTTTAATTCTACGTTTGCTTATAATGTTAAAAATCATAGACATATGAGTGAAATAGACCAGGAGTTTTATAAGATTACAAAAAATAAAGTAAATTATACTTTAAACCCACATTTACTTCCTACATTTAGGGGCATCTTGTCTTCTATATATGTAAATACTAAAGGAAAAGTAAAAGCTGAAAAAATAAGAAATGAATTAAAAAGATTTTATAAAAAATCTAAATTTATAAAAATTTTAAAATTAAACTCTGAATTAGGATCCGGAGATGTCTTAAATACAAATAATTGTGAAATATCAGTATGCGAAACTAGGGTAAAAAACAAAATAATTATTTTCTCTGCTATAGATAATTTAGTTAAGGGTGCATCTGGTCAAGCTGTACAAAATATGAATTTACTTTATAAATTTTCTGAAACGCTTGGTTTGAAATGAAATTTTTTATCATCTTATTCTTTTTTTTTATTTTTTCAGGGTGTAACAAAACAAAGACAGTAATGATATGTGGCGATCATGTTTGTATAAATAAACTAGAGGCTAAGCAATATTTTGAAGAAAACTTATCAATTGAGGTAAAAATACTTAATCAAAATAAAAATAAAGAAGAAGATCTTGTTCAACTTAATTTAAATAGTAGCTTTGAAAATAAAAGAAAAATAAGTATTAAAAAGAAAGAAAATACAGAAAAAAGTATTAAAACTTTATCAAAAAATGAGATTAAAGATATCAAAAACAAAATAGCAAAAAAAAATAAAAAAAATAAAACTAAAAAAAATAAATTGAGTGTTAAATCAGAGAACAAACTCAATAATATTAGCAAAAAGTCAGTTAAAGTTAATAAAAACATCTATGAGGTTGTAGATGTTTGTACAATAATCGAAAAATGTAGTATTGAAGAAATATCTAAGTATTTGATAGATCAGGGAAATGAACGAGACTATCCTGATATCACAATAAAAGAGCGAAAATTATAAAGATGAATAAATTAAATATCGCTATAATTGGTTTAGGTAATATTGGAAGTTATTTATTTAATTATCTTAACAAAAATAAAAATATTTTATCTAAGAAAAATAATTGCATTCCAAATGTAATATTTGTATCTGCAAAGAACAAAAAGAGGAAAAGAAAGATAAAAATTAAGAAGAAATTATGGTTAAAGAATTATTTGGATGCAACAAAAGATAAAAATGTAGATCTTATCATTGAGCTAATAGGAGGGTCTGAAGGTGCAGCTAAAAAATTAGTTTTTAATGCATTGAAAAACAAAAAACATGTTGTAACTGCAAATAAAGCCCTTATAGCAAAATACGGTGATAAATTAGCTGAGATTGCAGAAAAAAATAAAGTTAATTTAGAATTTGAGGCTGCAGTGTGTGGTGGAGTCCCAATAATTCGATCTATAAAGGAAGGTTTAATTGCAAATAAAATAAATAAAATTTTTGGAATATTTAATGGTACATCTAATTACATCCTTTCTTCAATGGATAAGCAAAGTAAAGAGTTCGATGAAGTTCTTAATAATGCAAAAAATCTTGGTTATGCAGAGTCAAACCCGTCAGCAGATTTAAATGGAGACGATGTAGCAGCAAAGTTAAAAATACTTACATCTTTATGCTTCAATTCATATTTGAATAATAATATTCATGTAGAAGGAATAAAAAATATAGATAAAATTGATATTAGTAATGCTAATAAACTTGGTTATAAAATTAAGTTACTTGGATACTCAGAACAAATAAATAATAAGATATATCAACGTGTACATCCTGCGTTAATTAAAAAAAGTTCTTATGTAGCTAGTATTGATGGAGTATTAAATGCAGTAATAGTCGATGGAAAGCCAGTTGGAAAAAATATAATACAAGGTGAGGGTGCTGGTCCAGCAGCAACAACTTCTGCTCTAGTATCTGATATATCTTCTATTTTAAGGGGTAACATAAAATTTCCTTTTTCTATTTCTAATAAAGAAAGAAAGAGGCTAAAATTTGAAAATATTTCAAAAAGATCTTTTTCGGCATATCTTAGATTTGAAGTTCTGGATAAATCTGGAGTACTTTCAAATATTACTAATATCTTTTCAAATAATAATGTTTCAATAAAAAGACTTATACAGAACCCAAATAAGAATAAAGGAATTTCCTCTATAATTATAATTACTCACAATTCTAAGGATAGTTCATTAAATAAAATTGTAAAAATAATTGGAAAAAAAATATACGTTAAAAAAAAACCTAAATTAATTAGAATTGATGATAATTAATGTCAATTGATCCAAAATTTCTTAAACTATTTGTTAAAGCCACAGAAAAAGCAGCAATAGGTGCTTCAAAATTTATTGGTAAAAAAGATAAAATCGGCGCGGATAAAGGTGCGGTAGATCCTATGAGAAGAGAATTAAATAAAATAAATATGGAGGGAACGATAGTCATTGGTGAAGGTGAGATGGATGAAGCACCAATGCTATATATTGGTGAAAGATTAGGAACTTTAAATGGTCCAAAATTCGATATTGCCGTGGATCCTTTAGAAGGAACTAAATTTACAGCTAATAATCAGCCTAACGCTTTTTCAGTAATTGCGGTCGCTAATAAGGGAGATTTACTTAAAGCACCAGACACATATATGGAAAAAATTGCTATAGGAAATAATCTACCTGAAAACTTACTAGATTTAGATTTTGAAATTGAAAAAAATTTTAAATTACTTGCAGATGCAAAAGGTAAAAAAGTTTCTGATTTAAATGCTTGCGTAATGAAAAGACCTAGACACGATCATATTATTAAAGAATTGAATAGGTTAAATGTAAAAATTAATTTTATTACTGATGGAGATATTGCGGGAGTCTTAAGTGTAATTGGTTCAGATCCCAAAAATGATATTTATTACAGTACTGGTGGTGGTCCTGAAGGGGTCTTAGCGGCAGCTGCACTATCATGCTATGGTGGGCAAATACAAGGAAGACTAGTACTAAATGATGATGAAAAAATAAGAGCAAAAAAATTAGGAATAAAAGATTTTAAAAAGAAATATAACATTAATGATATTATCAAAGGAGATGTAATTTTTTGTGCAACTGGAGTAACAGACGGTGATTTAGCTAAAGGGGTTAAGGACCTTGGAAATGAATATGAAGTTAATACATTTGTGCTCCATAAAGAAAAAAAGGTAAATAAAACTATTACAAATATTTATAATAAATGAATTCAATTTCTGTAAGTAATAAAAGTTGGATTTTAAAAAAATATAATGAAAATCAATTATCATATTTTAAAGATAATTTTTCTTTAGATGAAATTACGTCCAAACTTCTTTCTATAAGAAATATAAAAAATGAGGAAGTTATTGGTTTTTTAAATCCATCAATTAAAAATTTTCTTCCTAATCCTGAAAATTTAATTGATATGAAAAAATCATCTCTAAGAACGGTTGAAGCTATTAAAAATCACGAAAAAATAGGTATCTTCGGTGATTATGATGTTGATGGAGCTTCTGCAACAGCTTTGTTAGGAAATTTTTTTTCTTCAATTAACATACCTTTTGAAATTTATATACCAGATAGAAGAAAAGAAGGATATGGACCAACAATTAATGCTTTTCAAAAACTTATAAGTAGTGGCGTAGGTTTAATTTATACAGTGGATTGTGGAACACTTTCTTTTGAACCGATTAAATACGCCAAATCAAAGAATATTGATGTAATTGTTCTTGATCATCACCAATCTGAGGTAAATCTTCCAAATGCTTATTCAATTATAAATCCTAACCGTTTAGATGATAAATCTAATTTAAATTATTTGTGTGCAGCTGGTGTAACGTTTATGTTTCTTGTTTCACTGAATAAGTATTTAAGACTTATAAATTGGTTTAAAGAAAAAAAAATTCAAGAACCTAATTTGATTGAATACTTGGACCTAGTTTCTTTAGGTACAGTTTGTGATGTTGTTCCCTTAACAGGTTTAAATAGAGCTATAGTTAAACAAGGTTTAAAAGTTTTGAAATCTAAAAAAAATTTAGGTTTAAAAACTTTAATAGATATTTGTGGTATTAATACGCAGCCAAATATTTATCATATCGGGTATGTATTAGGCCCTCGCATAAATGCAGGAGGTAGAGTAGGAAAATCTTCGCACGGAGCTAATTTATTACTAAATAACAATGCCAAAGAGGTTTTTAAGATAGCTTCTGAGTTAGATCAATTCAATAAAGAAAGGCAATATTTAGAGGAAGATGTTCTAAATAAAATTGCAATAGAAGCAAATAAAACACAATCTGACCCTGTAATAATTCTAAGTGGAAAAAACTGGCATGAAGGAGTAATTGGTATAGTAGCTTCAAGATTAAAAGATAAATTTAATAAACCAGTTATTATAATAACTGTCGATAAACACCTTGGTAAAGCCTCTGCTAGATCTGTAATAGGTTTTGATATTGGATCTATAATTATAGCAGCAATGCAAGAAAAAATTTTAATTAAGGGAGGAGGTCACAAAATGGCTGGTGGATTTACAATCGATGTGAATAACATTGAAAAATTCAAAGATTTTGTATTAAAAAAATTTAAAAACAAAGATAAAAATTATACAAAAAAAAAATCTTTGTACCTGGACAGTGTAATATCACCTGCAGCATTAAACATAGATTTTTTTAACAAAATCAATAATTTAGCACCATTTGGCTCGGGTAACCCTGAGCCTAAATTTGTGATTGAAAATCTAAAGATATTGAACAATAAAGTAATTAAAAATAAGCATGTCAAATCGGTACTTCTTGGCCAGGATGGTAGCACTATAAAAACTATAGCGTTTAATTCTGCTGGAAACGAAATTGGAGCATATTTGCTCAAAAAAGATAATAAATTATTTAATATAGCCGGAAAATTATCCCTAAATGAGTGGAAGGGGCAATCAAATGTAGAGTTTATTATCGATGATATTTCTGTTAATAAGACACTCAAAAATACGGTCCCATCGTCTATCGGTTAGGACAGTTGGTTTTCATCCAACAAAGAGGGGTTCGATTCCCCTTGGGACCGCCAAATTTTATGTATAAAATTGCAATCATAGAAAATATTCATAAAGATGGTATCGATCTGTTAAAAAATCATCCTAGTTTTGAGTATGAATTAATTGAAGATGTTTCAGAAAAAAACTTATTAGAAAAACTACCAAAATTTGATGCTTGTACATTGAGAGTATCAAAATTAGATGAGAAGATTTTGAAACATTGTAAGAAACTAAAGGTTATATCAAGGCATGGTGTTGGATATGATAACGTTGATATAAAGTTTTTAAAAGAAAAAAAAATTTCCTTATTGATAACGGCTACAGCTAACGCAGTAGCAGTTGCTGAACATGTTATCGCTATGTTTTTATCTTTGTCTAAATCTGTATCAACTTATGATAAAGAGGTACGTAATGGTGATTTTAAGAAAAATGCAAATAAAATAAAAACTTTAGAACTCTTTAACAAAAACATTCTCATAGCAGGTTTTGGAAGAATTGGAAAAAAATTAATCACAAGATGTTTAGCTTTTGGTACTAAAGTTTATGTGTATGATCCATACGTTGAAGATAAAATTATAAAAGATTTTGGAGGTATAAAAGTAAAGTCAATAAGTGAGGGCTTAAAGATTGCAGATTATGTGTCTTTACATATGCCACTAACAAATGAAACAAAAGATTTAATAAATTATTCAATTTTAAAAGAAATGAAAAAAAATGCTTTTATAGTAAATACTGCAAGAGGAGGTATCATTAATGAAATTGATCTAGATAAAGCATTAAATGAAAAACTAATTTTGGGTGCTGCATTAGATGTGTTTGTAAACGAGCCTATCAATTTAGATAATCCCTTATTAAAAAATAATAAAGTTTTATTAAGTCCACATTCAGCAACATTTACTGATGAATGCATATCAAGGATGGCTATAGAGACAACTAAAAACATTATTGATTTTTTTGAAAATAAAATTGATAAATCTATGATTGTAAAATTATGATAGATATAAAGAGGAAATTAAAAAATTTTGGTCCATTAGAATTTTTAGTGTTAAGCTCTATTACATATGTTGTTGCAATGTTATTATGGACAGCCTCAACTAGATCAGAAGTTTTACAAAAAGCAAATGATATAAAATCCAATCATAAATTAGTCGTCGATTTTATTAATGATGAAGTAAATAGCTGTAGCTCAAATGAAGAAAGTTTAACATCGTGGGGTGAAAAATGTAATTCTGTTTGGACTTCAGAAAAAATTGTAAGTTATGTGTTATCTAATATTGATCTAAAAAACCCGTATTCAATTAATAAACCTTTAATACAAACTTCTCAAGATCCTAGAATTCAAGCTGAAGGTAAAGCAGGTCAATCTACAGACAAAGGTATAATTTTCGTTTCTTCAAATAATTTTGAGTCAGAGGCTGGCTCTGAATGGGTTGTTGGTACTTGTGTAAAGTCACCATGCGTAGCTGCTGGTAATAATGAATTAGTTTCTGTCTACCGTTAGTTAATAATTTTAAATCCACATTGTTTTGCAGTTTTGCTTAAATAATTGAAACCAATTTTTGCATATTCAAACGGATTCGCCTTAGCTGGATCTTGCTCGGCTTCTACCACAAGCCATCCTGAATAATTTTTTTTCTTTAAAGCATTTAAGAAGGGAACATAGTCAATACATCCATCCCCTGGCACAGTAAATGCTCCATCTAAAAATGCTTGTCTAAATGTTGTATCATTTCTTAGTGATTTTTCTAAAATATCTTTTCTAATATCTTTACAATGTACATGTATTATACGTTCGTAAAAATTTTCTACTAATTTAATAGAGTCGCCTTGCGCAAACAACATATGGCCGGTATCTACTAATAATTTAACAGTATCTTTTGTATTTTCTATAAGTCTAGAAGTATCTTCCTCGGTTTCTATTATAGTTCCCATGTGATGATGATATGCTAAAGGCATATTTTCATCTATCATCATTTTACTAATTTCATTTATTGCATTAATAAATTTATTCCAATCATCTTTATTTAATTTAGGCCTTTTTGATAATGGTGTTATAGGATCTCCTTGGACAGAGTTAGTTACCTCAGCAAAAACCATGCAAGGAGCCTCACAATCTTTGAATAATTTAAGCTGTTTCTGCATAAGTTTAAATTCCTCTTTAGGCGACCTTTTTAATAATTGAGCACCATACCAACCTGAACATAATTTAAGGTTCTCTTTTTCAAGTTTTGGAATAAGTTCTTTCGAATTCATTGGAAATTTTCCACCAGACTCAATTCCTGTAAAACCTGCCATACTTGCTTCTTTTAAACATTGTTCTAATGGAGTTTTGCCACCTAATTCAGGCATATCATCGTTACTCCATGCGATGGGTGCTATTCCTAATCTTATCGACATAGTTTTAAGAAAATAATATTATTTTATATTATAAATAATTAAGTTACAAAAGAATTTATGATCAATGTAGCACTTTTGGGTTTTGGTAGAATTGGACAAATGCATGCTCAAAATATATATCTAAATAAAACGCTTAATCTGCTGTATGTATATGAAAAGATTGATAAATTAGGAAAAAAAGCTCAAAATCTTTATAATTGTAAAATTGAAAAAAATTATAAAAAAATTTTTTCAGATAAAAAAGTAGATATTATTTTTATTTCTAGCCCTACAAACACTCATATTAAATTTATCGAAGAAGGTATCAAATACGATAAAACTATTTTTTGTGAAAAACCTTTAGACTTAAATATAAATAAAATTGTTAAAACTTTTAAAAAGGTTAAAAAAAATAATTCGAAAATACAGATGGGATTTAATCGTAGATTTGATCCTGGTCATCACTCAATCAAAAAAGATTTAGATAAAGGTAAAATAGGGAGATTGGAAAAAATAATAATCACAAGTAGAGATCCAGCACCACCTTCAAAGACTTATCTTAAATCTTCTGGAGGTATTTTCAGAGACATGATGATTCATGATTTTGATTTATGTAGGTATTATTTAAATAAAGATGAAATTTCTGAAATAAGTTCATCTGTAAGTTCATTTGAGAATTTTTATAAGAAGATTAAAGATCATGAATTAGCCACAGTAACCATGAAATCAAAAAAAGGTGTTATATGTGTTATCACAAATTCTAGACATTGTTCTTTTGGATACGATCAAAGAGTTGAATTATTCGGCAAAAAAGGAATGCTTTTATCGGGCAATCAAAAGAGTGCGGCCACAGAGATATTTAATTCAAATCACTCCCATTCACAAAAGCCCCTATTAAATTTTTTTATTGAACGATACAAAGAAGCTTATAATTTGCAATTGAATGAATTAATTTCTCTTCATAAAAATAGAATTAAACCTAGATCAACTTTCAAAGATGGTTATTTAGCTTTAAAAATTGCTAATGCTGCATATCAATCTTTAAAGCAAAAAAAGGTAGTAAAATTAAAGTAATTATAACTACCTCCAGTTGTATGTATTTTTTTTCCTTTTGAATTTTAATAAATTTTTTGTTTTAATTGCGCAGTTTTAACAAACAAATGAGGGAAATAATCATGAAAAAAATATACTTAACAATTGCTGCTCTGATGAGCTGGGTAATGATGTCAGTAGCTGCTTTAGCAGTTGATATTATTGTTGTATCTCACGGACAAGCAAATGACCCTTTCTGGTCTGTTGCAAAAAATGGAGTTGATAAAGCTTGTAAAGATATGAAAGTATCTTGCAAATACACAGCCCCAGCAACATTCGACATGGTCGAAATGGCAAAACTAATTGACAATGCTGTTTCTCAAAAACCAAAAGGTATTGTAATAACTCTTCCAGATGCTGCCGCTTTAGGTAAATCTGTTAAAGCTGCAATATCTGCAGGTATCCCAGTAATCTCTATGAATTCAGGTTCAGACGACTACATGAAACTAGGCATTAGTGCCCACGTAGGTCAAACAGAGTTTGAAGCTGGTGTAGGCGGTGGACAAAAAATGAAAGCTGCAGGTGGTAAAAAAGCACTATGTGTTAACCACGAAGTAGGTAACGTTGCTTTAGATAGAAGATGTGCTGGTTTCAAAAAAGGCTTTGGTGGATCTGTAGACATATTAGGTACATCAAATGACCCGACTGAAATTCAAAAAGCTGTAGCTGCTAAATTAGGTGGTGGATATGACACTATTCTTACTTTAGGAGCTGGTCTTGCAGGAGAAGCTGCTTTAAAAGCATTAGAATCTGCTGGTAAAGTTGGAAACGTAAAACTTGGTACATTCGATATGTCGCCAGGTATGCTAAAAGCTGCTGCTGCTGGAAAAGTTGAGTTCTTAATCGACCAACAACAGTATCTACAAGGTTATTTACCTATAGCTATCTTTTCTCAATATATGAGATATGGAACAATGCCAGCTGGTGTTGTAATGACAGGACCTGGTTTTGTTACTCCTAACAATGCGAAGGATGTAATAAAATGGGCTGCTCAAGGTTATAGATAAGAAAAATATTAAAAAGGCCTAGTGATTATTCACTAGGCCTTTTTTTTTAAGTTTTTTTATATGTCTACAAAGTCAAAAAGTATTGAAACAAAAACTGATTTCAATCAGGATGAAAGACTCAAAAAAGTTTCTAAATTAAGAATTTTATTAAATAGACCCGAACTTGGCGCTCTTGGTGGAGCAATACTTGTATTTATATTTTTTGGAATAGTAGCCGGTGACACAGGAATGTTTAGTGCATATGGAGTATTAAACTTCTTAGATGTCTCAGCTAATCTTGGAATAATAGCTATTGCCGCAGCTATGTTAATGATAGGAGGAGAATTCGATCTATCTATTGGATCAATGATTGGGTTTGCTGGTATTTGTATTGCAATACCTGCGATTTATTGGGGGTGGCCACTATGGATGAGTATTATTTTTGCATTCTCAATGGCGGTACTAGTGGGCTATTTTAATGGAATATTAGTTGTAAGAACAGGTTTGCCATCATTTATCGTTACTCTTGCAATGCTTTTTATTTTAAGGGGGGCAACTTTAGCTATAACAAGATTAATTACTGGTCGAACTCAAGTTCCAGGCCTAAGAGTTTTAATCGAAGATGATCCATTAGCATGGATATTTGCAACTGATACTTTTAAATGGGTTTTTACTTGGTTAGGTTCAATGAATTTGATTGCATTAAGAACTGATGGAACTCCACTCGCCACAGGAATACCGCCATCTGTAATATGGTTCATAGCTTTAGCAATTATTACAACATGGATATTAATGAAAACAAGATACGGAAATTGGATTTTTGCTTCTGGAGGAGATAAAAATGGTGCTAACAATGTTGGAGTACCAGTTGGTAGAGTAAAAATAAGTTTATTTATTGGTACAGCAGTAGCAGCAACTATTTTTGCTACAATTCAAGTTTTAGACGCTGGTTCAGCAGATACAATGCGTGGGACCTTAAAGGAATTAGAAGCTATTGCAGCTGCAGTTGTTGGAGGCTGTTTATTAACTGGCGGTTATGGATCAGCAATAGGTGCAGCATTTGGAGCTTTAATTTTTGGAACAGTGTCGATGGGGATATTTTATACTGATGTGGATACAGACTGGTTTAAAGTCTTTCTAGGAGCAATGATGTTGATTGCAGTAATCTTTAATAATTATATAAGAAGAAAGGTAACCGAGAGCAAATAATGTCTGACTATTTAGTTCAATTTAACAATATTAGTAAATTTTTTGGAAAAGTTATAGCTTTGAAAGATGTAACCATGAAATTAAAAAAAGGTGAAATCATGTGCTTACTTGGTGATAATGGTGCAGGTAAATCAACCTTAATTAAAACATTGGCTGGAGTCCACAGACCTGATGAAGGTGAAATTATTGTTGAAGGAAAAAAAACTATATTTGATAGTCCCAAAGATGCATTAGATATGGGAATAGCTACTGTATATCAAGATTTAGCTTTAGTTTCTTTAATGAGTGTTACAAGAAACTTTTTTATGGGCAGAGAACCCATGAAAGGTCCACCATTTTTCAAGACGTTTGATATAGAAAAAGCAAATAAGATAGCTGCTGAGAGAATGGGGCAAATAGGTATTGATGTTAGGGATCCATCTCAAGCAGTTGGTACAATGTCAGGTGGTGAGAGACAATGTTTAGCAATTAGCAGAGCTATATATTTTGGAGCAAAAGTTCTTGTTTTAGATGAGCCTACTTCTGCTTTAGGCGTTCACCAAGCTTCAGTTGTTTTAAAATACATAGTCAAAGCTGCTTCTCAGGGGTTAGCTGTAATTTTAATAACACACAACGTTCATCATGCATATCCAGTAGGTAATAGTTTTACCGTACTAAATAGAGGCAAAAGTTTGGGTACTTATGAGAAAAAGAATATATCTAGAGAAAAATTATTAAGCATGATGGCAGGTGGTGAAGAATTAAACAAATTAGAAGTTGAACTTCAAGAGATGAACAGAAAAAATTAAAATGCAAATCGGTATTGATTTAGGAGCAACTAAAATTGAGTCAGTACTTCTTAAAGAAAATGGTCTTGAATTACATAGAGATAGAATACAGTCTCCAAAAAATTATCAGAAAACAATTAGTGACATCACAGATATAGTAAACAATATTGAAAAGAAATTTGAAAAGAATTTAAATGTAGGAATATGTCATCCTGGATCAACAAATTTAGAAACAGGATTTATTCAAAACGCTTTTAACTCTCCATGGTTGAATAATCAAACATTTTCAAAAGATATATCTAAAAGTTTAAATAGAAATGTTTATTGTGAAAATGATGCAAATTGTTTTGCTTTATCTGAGGCTTTTGATGGATCTGCAAAAAATTTTAAAACAGTTTTTGGGATAATTTTGGGATCAGGATGTGGTGGGGGATTAGTAATTGATAAAAAAATAATTATTGGGCCGAATTCATTTACAGGTGAATGGGGTCATATACCCATAGGAAAACCTGATAGCGAAACCAACATTGAAGAATATATTTCGGGCAAAGGTTTAGAAAGAAAATTTACAGCAAGATTTAATAAAAATCTTTCTGCACACGAAATTTTTAAAAATGCAAAAGATAATAGTCAAGATGAAATAGAAATAATTGATGAATTTAAAAAAAAATTAGCAAGAAGTTTATCCTTAATTATTAATGTAATTGACCCAGATGCAATTGTTTTTGGCGGCGGAGTATCAAATGAAATTGAGTCCTTAGATGAAATTAAAAAAATCACAGAGAAATATTTATCAAATTTTAATAATATCAAAAATGTGAAATTAAAAACGATTTTTTTGAAACCGAAATTTGGTGATGCCAGTGGTGTTCGAGGAGCTGCAATATTGAGTAAGCAAAATGCTATTTAATTATTGATCTAATTTCTTTATTTAAAAACTGCTTTGGTTTTTCACATTTAATAGAAATTCTATATTTTTTATTATTTTTTGCAGATAAATGAATTGCCTCTATTATGTTTAAAACGTGAAGAGATAAAATTCCATTACACCTATGTTGTTTCTTATTTTGAATAGAGTTTATCATTTCTGATAATCCCACGCCTCTATAATTTGCGTTAGTAGGAGACTCATTTGCTCTAGAGCTTTGGGTTCTAATATTTATTTTTCCAAGAGTCATTTTATTTGTTTGATGATCTTTCCATGAACTGCCTAATTTCTTACTGATTAAAACAGATCCACCAAACATATTTGGATCTGGAACTATCATAGAACCATTTTCTCCATAAAGTTCTATATGATTCCTTAGATGAGAAATAACATCAAAAGATAAAGTTAATCTAATTATTGTGCCATTATGAAATTTTATAGTAGAAAAGTAAGTTGTTGGACACTCTACTTTAAATCTTTTACCTTTTTTTGGACCTATACCAATAGTGCGCTTATCAACTCCTTTTGAGCTTATACTTGTTACTTCTTTAGCTGGACCTAATAAATTTACTAAGGCAGTTAAATAATACGGACCCATATCTATAACAGGCCCACCTCCTTTTTTAGCAAACCAAGGCTCTGGATTAGGATGGTAGGATTGTATTCCTGGATAGGCAAATATTCCTGTTCCAAATTTCACTTTACCTATCACTTTTTTATCTAAAAGCTCTCTTGCTTTTTGATTTCCTCCACCTAAAAAGGTATCTGGAGCATTTCCTATATAAAGTTTTTTTCTTTTTGCAATTTTTATAAGTTCTTTTCCATCTTTAAATGATACTGCTAAAGGCTTCTCAGAATAAACATGTTTACCATTAAGTAATGATTTTTTAGCTATTAAATAATGTGCATTAGGTATTGTTAAATTTAGAACTATTTGAATCTCTTTATCTTTAAGCAATTCATTGACTGAAACTGAACTTATCTTATAAGTTTTTGCACACCTTTGAGCTGCAAATTTATTTACATCAGCGCATTTAATTATTTTAAAATTATTGAAATATTTATGAGCTCTAAAATAAGTCTCAGCTATATGACCGCAGCCGACTAAGCCGACTTTAAAAATTTTACCCATTAAAAAGCTTATACACCTTTTCTCTGTTTTTTCTTCCCGTCTAGGTGTTCTTTTAGGGCTCTTTTATTTTCCTCAGTTGTAGGTAGTGAAAGAGTGGGACTTTCCCAGTACGCAGAGCCTTCTAACCATTGATAACCGTCTGTTTGAATGCTTATAACATATGTTTTCTTTGATTTTTTTGCTCTTTTAAAAGCTTCCTCCAGTTCAGATATCGAATTAACTTGTTCACCATCTGCTCCCATACTTTTTGCATGTGAGGCAAAATCAACCGGAACAAGATTTGGGGTTTTTGAGCTCTTCAATAAACAGTTAAATTCTTTACCACCTTTATATAACTGAAGTCGATTAATAACTGCATGACCTCCGTTATCGCAAACTATAATAATTAATTTATTATTAGTTATTACTGAACTATATATATCTGAGTTATATAGGAGGTAAGATCCATCACCTACAAAAGCTATAACTTCTTTATTTGGATTTGCCATTTTAATTCCTAATGCACCTGAAATTTCGTAACTCATACAACTAAAACCCCATTCAGTTTCATGAGTATTTAGCTCTCTAGGCCTCCAGACTTGAACAACTTCACCTACTAAACCACCAGCAGCAGTTACTGCTATGTCTGATGGATTAGAATTTCTATAAATAGCCCCAACTGCATGAGCATAACTAGGTAATTTCTGATTTGTTGGGCCGCTTTCTTTATCAACATATTCATTCCAACTTTTTAATTCCATTTGTGCTTTTTTATTCCAGCTATCTTCTGCTTTCCAACTTCCAAGAGCTAGAGATAGTTCTGATAATGAAACTTTTGCGTCACCAACTACTGCCTGCGCCATATGTTTGTTTGCGTCAAATCTTGCTGCGTTGATGGATACAAGTTTAAAATTTGGGTTTTCAAAATTTGCCCAGGATCCTGTTGTAAAATCTGCTAGTTTTGTTCCGATAGCTATTGCTAAATCTGTTTTTTTTGCCATATTATTTGCTGCTTTTCCACCAAGACCACCAATTGGGCCTAAAAAATGAGAATGATCCCTTTTCATAGTAGAGTAACCCATAACAGTTTGTGTCACTGGTATATTATGTTTTTTTGCAAAATCAGATAATTCTTCCATAGCATCAGAATAAAAAACACCACCTCCAGAAATTATTATTGGATTTTTAGAAGATTTAATAACTTCAACTGCTTTTTTTATTTGATAATCATCTGGTCTTGGTCGTCTAATTGAATGTACTCTTTCCTTAAAAAAATCCTCAGGATAATCAAATACTTCACCTTGAACATCTTGGCTTAAAGAAATACAAGCAGGACCACAATCGGCAGGATCAAGCATAACTTCAATAGCTTGAGGCAAAGTAGAAATAATTTGTTCAGGTCGTGTAATTCTATCAAAATATCTTACAACAGGTTTGAATCCATCATTTTGAGTAATTCCAGGATTGTTGAAATGTTCAACCTGTTGAAGTACTGGATCTGGCATTCTATTTGCAAATGTATCACCAGGTAAAAATAATATTGGAAGTCTATTGCTCATAGCAACAGCTGCGGCAGTAATCATATTCGTAGAACCTGGTCCAACTGAACTGGTTGCAATGAATATTTGTTTTCTTCTTTTTGCTCTTGAGTAGGCTATTCCAGTTAGAGCCATATTTTGCTCATGATGACCTCTCCATGTTGGAAGTTCTTTTTGATTTTCTTGAAGCGCTTGCCCTAAGCACGCAACGTTACCATGTCCAAAAATTCCAAATGCGCCTGGAAACAATGGTTCTTTCTTTCCATCAATTAAAATTTTTTGTTTTGTAAGGAATTTAACAAGAGCGTGAGCACAAGTAAGTTGAATGTTTTTCATAAATTCTTTATAAGATAGATAATTAACTTAATATATTCAATAATTATATATAATATATGTACGAAAAATTTGGTCAGTTTATCGATGGTAAATGGCAACAATCATCTAGTGGTGAAACTTATGAAGTGATCAACCCAGCTACTGAGGAAATTATCGGTAAAGCATCAAAGGCAAATAGTAAAGATATTCAAAGAGCTCTTAAATCCGCAGAAAAAGGTTTAGAAATTTGGAAAAATACATCACCATGGGAAAGATCAAAAGTAATTAGAAAAATTTCCGATCTGATGAGAAAAAAAGTTGATACGTTATCAAAGTGGCTTACTTTAGAAGTTGGCAAGCCTCTTTCTGAAGGCGCGGGCGAAGTAGGGGGTGCAGCTGATATATTTGAATGGAACTCTGAAGAAACAAAAAGAATTTTTGGTGAAATAAACCAAAGTCGTTTTCCTAATACAAAAATACATGTGATTTATCAGCCTGTTGGCGTAGTGGCTGCATTAGTTCCTTGGAATTTTCCAGTTATTTTAGCATCAAGAAAGATTTCTACTGCTTTAGCTGCTGGATGTTCAGTTATAGTTAAACCTGATGTAATAACTCCAGGTAGCGTTATGGAAATTGTCGATATATGTAAAGAAGCTGGTGTTCCTCCGGGCGTGGTCAACTTATTATCTGGCGATCCAGCAGCTATTTCTTCTGAATTAATTCAATCTGATATTATTAAAAAAATTTCTATTACTGGATCAACTAGAGTAGGTAAGTTAATCCTAAAACAAGCTGCTGATAAGGTGCAAAGAGTAACAATGGAATTAAGTGGGCACTCTCCATTTATCGTTTTTGATGATGTTGATTTAAATAAAGTAACAGATATGGCTATAACAGCAAAATTTAGAAATAATGGTCAAGTTTGTATTTCTCCTAACAGATTTTATATCCATGAAAAAAAGAAAGATGAATTTGCTGATCTAATGGTAAAAAAAACAAAGAAACTAAAAATGGGTAATGGTATGGACAAAGACACTTTGCTCGGACCTTTATGTACAAAAGAGAGATTAGAGGGTGTTGAAAGGTTGGTTGAAACAACCAAAAAAGAGGGTGGAAAAGTTCTCTTGGGTGGTAAAAGAGCCGCAAACTTTAACAAAGGCTATTATTATGAACCAACTATTTTTGATAATATCAAAGATAATTTTACAGTCATGAAAGAAGAACCATTTGGACCTATAGTTCCAATTCTTAGTTTTAAAGATTTTGATGAAGTAATGACTAGAGCTAACGACAATGATTTGGGTTTAGCAAGTTACGTTTATACAACTGATTTAAAAAAAGCAAATCAAGCATCTGAAAAATTAGAAACTGGTTGTGTAGCAGTTAATACACCCGTAGTTGCCGTTGCAGAAGCTCCCTTTGGAGGAATTAAACAAACTGGATATGGAAGAGAGGGTGGATCTATGGCAATTAAAGATTACTTAAATATTAAATATACTCACTTTGGCATTTCTTACGAATGAGAAAAAACAAACTTAAAGAAATGTTCAAAGAAGGAAAGCCAATTGTAAATGGCTGGTTACAAATTCCGAGTGGTTTTTCTGCTGAAGTTATGGCCCACCAAGGCTGGGACTCTTGCACTATTGACATGCAACACGGTGTTGTTGATTACGTGAATGCACTTAATATGCTCCAAGCTATATCAACAACAAATGTGACTCCATTAGCAAGAGTAAATTGGAATGAACCTGGTCAAATAATGAAAATATTAGATGCAGGTTGTTATGGAGTTATATGTCCAATGGTAAGCAATAGAAAAGAAGCAGAAAATTTTGTTCAGGCATGCCTCTACCCATCTAAAGGTTATAGGAGTTTTGGGCCAATCAGAGGATTGTTATATGGCGGAAGCGATTATGCCAAACATTCAGACAATGAAATTTTAAAATTGGCAATGATAGAAACAAAAGAGGCGCTTGAAAATTTAGATGAAATTTTAGATACTCCAAACTTAGATGGTATATATATAGGGCCCGCTGATCTTAGCTTAGCAATTGGAGAAGAACCTGGCTTTGACAAACCAGAGAACACTGTCGCCTACAAAGAAATTACAAGAATATTAGAAGCCGCTAAAAAAAGAAGTTTATTCGCGGGTATTCATAATGGAACCGCTGAGTACGCTAAAAAAATGATCGAAAAAGGTTTCAATTTAGTAACTGTAGGATCAGATCAAAGATTCATGAGCTCAGGAGCAAAAACTGCCATAGAAAAAATTAAAGGAGCAAAAAAAGGTCCAGATTCTAAAGGATATTAAGTTTAAGTGACTTATTTCGTTTATATGCTCAAATCAAAGGGCAAGAAAACTATAACATATGTTGGTTATACTAATAATTTAAAAAGACGAATAGATCTTCATAATAATAGTAAAGGGGCAAAATTTACAAGAGGGCGAAAGTGGAAATTAATTTACAAAGAAGTATATAGGACTAAAAAAGAGGCAATTTCTAGAGAATATTATATAAAGAATAATAGAAGTCTAAGAAAAAAAATAAAAAATGAAAATAGCAATATTATTACCGTTTAAAGA
>CACIWZ010000006.1 GCA_902590505.1 uncultured Pelagibacteraceae bacterium
TTTTTATAAGTATTAAATCCTACAAATGCTGCGGTAGTAACTCCTACTACAACAAAAAAACCAATTATTACATTTCTAGCGCTTTTTTGGTCGATTTGTTGATTGTAAATTGAATTAAATACATCAGTGAATAAATCACCAAAAAATTTCAATACTGTTGACCCTAACTTTGGTAAAACATTTAAAAAATTTAAACCAGCATTTCCAAACCCTCTCCACAAACTGTTTATTCCATGATTTACTTTTCGTGAGGTATCATGTTTGTAGTTTTCTACCCTTCTAAAAAATCTATTTTTATCTTTAATCTTCTCTTCTTTATAATTAACTACGTTTGATTTAAATTTTGAAATAGGTTTAACAAAGTTTTCTTTAAAAAAACTTGTTTTAAATTCTTTAGGAATAATAATTTTATTTTTTTTAAGAATTAGTTCTATTTGACCAGTTGTCAGATTTTTTCTTCTTTTAACATAATCTTGTATCTCTTTAACATTATATATATAAGCAAGCTCAATTAACTTATCTCTATAACTTAGCTTTTTTTTCATTTTAGTTAGCCTCGACCGAATTTACTTCTTTAACGTAATGTTTAAGAAGATTTTGAACACCTTGTTTTAAAGTCATCAAAGAACTTGGGCAACCCGAACAGCTACCTTGTAATTCTACTTTAACAACTCCGTTTTCAAATGATTTAAATTTTATATCACCACCATCTTTAGCTACCGCTGGCCTAATTTTTGTATCTAGTACATCTATAATTTTTTTTACAGTCTCATCATCATCTTTTATAGAATTATCAGGAGTATTATTTTCCTTTAAAATTGGGCCTTCATTTTTTTCAAAATAATCGTTTAAATGGGATATGACCATCGGTTTCAATTCAGTCCATGATACATCTTCTGTTTTTTTAACCGATAAAAAGTTTTTTGACAAAAGTATCAGTTCAACCCCCTTAAATTCTAAAAGTTCTTTGATAAACTTATTCTGTAAGCTTTTGGACTTGTCTTTTTGAAACTCTTCCGTCCCAATAGCTGAAATAACTTTTTCAGAAAGAAATTTTAAAGAATTTGGATTAGGAGTTGTTTCGGTTTGTATCATGTAAAATTTATATTATATCAATCCCACTTTTTCACGTATATTTTTCAGGTTTTCCTCAGCAATAATATTGGCTTTTTCTCTACCTTTTTCTAATATTTTCAGTAAGTGCGACTTATCTCCCAAAAGTTTTTCTATCTCTTTTCCAACTGGAGTTATCTCGCTAATTAAAAGTTCTGTTAATTTTGTTTTTAAGAATGAGTATTCTTTGCCTGACATTTCATTTAAAACTTTTTCTAAGCTAGTTTTTGAAATTTCAGAATAGATATTTATCAAATTTAAAGCTTCAGGTTTGTTTTCCAAAAGTTTTAAATTGTTTGGTATTTGCTCAGAGTCAGATTTAGCTTTTTTTATCTTTTTACTAATTTCATCAGCATTATCTTTTAAATTAATTCTTGAATAATCGGACTCTTCTGATTTACTCATCTTTTTTGTTCCATCTCTTAAGCTCATTATTCTAGAAACATTTTTTGGGATTAAAGGCTCCGGAAGAGGAAAAAAGTCTTTACAGTTAAAATCATTATTAAATTTTTGAGCGATGTCCCTGGACAATTCTAAATGCTGCTTTTGATCAGCTCCTACAGGAACATGTGTTGCTTTATAAAGAAGTATATCGGATGCCATTAAATTTGGATAAATATATAAGCCCACACTTGCTTTTTCTTTATCTGAACCAGCTTTATCTTTAAATTGAGTCATCCTATTAAGCCATCCAATTCTTGAGACACAATTAAAGATCCACGCTAGCTCCGCATGTCCGGATACAGAAGATTGATTAAATATTACGCTTTTTTCTGGATTAAGACCTGTAGCGAGAAAACTAGCTACTGTTTCTAATACGTTATTCTTTAATTCTTTAGGATTTTGAAAAACTGTTATAGCATGTAAATCAACCACGCAATAAATGCATTCCATTTCTTTCTGAAGCGATACAAAATTTTTCAATGCCCCGAGATAATTTCCTAAGTGTAAGTTTCCAGTTGGTTGAACTCCGGAAAATACTAATTTTTTTCTACTCATTTAATTTGCTTTATAGTTTTTTATTTTTAATAAACCTAAAAAGTAGCAAGATATAAAATAAACAATTCCTACGAAACCTACAATAAATAATAACCAGACAGACTTATAAATATATGTATAATCAAGATAAATAGAATATTTCTTCAAAATAAATGTAAGTGCAGTTGACATAATTATTGTTGAAATCACGATTTTAAAAATATTTAGGTATAATTTTTTTTGTATAAGCAAAAAGTTATTCCTTTTCATCAAGTATAAAAAAATTAAAACCCCAACCCATGTTGAGAAAGAAGTGGCTATTGGTATTATTAAAAAACCAAATCTATCAAATAAACTTACACTTATAATTATATTTAATAATACAATGAAGGATGAGACATAAAATGGAGTTTTTGTATTATCTCTGGCGAAAAAAAAAGTTGTTAGCACTTTTACTAATGCAAATGCAATAATACCGTAGCCAAAAAACATTAATGCATCAGAGGTTAACTCAACATCTTTTAAAGAAAAGGATCCATAACCAAACAACCCATTTATTATTTCTTCTGAAGCAATTATTAGTCCTAAACTTGCTGGTATTGATAGAAGTAAAGATAATTGAAGAGAATTATTTTGAATTTTTGACACTGTTAAATAATTTTTCATTTTTAATGCTTTTGAAAGAACTGGTAAAGAAACTGTGCCGACAGCTATGCCAGCAATGGCCAAATTAATTTGATAAACTCTATCCGCGTAATACAAGTATGATACTGCTCCAGATTGAAAAGAAGCAATTATTGTTCCTACTAAAATGTTTATTTGTGTAACTCCTGATGAAAAAATACTTGGTAATAACTTTTTAAAAAAAATTTTGAGTTTGTTTGTAACTTTTAATTTAAATTTTATACTGGGTTTATAGAACTTAAATGAAAAATAAATTAAAAAAATTAATTGTAAAATCCCGGCAACAGTAACGCCAAAAGAAAGTTGTTTTGCAATATTTAGATCTTGTATATAAGAAACTAAAATACTAATTATTAAGACTACATTTAAAATTATTGGTGCTGCTGCAGCGGCTGCAAACTTATTATTTGAGTTAAGAATACCGGAAAAGAAAGATGATAAACTTACAAATAGCAAAAAGGGAAATGTAATTCTTGTAAACTCTACAGCTAAATTAAATTTTACGTCATCGACAATGAAACCTGGAGCGATTAAATAGACTAAATAGGGAGTAAATATTTCAGCTAAAGTTACTATAAAAATTAAAACTAAAAGAAGAAAACTTAAAACGTTATCAGCAAATATTTTGCCTGTATTTCTATTTTTTAATTTTGCAGCAGTATAACTTGGTATAAAGGCTGCATTGAAAGTTCCCTCGGCGAATAAGCGTCTAAAAGTATTTGGAAGTCTAAAAGCTACAAAGAAAGCATCGGCAAAAATTGACGCCCCTAAGAAAATAGCTATCAAAATATCTCTTAAGTAGCCTAATATTCTGCTGATAAGTGTAAAAAAACTAAATATTGAGGCTGAGGAAAGTAAGTTCATATATAATCTAAATTAGGCCATAAATTTATAGTGAATTAAATTTCTTTATATTACATACTCATAAAATAAATGCCAAAGAAAACAGAAATTGATCATTATTCAGATAAAGAGGCACTTGATTTTCATATAAAAGGAAAGTCAGGCAAAATTGAGATTAATTCTAGTAAGCCTTTAATAACAAAAAGAGATCTATCACTTGCTTACTCTCCGGGAGTAGCTGCACCAGTAAAAGAGATCGCTAAGAATCCTGAATTAGCTTACGACTATACAAGTAAAGGAAATTTAGTGGCAGTTATAAGTAATGGATCTGCAATTTTAGGTTTAGGTAATTTAGGTGCTTTAGCATCTAAGCCTGTAATGGAGGGCAAATCAGTTTTATTCAAAAGATTTGCTGACATTGACTCGATCGACATAGAGATTAATAACAATAATCCTGAATCGATTATTGAAACAATAAAAAATATTGGTGGCACTTTTGGAGGAATAAATCTTGAGGACATCGCGGCACCTGATTGTTTTATAATTGAAGAGAAATTAAAAGAGCTGTTAGATATACCAATTTTTCATGATGATCAACATGGTACTGCAATAATAACTACTGCTGCCTTAATTAATGCTTTAGATATTTCTAAAAAAAAAATAGAGGAAGTTAAAATTGTAGTTAATGGTGCTGGAGCATCAGCGCAAGCTTGTGCAAATTTATTTAAAAGTTCAGGTGTAAAAAGTGACAATATTATTATGTGTGATAGTAAAGGTGTAATCTACAAAGGTAGAAAAAATATTGATCAATTTAAATCAGCGCATGCTATTGAAACAAAGCATAGAACATTAAATGATGCTATGAAAGATTCTGATGTTTTTCTTGGTTTATCTGCTAAAGATGTTGTTACGCAAGAAATGGTGAAATCAATGGCAAAAAATCCAATAATATTTGCTTGTGCTAACCCCGACCCCGAAATCAAACCTGAATTGATACAAGAAGCAAGATCTGACGCAATAATCGCTACAGGTAGATCTGATTATCCAAATCAAGTGAATAATTTAATTGGGTTTCCTTATATATTTAGAGGAGCGCTTGATGTTAGAGCTAAAGAAATAAATGAAGCAATGAAAATTGCAGCAGCAAAAGCTATAGCTTTACTTGCTAGAGAAAATGTTCCAGATGAAGTGGTTTCTGCCTATGGGGGAGATAGGCCAAGATATGGAAAAAATTATATTATTCCATCAACTTTTGATCCAAGGTTAATAAGCGTAATACCAACGGCAGTAGCTGATGCAGCAATGAAAAGTGGAGTAGCGAGAAAAATTTTAAATGACTTAGAAATTTATAAAGATCAGTTAACAAACAGATTAGATCCTACAATGTCATTAATGCAAGGTATCAATGCTAAAGTTAGAAAAAATCCAAAAAGAGTAATATTTGCTGAAGGTGAAGATGAAAATATGCTTAAAGCAGCTATTGAATTTGGAAGAAATAAACTTGGAACTCCGATTTTAATAGGAGCTGAAAAAAGAATTAAAGAACAACTGAAAAATATAGGTTTGGATGAAAACTATAAAATTAAAATTGTGAATTCAACAGACAAGGAAAAAAGAGAGAAATATGTAAAGCACTTATATAAAAAATTACAAAGAGAGGGACAACTAGAAAGAGATGTTGATCGCTTAGTTCGTAACGATCGAATAGCCTGGGGTGCGTCTATGATTGCATGTAAAGACGCAGATGCTATGGTAACAGGAAACATTAGACATTACGCTGCTTCAATTGAAAAACTAAAAAAGGTAACAGAGCCGAGACCTGGAGAAGAAATATTTGGTATGACAATGATAACACTTGGAGGAAAAACTATACTTGTTGCTGATACTAACGTGCAAGATTTTCCGTCTCCTGAAAGATTAGTTAAAGTTTCAAAATCTTGTGTACGTGTAGCTCGATTATTTGGTTTTGATCCTAAAGTGGCGTTCTTATCACATTCTACTTTTGGAAAACCAATATCAAAAAATACAAAACATGTAAGAGATGCAATTGAATTATTAAGAAATGAAAAAGTAGATTTTGATTTTGACGGTGAAATGCAGCCTGACGTGGCTTTAAATCCTATTTATAAAGATATTTACCCATTTTCAAAAATTGTTGGGAATGCAAATATTTTAATTATGCCGGCATTACATAGTGCTGCCATTTCTACAAAATTAATGAAAGTTTTTGGGGGTGGAAAATTAATTGGTCCACTTTTGATTGGATTAGGTTCTCCAATAGAGGTCGCACCTTTAAGAGCAAGCACTTCTGAAATTTTGAATTTGGCTTCAATTGCAGCGTATTCATCTGACGTAATTGATTATTCTAACTAAAGTTTTGATCTACTCAACTCTGTAGCTAAGTAAATTGAAGGAAAAATTTTTTCAACATCATATATTTTATTTGCTTCATTAATCACTTCTTGTTTTTCATCTCTATCCATTGCAATTCCAAAAATATAAATATTTTTGTTTATTGTTTCCAATGTGTAGTTTCTTGCTTTTGTCTTTTTATTAAAAATCAAAGCAGATCTTAATTGACTTGTGATTAGAATATCTTTCGCTGTACTTTTAAAGTTTGTTTGACCTTTGATTGTTATCGCATTTTTAACAGAACGAACTCCATTTGTTTCCCAAGCCATCTTGGTTATTTTAATTTTTTCTTCGGGTTCGTCTACTTTACCTGATAAAAAAATGTTTCCGTCTCGCACTTCTGATTGAATAGACAAAAAATATTTTTTATCAGTTAATGCCAGTCTCGCACTCAGGTTTTTTTGCATAATGGTATCATCAATTTGCATCCCGATTGTTCTTGGATCAAATGTTATATCTACTCCAGCTCCAAATCTTCCAACTGAAGAGCAAGAGGTAATTAAAGTTATTATTAAAATGCTAATTATTAATTTCATTTTTAATTTTTAAACATATTTGATAAATCTTTTTTTTATTTATTTGCTCAGTTTCCATAATTAAATCAACTGTATCCTTCACGCTATATTTTTTTAGATATTTTTTAGCTTTGTTGATAATTTTTTCTTCATTTATAGTTTTTTCTTTTAAATCCATATTTGAAATTATAAAAGTCAGCTCCCCTTTTAAAGGGGATTTGAGTGTTTTAAAATTATCTAAATCTATTCTTATAAATTCTTCGTGAATTTTAGTTATCTCTTTTGCTATCATTAGTCTTCGACCTGAATAAAACTTTTTTATTTCATTAATATAAAAGTTAGCTTTTAAAGCTGGTACAAAAAAGACTTGGGAATATTCATATGTTGAAAGTACATCTAATACTTTAGTTAGTTCATTTAACTTTTTTGGCAAAAATCCATAAAACAAAAATTTATCACTAAATCCACTTACGCTCATAGCTGTCGCAATAGATGAAACTCCTGGAATTGGCACTATTTTTATTTCTCTTATTAAACATTCATTAAGAAGGAGTCTTCCTGGGTCAGATAATAATGGGGTGCCAGCGTCAGAAATTAGTGACAAAATTTTGCCCTTATTAATGTGCTCTATTATATTATTCAATTGTTTTTTTTCATTGAACTTATGATATGAAATTAACTGTTTTTTTATTTTTAGGTGATTTAGTAATTTAGATGATCGTCTTGTATCCTCACAAAGAATAATGTCAGATTTTTTTAAAACTTGTATTGCTCGTAAAGTTATATCATCAAGATTTCCAATAGGAGTTGAAACAATGTATAAAGTGTTTGAAGATAATTTCATTATATGAAAAAAAAAATTTTAGTAATATTATCTTATATAATATTATTCTTTTATTCTAATGTTTTAAGTAACGAGGAAAATAAAATTCTTAAAATCGGATTACTAGCTCCATTATCAGGAGAATACGAAGAATTGGGAAATTCACTTTTATATTCCTTACAATTAGCTTTAAACGAAATAGACGATAAAAATGTAATAATTATTCCAAGAGATGCTGGTTTTAATAATAAAGAAAAACTTACAGAGGCAGTTAGAGATATAAAAAATCAAGGTGCGAATATTATAATTGGTCCAATAAGCAATGAGGATTTTAAAGAAGTAAATAAATTTAACGATATAACATTCATATCTCCTTCAAATATCTCTCCTGAATTTGAAAGTAATATTATAAGTGTGGGAATCAGTTTAGAGTCTCAACTTCAGGCGTTATCTAATTTTATAAAAAATCAAAATAAAAATAAAACAGTTATAATGTATCCAGATAACCATTATAAAAGTTTGGTAGAAAAAAAATTAAAAGATCTTAACTTAACAAGTACTAGAACTTTTAAATATAGTTCTAATCCAGAAGTGCTAACTGGTGAAATAGAAATTTTGACTAATTATTCTCAGAGAAAAAAAAATCTAGAGTTAAGAAAAAAATTGTTCGAAGATAAAGAAGATGAGCAATCTTTAAAACAGCTTGAAAGGCTTGAGCAATTATATACTTTAGGTGGAGTAAATTTCGACTCCGTTATTATAATAGACTTTGGAAATAGTTTAAAAAGTGTTCTAACTTCATTGGCTTATACTGACGTAAATCAAGAAAAGGTTTTAATAACTACAGTGAATCAATGGTTTGATGAAAGTATTTTTTACGAAAACACAATCAAAAATCTATATTATCCATCTATTAATTATAAAGAATTCAAAAAATATAATGACAATTATTTCAAAGCGTTTAATTCTTATCCAAACGAGATTACAATTTTAACATACGATGCTTTAGGCCTAATATATTATGCTTGGCGAAAAAATGGTAATATATCTTCCGTGAATGATTTTTCATTCAAAAATAAAATTAAAGGTAAAATAGGTACTTTTAGTTTTAAAGATAAAAAAGTAATTCAAGAATTAGAGATCTACAGGGTAGAAAAAAATAAATTTATAAAGTTTTAATTTTTTTCCTTAGTTTTTTAAATGCAATAAACCTATGATCCATCTTAATCTTTTTATACTTGAGCATTTGACCAAAAGTTTTTGTTTGGTTGTAGGGTATGAAAATTGGATCATATCCAAAACCGTTTTTTCCTATTATTTTTTTTGAAATAGTGCCTTTTAGTTTTCCAGTCACATTTACTATTTTGCCCTTAGGATATTTAAATGATAGACTACAAATAAAAGTTGCTGATCTATCTTTTTTATTTTTCATTTTTTTTAAAATATAATTCATTGCCTTAAAAAAACTCCCTTGTTTTTTTGCAAGTCTTGCTGAATAAATTCCTGGTTTATTCTTAAGAGATTTAATGCATAACCCGGAGTCATCAGATATAACTGGATAATTTACAAATTTAGAAAAAAAATTGGCCTTTAGTTTTGAATTGCCGCTGAATGTTTTACTTGTTTCTTTTGGACTAGGAATTTTATATAAAAAAGGTGAATTTTTTTTGTATTTTTTAGATATTAAGTACGCAATTTCCTTAAATTTTCCTTTATTATGTGTGCCAATCAAAATTTTTTTCATTTCTACCTAGTAATTTAATAAATATTTACTATATAGCAAACAGATGTCTGAAAATAACAAAAAAAATACTGAAAAAGCTGAAGAGGTACAAAAAGATGCCTTAGATAAAAAAACTGAGGTAACCGTAGAACAAAAATTAAAAGAAACTGAGGAAAAATTATTAAGATCTTTAGCAGAAATTGAAAATCAAAGAAGAAGATTTGAAAAAGAAATAAAAGATGCCTTTGAATTTGGATCTTTTAATTTTGCAAAAGAGAGTTTAGCTATTTTGGATAATCTAGATAGAGCAAAAATCGCAATCCAGAACGATGAAGTTTTAAAATCAAATAAAGATTTAGATAAATTTTTAAATAATATTTCGATAATTGAAAAAGATTTAATCTCAATATTTGAAAAAAATAGAATTGTGAAAATCGAAGCCAAAGGAAAGAAGTTTGACCCTAATCTTCATCAAGCGATGACAGAAATTGATGACGAAAAATCAGATGAGGGTACAGTAGTCCAAGTGATACAGTCTGGCTATATGATGGGTGAAAGATTGCTAAGACCGGCCTTAGTAGGGGTGGCAAAGAGAAAAAATTCAAAAAATAAGGAAAAAGAGGAAAAAAAAGAGGGGAAATAACCTTGTAGTCGAAAAAAAAACACCCATATAAAATTAACAAAAGGAATATGTATAAATGAGTAAAGTAATAGGAATAGATTTAGGTACTACAAATTCATGTGTAGCCATCATGGATGGTTCGCAAGCCAAAGTTTTAGAAAATACTGAAGGTGCAAGAACAACGCCATCAGTAGTCGCTTTTTTAGAAAATAATGAAAAATTAGTTGGCCAACCAGCTAAAAGACAGGCCGTCACAAATGCTGGTGACACTATCTTTGCGGTAAAAAGACTTATAGGAAGAAAATTTGACGGACCATCAGTACAGAAGGATATTTCAAAAGTTCCTTATAAAATAGTAAAATCTGATAATGGTGATGCTTGGGTAGAAGGTAAAGGAAAAAAATATTCACCTGCTCAAATTTCTGCTTTTGTTTTACAAAAAATGAAAGAAACAGCTGAGAAATATTTAGGTCAAGCTGTTACTAAAGCTGTAATTACTGTTCCTGCATATTTCAATGACTCTCAAAGACAAGCTACAAAAGATGCAGGAAAAATAGCTGGTTTAGAAGTCTTAAGAATTATCAATGAACCAACTGCTGCATCACTTGCTTATGGGTTAGAAAAAAAAGGTGGAAAAAAAATTGCTGTTTATGATTTAGGTGGTGGAACTTTCGATATTTCAATACTAGAAATTGGAGATGGTGTATTTGAAGTTAAGTCTACAAATGGCGACACTTTTTTAGGTGGTGAAGATTTTGATGACTCAATTGTAGAATATCTTGCCACAGAATTCAAAAAAGATAATGGCATAGACTTAAAAACTGATAAACTTGCTCTTCAAAGATTAAAAGAAGCAGCAGAAAAAGCTAAGATTGAACTATCTTCTGCAGCTCAAACAGAAATTAATCTACCATTTATTACTGCAGATAAAACTGGACCTAAACATTTAAATTTAAAATTCACTAGAGCAAAACTCGAGGCATTAGTGCAAAGCTTAGTTGATAGAACTCTTGAGCCTTGTAAAACAGCGTTGAAAGACTCTGGCTTTTCTGCTGCAGAAATTAACGAAGTTGTCCTTGTAGGTGGAATGACAAGAATGCCAAAAATTATAGAAACAGTAAAAAATTTTTTTGGGAAAGAACCAAATAAAAGTGTAAACCCCGATGAGGTAGTTGCAATGGGTGCAGCTATTCAGGGTGGCGTTCTACAAGGAGATGTAAAAGACGTGTTGCTTTTGGATGTTACACCTCTTTCATTAGGAATTGAAACTCTTGGCGGTGTATCAACAAAACTAATTGAAAAAAATACTACAATCCCAACTAAAAAAAGTCAGGTATTTTCTACAGCTGAGGATAATCAGCCAGCAGTCTCTATAAGAGTTCTACAAGGTGAAAGAGAGATGGCTGCAGATAATAAAATCCTTGGGAATTTTGAATTGGTGGGCATACCTCCAGCACCTAGAGGGACGCCACAAATCGAAGTTACTTTTGATATTGATGCTAACGGTATAGTTAGTGTATCGGCAAAAGATAAAGGTACTGGTAAAGAACAAAAAATTCAAATTCAAGCCTCTGGAGGATTGTCTGACGATGAAATTCAGAAAATGGTAAAAGACGCTGAAGCTAATAAAGAAGCGGACAAAAAGAAGAGAGAGTCGGTAGATGTAAGAAACCAGGCTGACAGTTTGGTTTTTTCAACAGAAAAAAGTTTAAAAGAACATGGTGACAAAGTTTCCGCTGAAGAAAAGAAATCTATAGAAAATGGAATTTCTGATCTTAAAAAATCTTTAGAAGGAACTGATGTCGAGGACATCAAAAAGAAAACACAAAGTTTAATTCAAGTATCTATGAAACTAGGTGAAGCAGTTTATAAAAGCCAACAAAAAACAAATAATGACAACAAAGATGGAGGCGGACCAAAAGATAGTAAACCTGGTGAGAAAGATAATGTTGTAGATGCAGATTTTGAAGACGTAAAAGACGATAAAGAAAAAAGCGCCTAAGATAAAAAATAAGGAGACGTCCTGTGGCTAAAAGAGATTGTTATGATGTCTTAGGTATTCCGAAAGGAGCTTCAAAAGACGATATCAAAAAAGCCTATAGAAAATTAGCATTAAAATACCATCCAGATAAAAATAAGGGTGACAAAGCCTCAGAGGAAAAATTTAAAGAAGCTAGCGAAGCATATCACATACTTTCAGACGATAAAAGAAAAGCTAATTATGATCAATTCGGTCACGCAGCTTTTGAGGGAGGTGGAGGTGGAGGTGGATTTCAAGGCTTTGGTGGTTTTGATAGTTCATCTTTCTCAGATATTTTTGAAGATTTTTTTAGTGACTTTGGTGGAGGCTCCTCAAGGAGAACTAGTAATAGAGGAAATGATTTAAGATATGATGTTAGTATAAACTTAGAAGAAGCTTATAAAGGCACTGAAAAAAATGTTAGATATACAACTTACAAATCATGTAAATCATGCTCAGGAAGTGGGGCAGCAAAAGGGTCTAAACCGATAAGATGTGATTATTGCTCTGGAAGAGGTAAAGTAAGAACAAATCAAGGTTTCTTTACAGTTCAACAAACGTGTCCCCAATGTAGCGGTTATGGAGAAATGATTGGAACTCCGTGTAACAGTTGCAGTGGCAACGGAAAAACTCAATCAAACGAAAACGTTACTGTCAAAATTCCAAAAGGGGTTGATGATGGTACAAGAATAAGATTATCAGGTAAAGGTGAGGCAGGTTCAAAAGGTGGATCTAGTGGAGATTTATACTTATTTATATCTATTGATAATCATAACATTTTTAAAAGATCAGATGAAAATTTATATTATGAATTGCCAATTTCATTTTCAGATGCAGCGTTAGGGTCTTCGGTAGAGGTTCCGTCTATTGACGGAGGGAAATCTAAAATTAAAATACCCTCTGGTACGCAACATGGAAAGCAATTTAGATTAAAAGGTAAAGGAATGCCTGTTCTTAGAAGAAACGTATATGGAGATCTTTATATAAGAGTTGTAACGCAAGTACCGACATCTCTGTCGAAAAGACAAAAGGAAATATTAGAAGAATTTAATAAGATCGAAAACGATAAACCAGATCCAGTGATTAAGAGCTTTTTTGAAAAAGCTAAAAAATTCTGGAAAAAAACTTAATTTAAATGGAAACTGATCAAATCATGTCTGCAGTATTTCTTATTGCAGTTCTTGCGCTAATCTTACCTGGTTTTTTATCCACCAATAATAAGTTAAAGCAATTTTTAAGTAATTTATCTATCTGGACTATAATTGTGCTAGTAATTATTGTAGTTATTTATTTAATTAGATAATGAAAAAAATTAATTTAGCTATCACAGGATGCATGGGTAGAATGGGTCAACAGCTCATCAAATCTGCAAATAAGGATAAGGCTTTTAAAATAACATCTTTGACAGAAAGCAGAAGAATAAATAAAAGAATTTTTGGAGTTAACCCAGAAATTAATTCAATTAATGCATTTAAAAAAGCCAACGTAATCATAGATTTTACTGTTCCTAAGTGTACGTTTGAGATACTTAAAATTGCTTTGAAATTAAAAAAGAAAGTTGTAATTGGAACAACGGGATTTACGAAAAAAGAGGAAAAATTAATTAAAAATTTTTCAAATAAAATTCCAATATTGAAAGCTGGAAATATGAGCCTTGGTGTAAATCTCTTGATGTATTTAACAGAAATTACTTCAAGATCACTTGGTAAAACATTTTTAAGTAAAGTTTACGAAGTTCATCACAAATATAAAAAAGATTATCCGTCTGGAACAGCATTAATGCTTGGTAAAGGAATAGCGGTTGGTAAGAATAAAGAATTTTATAGTATAATTGGGAAAAAATATTTGAATAAAAAATCATTTCCCTACGGAAAAAAAATAAATTTTAGTTCAATAAGAAAGGGAGATGTAATTGGAGAACATGAAGTATCTTTTTCTAGTGGTAAAGAAATAGTAAAATTAAATCATGAGTCTTTTGATAGAGCGCTTTACTCTGAAGGAGCTTTAGCTGCTGCAAAATGGTTATCTACTAAAAAATCTGGCTTATACTCCATGAGAGATCTTTTAAACTTTAAGTGAATAATAGGGAAAAATCAAAGATCATAATTCGAATTTTAAATAAAACATATCCTAAAGTTCCAATACCTTTAAATTATAAAAATACTTTTACTCTTCTAGTATCAGTGTTGCTTTCAGCACAATGTACTGATGTGAACGTCAATAATGTAACTAAAAGTATCTATCCAAGATACAATAAACCCAAGCACTTTGTGAAATTAGGAAGAAAAAAAATTGAAAGTTTGATAAAAAGAATTGGAATTTTTAGAATTAAAGCAAAAAGTATTTTTTATTTATCAAAAACATTAATTGAAAAGCATAAAGGAAAAGTGCCAAATACTTATGAGCAACTTGAACAATTACCGGGCGTTGGTCATAAAACGGCTAGTGTAGTGATGTCACAAGGTTTTGGTTATCCTGCTTTTCCTGTGGACACTCACATACACAGATTAGCCCAAAGATGGGGTCTCACAAATGGAAAAAGTGTTGTGCAAACCGAGGAGGATTTAAAAAAAATTTTTCCTAAGAAATTTTGGAACAAACTTCACCTGCAAATCATTTGGTATGGAAGAGAATATTGTAAAGCACGAGATTGTTATGGAATTACTTGTAAAATTTGCAAAAGCTGTTATCCAAATAGAAAAAAGCCGGTAAAAACTAAAAAAGCATGATCTATAAATGAAAATTTTAGGTATAGGCAACGCTATCGTAGATGTCCTTTGTAAAGTGGAGGATAAATTTATTCAAAAAAATTCTTTAACAAAAAGTACAATGAAATTAGTTGATGAAAAAGAATTGAATACATTATTATCAAGTCTTAAGATTTCAGAAACAGTTGCTGGCGGTTCAGTAGCAAATTCAATTGTAGGATTATCTCAATTAGGAAATAATGTGGGATTTATTGGAAAGGTTAGTGATGATGAATTAGGAGTCAAATACGAGGAAGGTTTAAAAAAGGAGAAAGTCAAATACATTTATTCAAAGAAAAAGGAAAAGATACCGACTGGAACATGTTTAATTTTAATTACTCCAGACTCTGAAAGAACCATGGTAACTTTTTTAGGCACCGCAGGAAAAATTAATGAAGATGATATCGATGAGAGTGCAATAAAGAAAAGTGAAATTTTATTTTTAGAAGGATATTTATGGGATGAGGGTGAACCAAAAAGAGCTTTTGATAAAGCAATTAAACACGCCAATAAAGTAGCTATGTCCTTATCCGATTTATTTTGTGTTGAAAGACACAAAGCTAATTTTTTGGATTTAGTGAAAAATAAACTTGATATAACTTTTGCAAACGAGCAAGAGATAATGTCCTTAATAAATACTTCTAACTTTAATGATGTAATTGAATTTTCAAAAAAAATTAAAAAATTAATTATTGTCACACGAGGAGATAAAGGAGCATTAGCTATAAATGGTGATGAAGTCGTTGAGTGTCCAGCAAATCAAAATCTTAAAATTATTGATCTAACAGGTGCCGGTGACTTGTTTGCAGGAGGATTTCTACATGGTTTTATAAACGGAAAAACTGTTAAAGAAAGTTTAATCAAAGGTACGGAAATGTCCTCAAAAATAATTCAAGTAATTGGTGCTAGAATTAAATAACTTATTTTTTTCTTCTTTTAAAACTACCTTTTCCTTTTTTTGGTTTTACTACCCTTTTACGATATTTTTTTGTAAATAAATCTATAGCTATTTTATTTCTTTTTTTCAAAGATAGTAGCCCTCCTTATTATTTTGAATAAATTTTTCATCGGAAAATTTATCTGCTATCTTTTTTCTAAGTCTATATATGTGAGTTTCTACTGTGTGCGTGTCTGCATCAGAAGCATAGTGCCAGACTAGAGAAAGTATTTTCTTTTTAGAGATAGGTTTTGAATTCTTTTCAAAAAGCTCTAAGAGCTGTATCTCTTTCTCTGTTAATATTAAGAAAGAGCCATCTTTATTAAGTTTTTTTTCATTTTTATCTAATAAATATTCTTTAATTTTAATTGAAGAATTTTCCTCAAATTTTTTTTTTGCAACACATATTTCAATTGCACTGTTTATTTCTTTTATAGTAGTGGGAAGTATAATTGTGCTGTCAAAAAGATGTTTATTTTTAATATTTTTTTCAGAGGCTAAAATTTTAATACATTTAGAATTTTTTATTAGATTAATATTATTTTTATTATCCAGAAATTCATTATCACATAGAAGTAATTTATTAGTACTAATTGATTTATTAAGGTTATTTGCATTAATACGAGAAATCTTAAACTTTAAATAGGGAGAAAGTTCGTTTAAAGTTGAAATAAAAGTTTTTGAACCTAAAACTATAACGTCTGATTTGTGCATATATATATTAATAATAAATTTATTTCGTACAATAACTATAAAGCAAAATGTGCTATAGGTAAAAGAGGAATTAGCATCAAGAAAAAAGAAGGAGATTTAGTAACTCCAAAAGGTACTTTTAAGATAAAAGAAATTTTTTATCGAAAAGATAGAGTTCAAAGCTTAATAACCAGACTCAAAAAAACTGTAATCAAAAAAAATATGGGTTGGTGTGATGATCCAAAATCAACAAAATATAATAAACTTATTTATTTTCCCTTTAAGTACAGCGCCGAAAAACTTTATAGAAAAGAGAATATCTATGACATAATTTTAGTATTAAATTTTAATATGAACCCTGTTAAAAAAAATAAAGGTAGTGCAATATTTATACATATCGCAAAGAAAGGCTTTCAACCCACTCAAGGATGTATAGCTCTTAATAAAAGTGAAATGATTAAACTAGTAAAATCTATAAAGAAAAATACAGTAGTAAAAATAACTTAAGATCTTGATCCAAAAATCAAACTTCCTATCCTAACATAAGTAGAATGATAATTAACAGCTTCCTCATAGTCTGCGGACATGCCCATGCTTAGTTCCTTCAATGCAAGAGAGTTGTTTAAGTTACAAACAGCTTCAAAATATTTTCTTGTATTTGTGTCATTTGGAGGAATAACCATTAAACCAATTATGTTAAGATCAAGTTCTTTTGAACAATAATTATAAAATGCATCTAAATCACTGGCTGGAATTCCTGATTTTTGTATCTCATTACCAATATTAACTTGGACAAAATATTTTAACGATCTATTTATATTTTTTTGTGATTTAGATAAAACGTCAGCAAGTTTTTGATTATCTAGGGAATGTATATAATCAAATAGTTCTACAGCGTTTTTCGCTTTATTGCTTTGAAGCTTTCCAACCATATGTAAATTTAATTTTTTATTCTTATTTTTTAAATCACCCCATTTTGCCTTTGCTTCTTGAACTTTATTTTCGCCAAAATGATCATGACCAAAATCAATTAAAGGTTTTATATGATCTAAAGAAAAAGTTTTACTTATCGCAACTATATTTACCGGTTTTGCTGGCTTTAATTTCTCAATATTAGATTTTATTTTGTTAAATCTTTCAACTATCATAGTTACAATGTTTATCGTAAAAAAAAAATATTTTTTTATAATTGAAAGTATAAAAGATATAAAATTAAAAAATATAAAAAATTTTGGTAAATTTAGTATTATTTACAGAAATAAAATACCTGAAAATATTAATAAACTTAAAAAATTTAGATTGGACTGTAAGTCAAAAAAAATACCTTTACTAATTGCTAATAACATCGACTTAATGAAGGAGATTAGGGCTGATGGATTGTATATTTCTGCTCATAATAAAAAGTTGAATTTAAGAAATTTAAAAAAAAATTTTGAGATAATAGGCGGAGCGCACAATATTAAAGAAATAAATCTAAAAAAATTTCAAGGTTGCTCAGAAATATTACTTTCTCGGTTATTCAAAACTTCTTATAAATATAAAAAAGGATTTATGGGAGTCGTAAAGTTTAATTTATTTTCAAAGCTAATAAGAACATCGCTAACACCGCTTGGTGGTATCAATTTAGAAAACTTAAGCAAATTGAAGAATGTAGATTGTGAAAATATAGCTGTATCCTCCTTAATTGCAGATAGACAAGACCAAGCTCAAAAAGTTTTAAAATAATAGACAATTTTACAAATTCAAAATTCCAAAAAAAAAGGGGCGATAAAATCGCCCCTTTTAATTTAATATTACGCTCTAATTAAAACGCAAAAGTCATTGCAAGGATAGTTTCCGTAACATCCTCGTTTTGTACGTAACCTACGTTCTCGTAGTCAGCTCTAGCTACTGATAAAGTAGCACCACCTAATGAGTAAGCGAATTGAACTGAGTCCATTTCGATATCATATTGAGCTGTAGAACTGTGAGCCATGTTTCTTTCTGAAGTCTCTCTTGTGTAAGACACTGAAAGTTCGTCATTTATAGCATAACCTAGTGAGTAACCAGTATTTTCGTAGTACTCAATAGTTGACGTACCTGCTCCAACAGCAGAACCGATTTCTGGCGCTTGGAATGATTTACCATATCCAAGTGTTACGTTACCAGCTGAATATTTCGCTGCGTATGCACCACCTTCTTCTAATTGCTGTTCTGTAGCAGAACCATCAGCAAAGTCGTTCACTTTATTGTAGTGAGCAGAAAGAGTTAAACCATCAACTGGTTTTGTAACTAGTGAATACTCTTCTCTTGAGTTCTGTGCTGTTGATGTTTGACCAGTTGTGTTACCACTAGCTGCATCACCTGCTAATTGCGTGTTGTAAGCAATTGACGCTGTAGTACCGAATGGTAATTCTGGTGTGTGGTACTGAATAGTTGCTGTACCAGCTGCACCTGCATCACCTGGGTATACAATAGATTCGTCGTAACCTGTGTCAGTCATTTTTGTATAAGCTGATGCGTCCCAAGCATATTTCTTGTTGTTTCCACACTCAGATACACAAACTTTTACTGTACCCATGTCATTCATACCGATAACTATTGAAGTATCATCGTTATTCGCAGTTCCGCCTGATGCTGGATCTAATTCCATAGAGTAGCTCCATGTGAATCCATTATCCATCTCACCGCTTGCTGTGAAGTTTAATTCATTAGTAATACCTACACCTTGGTCTGCTTGTATACCGCTAGTGCTGTTGTATGTAGCTTTAGCTGTACCGCTTACTGATAATTCACCTGCATTAACAGAAAGCATAAGAGACAAAGAAGCGATAGAAACTAATAAAGTTTTCATTATTGTTCTCATTTTATTTCCTTTGTTATGTTTTGTTTTAAAATTTAAAACTCCACAAAATATCATTTTTAGGGTCGTTAACTTGCAATTTTTGCTATTTTAATTGACTTTTTTACATTATGTTGTAATTTTGCAACATAATAAAAAACCAAGTATTAATGAGGAAAATAAGGGTTTTTTTCAGTATTACTTTGTATTTATGGATTCTATCAACTAAACATAAGTATTAAATGATGAAGATCATATTTTACTCAATTTTAAGTTTACTAATTCTGTCATGCAATGCAATTAAACCTAAAAAAGTTGACACTAGAGAAACTCCTGTAAATGCACAAGAAAGAGCGAGAAAAAATGTTAAAGAAGGTAAGGGAACTTCATTAAAAGATTTGGTAGGAGGCAGAGGAACAACTTATGAGTTCAGCACCTCCAACCCTATGTGGAGAGCATCATTAGAGATTCTAGATTTTCTACCTTTTTCAACCGTCGATTATTCTGGTGGTATGATTATTACTGATTGGTATTCTGAAAATAATTCAAATGATGCTATTAAAATCACCGTAAGGTTTTTAGCTAATGAAGTGAGGTCTGATAGTTTAAAAATATCTGTTCATAAAAAGGAATGCAAAAGTAATATGAATTGTCAAACCAATTTATTAAAAAATAGTACTATAGGTAACGAACTTAGAACATCCATTATACGTAAAGCTGCAATTCTTGAACGTGAATCAAAAAATAAAAAGAAAAAATAATTTCAATTATGGAAAGAATAAATTTTCAAGTAATTGAAAAAAAATGGCAAGAAAAATTTAAAACTGCCAAACTTTATAACGAGGGTAAAACATCAAAAAAATTTTATTGTCTTGAAATGTTTCCTTACCCATCTGGCAAAATTCATATGGGTCATGTAAGAAATTATACTATCGGAGATGTACTAGCTAGATACAAATATTTAAATGGTTTTAATGTATTGCATCCAATGGGGTGGGATGCGTTTGGTTTGCCTGCAGAAAATGCCTCAAAATTAAACAACCTTCATCCAAAAGAATGGACAAATAAAAATATAAAAGTAATGAAAGATCAGCTTAAATTGCTTGGTCTTTCCATTGATTGGGATCTAGAGATATCAACTTGTGATAAAGATTATTACAAGCATCAACAAGAACTATTTATTGATTTCTACAATCAAGGCTTAGTATCGCGAAAAGAAACCTATGTTAATTGGGATCCGGTTGAAAAAACCGTATTGGCTAATGAACAGGTTATCAATGGCAAAGGATGGAGATCTAACGCTACTGTTGAAAGAAAGAAACTATCACAATGGTTTTTTAATATTACAAAATTTTCTGAAGAACTACTAAAAGACTTAGAAATATTAAATGGCTGGCCTGAAAAAGTAAAATTGATGCAAAAAAACTGGATAGGAAAATCTTATGGGTGTGAGATTATTTTTGAAATTGAAAATAGTAAAGAAAAAATAAATGTTTTTACAACTCGTCCAGATACAATTTTTGGAGCAAGTTTTATATGTTTATCAGCTGATCATCCCTTGAACAAAAATTTTCTTGAGAAGGAAGATTTTAAAAAATTTAAAAAGCAATGTGATAAAACGGGAACCACAGAAGAGTCTTTAGCTAATGCTGAAAAATTAGGATTTAAAACTAATTTATTTGTAAAACACCCTTTTATCTCAAAAAAAAGACTTCCAGTTTACTTTGCTAATTTTGTGTTAATGGATTATGGCAGTGGTGCAATCTTTGGGTGTCCTGCACATGACCAAAGGGATTTTGACTTTGCAAAAAAATATAAACTTGAGATAACTAAAGTTGTATCTGATGGTAATGATGAAAAATCACTTAATGAGGCTTATGTTGGACCCGGCAAAATGATTAACTCAGATTTCTTAAATGGATTAGAGTTTAGCAAGGCAAAGGAAGAAATAATTGTAAAAATAGAGCAAAAGAATTTGGGTAAAAGGAAAACACTTTACAGATTAAAAGACTGGGGAATTTCTAGACAACGATATTGGGGTTGTCCAATCCCAATGATTTATTTAGAAGATGGAAGTGTTGTACCCGTAGATAAAAGTGAACTTCCTATAGAATTACCAGATGATATAGATTTAAAATCACAAGGAAACCCACTTGAAAATCACCCTACTTGGAAAAATACATTACAAAAATCTACCGGAAAAAAAGCAACTAGAGAGACTGACACGTTGGATACATTTGTTGATTCCTCTTGGTATTTTTTAAGATTTTGTTCTCCAAATTTTAAAAATGCACCGTTTGATGAAAAAAAAATAAATTATTGGATGCCTGTTGATCAATACATTGGGGGGATTGAGCATGCTATTTTGCATCTACTATATTCTAGATTTTTTACAAAAGGTATTAACAAATTTAATGCAAAAATAGACTTATCTGAACCTTTTAAAAATCTTTTTACGCAGGGAATGGTTTGCCATGAGTCTTACAAAGATCAGTCGGGTGAATGGCTTTATCCTGACGAAGTAGAAAGAATTGATCCTAAAACTGTTTTAAAAAAAAAAGATAAGTCTAAAGTAATAGTGGGCCCTCCCGAGTCTATGTCTAAATCAAAAAAAAATACAATAGACCCAGAAACAATGATTGTACAATACGGTGCGGACTCTGTACGATGGTTTATTCTTTCTGATAGCCCACCTGAAAAAGACGTACAATGGTCAGATACGGGTGTAGTTTCAGCAAATAAGTTTTTACAAAGAATATGGGACTTAAATTATACAGTTTCACAAAGAAAAGAAGTAAAAGTCGATAAGGATTTAGAAGATAAATTTAAATCAGAGATAAACAATTTTCTTTATAAAATTGATAACTCAATCAAAAATTTTAGATTCAATGTTTCAATTGCTCACTTTTATGAAGTCTATAAAATTTTAAGAAAATTCTGTGAGAGTAAAATTAGTAATAAAATATTAGTTGAAAATATGGTTAAAATTATGAAATTAATGATACCATTTATACCTCACTTAGCACATGAATGTCTTGAAATGCATAAATGCAAATCTACAAATGTGTGGCCTGAAATTAGTCAAAAAAACCTTTTAGAAAAAATAAATTTAGCAGTACAAATAAATGGAAAAACTAGAGATATAATAAATATTAAAAAAAATTTAGAGGAAAAAGATATTTACAAAACAATAATTAATCATTCAAAAGCTAAGAAATATATTGAGGATAGAAAAATAATAAAGACTATTTTTGTAAAGAATAAAATAATAAATTACATTATATCAGAATGAAAAACCTAAAATTAATTACAATAGCCATTTCGCTTATCTTATTAACGGGTTGTGGATTTAAGATAATAGATAAACGAGAATTACTTAATTTTAATATAAAAGAAATTAGCACTAATGGTGATAAAAGAATTAATTTTGAATTAAAGAACAAACTTTCTGATTATAACGATACTAATAGCAGTAAAGTTATTAAAATAGAATTAGACACAAAAAAAACTAAATCCATTAAAGAAAAAAATATTAGTAATGAAATTACAAAATATCAAATTAAAGTAATAGTAAATGTAAAATTGATAAAAACTGACAACACAAATAATTTAGAATTTACTATAGAGCGTGAAGGGGATTATGTTGTTGCTGATAAATTTTCTCAGACACTAAACAATGAAAAGAAATTAATTCGTAATATCACTGAAAAAATATCAGAGAGTATTATTGGTGAAATTATAAATAAATTAAATGTTATTTAAAAGCTATATTGTTGAAAAGAATATAAATATTATAAATCAAAATTTAATTTTGTTTTACGGAGAAAATATTGGCCTTAAAAATTATTTTAAATATACACTTAAAAAAAATGATGATTATGAGTCACTGAGTTTTAATCAAGACGAAGTAATAAAAAACAAAAATCTTATTATTAATGAGGTGAGTAATATTTCACTCTTTGGAAAGAAAAAAATAATATTTATAGATCAAGTAAACGATAAGCTTTTAGATTTGGCTAAAGAAATCTCAGGTTTAATTGGTGAAAATAAAATTATTTTTTTTTCTGATATTTTGGACAAAAAATCAAAAGTTAGAGGTTTCTTTGAAAAAGATGAAAACTGTGCAGCAATAGGCTGCTACCCTGACAATGAAATCACAATAAAAAAAATAATACTTGAACGTCTAATAGGATTTGAAGGTTTATCAACACAAAATTTAAATATAATTATAGATAATTGTAAATTAGACAGAGTAAAACTAAATAATGAACTTGAAAAAATCATTACCTACTTCCAAGATAAAAAAATTGTTACTGAAAAGCTTCAAGCTCTATTAAATATTACTTCTAATGAGGATTTTAATTTACTCAAAGATGCAGCACTAGCTGGTAATAAAATTACTACAAATAAGCTATTAAACGATACATTAATAGAACCTGATAAGGGTGTGTACTACCTAAATGTGATAAATCAACGGTTAAATAAACTAAAAGAAATAAATAATATAAAAGGATCAAATAATCTCGAAGATAAAATTAAAAATTTAAGGCCGCCAATATTTTGGAAAGATAAAAATACTTTCGTTAATCAAGCAAAATTGTGGAATTCAGCGAAACTTAAGAACATGTTAAAAGAAACATATGAGCTAGAAATTAGATTTAAATCGAATAGTAATATCAATAATAATATAATAATAAAAAAACTTATTTTAGATATTTGTGAATGCGCTAATTTTTAGTTAGCATATCTGATATTAATTCGAATTGATCTAAATCTTTATATTCAATAGTAATTTTGCCTGAATTGTTTTTTTTATTTAAAATATTAACTTTCAAGCCAAGAATACGCTCTATTCTTTCCTGTGCTTTAAGAATATTTGTATCAATAACTTTTTCACCTTTATTTTTTTTATTTCTAGTTAAATATTCAACTTTTCTCGCACTATAGTTCTTTGAAACTATCTCCTCCGCTATTGAAGATGCATTAGATATACCTATTAAAGGTCTTGCTTGACCCGAGGTTAATGTTCCTTCCTCTAACATTGAGATTACATCAGAAGGAAGTGTTAATAATCTAAGTGTGTTACTTATATGACTTCTGCTTCTGGACATTAACTTTGATATGCTTTCATGATCATATTTAAATTCCTCATTAAGTCTTTTATAACCTCTTGCCTCTTCAATCGGATTTAAATCATCTCTTTGAATATTTTCTACAATGGCTACTTCTAAAGACTCAACATCGCTAAGATCTAATATTGTTACTGGTATTTCGTGAAGTCCAGCTCTTTGAGCTGCCAACCACCTTCTTTCACCAGCAACTATCTCGAATTTACCCTTATCTGATTTATTTGGTCTAACGGCTATAGGCTGAATTACCCCATTTTTTCTTATAGAATTAGCCAGTTCTTCAAGTTTTTCCTCCTTGAAGTTTTGTCTTGGTTGATAAGGGTTCCTACTTAAATCACTTATAGAAATAAGATTTGTTTGATTTACTGCTTTGACTTCATCTTTTGGTTTATCATCTCCAAATAAAGCTGATAGTCCCCTACCCAATCCTTTTTTTTTTATTGGACTCATGCAGCACTCTCTATTTGATTATTTTTTAAGAATTCTTCAGCAAGTTTAAAATATGATTTACTACCGACACAATTTTTATCATAAATAACACACGGAAGTCCATGAGACGGTGCTTCTGATAATCTTACATTTCTTTGAATTACAGTCTGGTAAACTTTTTCTTTAAAATAATTTCTTGCTTCTCTATCAACTTCTGAAGATAATTTATTTCTTTTGTCAAACATAGTTAATAATATGCCTCTTATCTTTAAACTAGGGTTCAGATTTTCTTTAATCCTATCAATAGTTTTTACAAGTTGAGTAATACCTTCCAAGGCAAAGAATTCGGTTTGAAGCGGCACTAATAATTCATCACTGGCTACTAAAGCCATGACAGTTAATAGACTTAAAGAAGGAGGACAATCAATGAATATATTATCGTATTTTTTTAAAAGCCCATCCTTTTCACCATTAAGGATTTCTTTTAATACAAATGCTCTATTTGAGTCACTAGCAGTTTCTACTTCAAGACCAGATAAATTTACGTGAGATCCTATTAAATCTAAATTTTTAATTTCAGTTTTTTGTATTACATCATTGATATTAATTTTTTTTATTAAAAGATTATAAATATTTTTAGTTTCGTCGCTGTTGCTTTTACCAAGACCTGTTGTTGCATTCCCTTGTGGATCTAAATCTATAACTAAATTATTTTGACCCATTATGGACAGTGATGCTGCTAAATTTATAACTGTAGTTGTCTTACCTACTCCACCTTTTTGATTTATAACCGCTAATGTAGTTAACTTTCCCATTTTTAATAAAAGTTCATCAAAATTATTTTAGAATCAATTTCTGTAATACTCTTTTCCAATTTATAAGGGTATTTTTTATTTTTAAAAGATTTATTTATCTCATCCTGTGCATTTTGACCTTTTAAAATGATTAATTTATGCGGTTTTTTAGCGATTTCACGTGAAACTTGTATTATGTAGTCCAATTTCTTAAACGCCCTACAAATTATAATATCAGTATCTAATTTTTCGTCACGAATATCACCTAGAACTTCTGCATTAAGTCCCAATTCCTTAATCACCCTCAATAGAAACTGCCTTTTTACTGGTGATTTTTCAAATAATTTCACGTGAAAAGCCTTATTTTTATTGAATATTTCAACAACAAGACCTGGAAATCCAGCACCACTGCCGAGATCTGCTAATGAATTGGAGCTGAAGTCGATAAATTTAACTAATTGTGCCGAGTCCAGAACGTGCCTTAACCAAATATGATTTTCTGTACTTTTCGAGATCAAATTATGATTTTTATTTTCCTTTAAAACCAGTTTTGTAAATTCTTTAAGCTTTTCAATAGATTGATCAGTAAAATTTAGATCCTTTTTAAGAATATTTATAACTTCAAGCTGCTGCATTAAGCAGTAGCTTTATATCTAAGTTTTTTAATGTGTGAAAGTAGAATAATTATTGCTGCTGGCGTTACACCATCTATACGAATAGCTTGGCCTAATGTTTTAGGCTTAACTTGAAGCAGTTTACTCTTGATCTCGTTAGATAGGCCGCTTAATTTTTCATAATTTATATCCTCGGGTATAACAACGGACTCATCTTTTTTAAAAGATTCGATATCTCTGTCTTGTCTTTCCAAGTAACCCATATAATGGGCATCTGTTACAACTTGGTTTTCTATGGACCGTGGAAAACTAGGGATATCAGGAAATGCTTGCCTTATTTTTGCCATATTTACTTTTCGCTGACCCATAATCTCTAAACAAGATCTTTTGACTCCATCCATAGCAATTTTAATTTCAAATTTTTTAGCTTGATTAGGAGTTAAATAATTATTTTTTAAAATCGTATTAAGAGCAAAAATATTTTTTTTCTTTTCGTTAAATATTTTCTTTCTCTCGGATTTCACTAAATTTAAATTAATTCCAAAATCGGTAAGTCTTTGATCGGCATTATCGGCTCTTAACGTTAGTCTATATTCAGCTCTAGATGTAAACATTCTATAAGGTTCTGTAACTCCTTTAGTAATGAGGTCATCAATCATAACACCAATATAAGAAGTTGATCGATCTAAAATAAACTCCCCTTGATTTTTAATTTTTAAAGCCGCATTAATACCAGCTATCAATCCTTGAGCTGCAGCTTCTTCATATCCTGTAGTTCCATTAATTTGTCCAGCAAGAAATAAAGAATTAATTTTTTTGGTTTCTAAGGTTGCTTTTAACTCCCTTGGATCCACGTAATCATACTCAATTGCGTATCCAGCCCTCTTCATCTTAACATGCTCTAAACCCTTGATTTTAGCCAGTATTTTGAGCTGTATCTCCTCTGGAAGAGAAGTTGATATACCATTTGGGTAAATAGTATTGTCCTTTAATCCCTCAGGCTCTAGGAATATTTGGTGTTTTTCTTTTTCCTTAAACTTAACAATTTTATCCTCTATAGATGGACAATACCTAGGCCCTACTCCTTTTATGTTTCCTGAATACATAGCGCTTCTTGAAATGTTATCGCTAATAATTTTATGAACATCATTATTTGTGTAAGTCATCCCACATTTAATCTGTTTATTATTGATCTTGTTCGTCAAGAAAGAAAAATAGTAATGATCATCATCAGCAGGCTGCATTTCTAAGTCATCATAATTAATTGTATCACCATCTAGTCTAGGTGGTGTTCCGGTTTTTAATCTTCCAATTTGCATATTGAATTTTGCTAGTTGTTCACTTAAACCGGTAGATGGTTTTTCATCAAACCGACCAGCTGGTATTTGTGTTTCGCCTATATGTATCAAACCATTTAAAAAGGTTCCTGTAGTCAGTATTAATTCTTTTGTCCTTATTTCTTTACCACTCTGACAAATAAACCCTATAACCTTATTATTCTCAAACAAAAATTTTACTACTGGATCTGCTATTACTTCTAAGTTTTGATAATTTAGCAAAAATTTTTGCATATGTTCTTTATAAAGAGCTCTGTCTGATTGAGTCCTTGGTCCTTGCACTGCTGGACCACGACTTCTATTTAATAATCTAAATTGAATACCTGATTTATCAGCTACTATACCCATCACACCATCTAAAGCATCGATTTCTCTTACAAGATGACCTTTTCCAAGTCCTCCTATAGCGGGATTACACGACATTTCCCCAATAGTCTCGATTTTATGAGTAAAAAGAGCAGTATTTACGCCCATTCTAGCGGAAGCAGCTGCTGCCTCACATCCGGCATGTCCCCCACCTATAACTACTACATCATAGCTTTGTTTTGTCATTCTGTGAATGTAAACCTCTAGATTAAGAATACAAGAAGAATTTTATTTACCGATGCAGAAGTCTTTGAATATAGATCCAAGTATTTCTTCCACATCTACCTTACCGACGATGCTACCAAGATGTCGTGTGGCCATTCTTAGGTCTTCTGCTGCTAATTCGATGTCTTTGTTTTGATCCTTTTTAAGAAACTTATCAATTTCTTTTAAACAATCATTTAGCTTAACTCTGTGCCTTTCTCTAGTAATTAAAGCGCTATTATTGGATGTAAATTTTTTGCTCAACTTAGCTTTAATTAAATCTATTAATTTGTCGATATTTTTGTTATTTTTTACTGAAGCTAAAACTGTATCAACATTAAATTTATGATTTTGTTTATCTGAAACATCAGATTTATTTAATAGAATTATAGTATCTTTATTAATCATAATCTGTACTTCTTTATTAATTTTTTTTGATGAATTATCGATTACTACTATATTTAAATCTGCTTCTTTTGATTTGCCTAATGCTAAAGAAATACCTTTTTTTTCAACTTCATTTTTAGCTTCTCTTATACCAGCAGTATCAGCCAAAATTACAGGGTATCCATCCAAGTTTAAATAGGTTTCTATAACATCTCTAGTCGTACCAGCCTCATCTGACACAATTGCTACTTCTCTTTTAGAAAGTAAATTTAGTAATGATGATTTCCCCGCATTAACTTCTCCTGTAATTGAAACCCTAAAACCGTCTCTAATTTTTTCTCCAACCTTATTATCTTCAATTATTTTTGTAATTTCCGAATGAATTTCTTTAATTGATTTGTGTGCATCTTTTAATACTTTTTCTGGAAGATCTTCCTCAGCGAAATCAATTTTTGCTTCTATAAAAGCAAGAGATTTTATTATTTTTTCCCTCAGATCATTATAATAGTTTGATGCATTGCCCTGAATTAATTTAACTGCTTGTTGTCTTTGTAATTCCGTCTCGGAATGGATTAGATCTCCTATACTTTCTGCTTTTAACAAATCGATTTTATCATTTTGAAATGCAATTTTAGTGAACTCACCTGGTTCAGCCAATCTACAATTTTTTTGCTCGGAAAGTACTCTTAATAAAGCGTTTATTACTGCGTTACTTCCATGGATTTGTAATTCTGCCAGGTCTTCTCCAGTATAGCTGTTTGGCCCGGGAAACCACAATAATAGAGCCTCCGGATCTATTACATTACCATTTTTAGGGTTGTAGAACTTACAAAAATTAACTTCGTTCGACTTTATATCTTTAGACTTAGTCAAATTTTGACAAATCTTGAGTGTTTCACTGCCTGATATTCTAACGATAGCTATTCCAGAGGGACCTCTACCCGAAGATAAAGCAAAAATGTTCATTGAATTATAATGATAAACCTCGATTAGAGATTATTTTACTGAATTTTTTTAATGTTTCGTTGTTCTTAATATTTTTTACAATAATTTCTTTGAAGGGATCCAAATATTTATTTTGTTTAAAGAAGCTATGAGTAGCATCTACACCTAAACTCATAATAGTATTTTCAGGTTTTCTACTATTATAAAAATCATTTAGGGCATAGCTATTTTTAATAGAAATACCTAAACCCACGTAATATTTTATAATCTCTTTTAATTTTTTTATATCCCTTAGGACTAGATTAAAACCCTGACCGGCCACTGGATGTATAGTGTGCAGACCTTCACCAAGAATTAATATATTTTTTTGATGATACTGTCGTCTTAAACTTAGAGAAATAGGATACGACTGAATATTACTAATAGTAATATCATGTTTGTTCTTCAACAATTCTATTATTTTGTTTTTTACTAACGTTGAAATTTTTTTTAAATTATTTTTGAAAAAATGTTTTTTTACACTCCAAACAAAAGAGAAATAATTTTTTGAAAAAGGCAGTATAGCTAAAGGACCTTCTTTTAAAAAGAATTGGCTTGTGTTAATTTTCTTAAAATTATGTTTTACATATCCTGTAATAGCTATTTCTTTATAATCTTTCTTGATAGATCTAATTTTTGTTATGTTATTGTAAATGTTAGATTGTCCTCCTATACAAAGGATAATCAAATCATAATTTTTTAATTCATCTAAGTTTTTTAAATCTTTTTTGATTAATTTAATTTTATTTTTTGAAATTTCTTTCAATAATACACTTTTAATTTTATCATTTTCAAAAACATACATTAGATTGGAGTTTGCTTCGTTTAGATTTAAAAAATTTATATTTTCTTTAGAAGTTTCATAAAAAAGGTCAATTTTTTGTGAAGGCCAGAACAACTTTTGTTCCAAACTTTTAATATTTTGATTAATGAACTTGTAATTTGTATCTGATATGGCAGTGGTCCTTTTATCAGCGTTTTTTATACCTTTTTTAGCTATTAGATTTACCTCTACACCCGATACTTTAGATAAAATTACCGCTGTCATTAAGCCTGAAAGACCGTCTCCAACAATGCATATTCTTTGTTTTATCATATTAAAATTTTTAACACTTTCATAAAAATGGTAAAAAGTACGTAATCGATTCGTAATGAATACAAACTTTTTAGATAGTGTAACAAATTTTTTGAAAAAGCGAACCTTTGAATTGCTAGGTTTAATCCTAGTTTTATCAAGTGTCGCACTCGCAATAGCTTTTACAACATATTCTCCTGAAGATCCTTCATTCATTTATGGGGATAGGAGTTTCGAGATCCAAAATTTTTTTGGGATTTATGGAAGTAGCGTTGCAGATTTTTTATTACAAAGTTTCGGTTTGGCCTCTTTTTTATTATTACTTAATTTTTTATTTTGGGGATTAGATTTAATAATAAAGAAAGAATTAAGAAGAATAATTTTAAAACTATTTTTAGTTGTAGCATATTTAACAGTTGGAACAGTTTTTATCTATTTAACATTCGATAATTCTTTTTGGTTAATTGATAATGGCAATTCAGGTTTCGTTGGAAAAATAACATATAACTTTATTAATACTTGGGCTCCGTGGATTGATAATACATATTCAATTTATGGACTGCTTTTATTAACTATTATTTTTTTTTCATTTTCAGCCGATATAAATTATAAAAAAGTATTTTCAGTAATTATTTCACTTTTTAGAAGAAAGCCTGTAGAAAATATTGAACCAGATTTTAGTAAAATTAATATTGAAGACCAGCCACAGACATTGGAAAAGCCACAGCAATCTTTTTCATTTGATACTGACACAAGTTCTCAAACAGAGCAAGTCACTACAAAAAATAAATATAAATTACCAGATATAAATTATTTAGAAAAAAATTTATCTAAACTTAGTTCTGACGGAAATAGAAATCGTCCTGACGCTGAGTTTATGGAAAAAATATTATTAGACTTTGGTATAGACGGAAAAATTAAAACAATAAATAATGGTCCTGTAGTAAGCCTTTATGAATTTGAACCAGCACCTGGTGTAAAAGTGTCAAAAATAATTAATTTATCTGAGGATTTAGCAAGAAATACTAGTTCAACTTCTACAAGAGTTTCCGTCATTCCTGGAAAAAATACTGTTGGAATTGAAATTCCTAACGAAGAAAGGGAGGGCGTATCACTACGAGAAATAATTTCTTATGATAAATTTCAAAAGAAAGATGTGAGACTTCCAATAGCACTAGGTAAAAGTATTTCGGGAATGCCAATTGTTGGTGATTTAACATCAATGCCTCATCTTTTAATTGCAGGTACCACTGGTTCAGGAAAGTCTGTTTGCATTAATACAATAATTGTTTCTCTACTTTACAAACTAAGTCCAGACCTTTGTAAATTTATTTTAATTGATCCAAAAATGCTAGAGCTATCTACTTATGAAGGAATACCTCATTTATTAACTCCAGTTATTACTGATGCTAAAAAAGCCACTTCAGCTTTATCTTGGACAGTCAAAGAAATGAACAGCAGATATAAATTAATGAGTAAGGTGGGTGTGAGAAACATTGATGGCTATAACGCTAAGCATAAACTTAAAATGCCTTACATAGTTGTAGTGGTTGACGAGATGTCAGACTTAATGCTTGTAGCTGGAAAAGAAATTGAAAACTACATTCAAAAATTATCACAAATGGCAAGAGCTGCAGGTATACATATCATCATGGCTACACAAAGACCTAGTGTCGACGTTATAACTGGTACAATTAAAGCGAATTTCCCAACAAGAATATCTTTTCAAGTAAGTTCCAAAATTGATAGTAGAACTATTTTAGGAGAGCAGGGTGCCGAGCAATTGCTTGGTAAAGGAGATATGTTATTTATGTCGTCTGCAAATAGAATAGTTAGAATTCATGGCCCATATGTTTCTGAGCAGGAAATAGAGAAAATTACTAATTCATTAAGAGCTCAAGGTGAACCAGATTATATGGAAGAGATTACTTCCCAAGAAACAACTGAAAGCTCATTAACTCCTGGAAGTGAGGGAGATGAAGATGAATTATTTAATCAGGCTGTAGAAATTATTAAAACTGAAGGTAAAGCTTCTACAAGCTTTTTACAAAGAAAATTACAGATAGGATACAATAGAGCTGCTAGAATTATTGATATGATGGAAGAAAAAGGTATTGTTAGCAAGGCAAATCATGTTGGCAAACGTGAAGTTCTTTAAAAAAACATTTTTAATCTCGTTTTTTCTTTTAATAACATCGAGTTTATTAGCTAATGAAAAAAATCAAATAATTTCTCAATTAAATAGCTTGAATTCGTTAGAATTTACATTTGATCAATTAATTAATGAAAAGACAGAAAAAGGTAGTTGTCTTTTAGAATTTCCTGGAAAATTAAAATGCAATTACTTTGATGATAAGAAAAAAGAACTGATTATTAATAATAAGAGGTTAGCAATAACACAAAAGAGGTATAATAAGACTTACCATTATCCTATTTCAAAATCTCCATTCCTAAATATTTTATATAAGGATAAACTCTTAGCAATAGTACAATCAGGGGAATTAGAATTAACTGATGAAATAATTAAGCTTGTATATTTTGGTGATAACGAAATTACAGTTTTTTTTGATAAAAAAAATATGGATTTGAAAGGATGGGAGATTAAAGATCAATACAACAATAATATAAATTTCTCCCTTAACATTATTGCTAGAAATGACTCTTATAAAAGAGACACCTTTAAAGTACCTGAAATAAACTAAGCCACAAAATCAATTTCTTCTTCTTTGAAAATTTCAAAGCCTTTGGATTTATAATTTTGTAATGCGTGTTTGTGGTCTAAACTACAAGTATGAACCCACATTCTTTCAGGATTTTTTCTTGATGCGCTTGCAATAGCATGATTTACAAGTGTTGAACCAAGCTTCAAACCTCTAAATTCTTTTAGCACTCCTAGATTGATAAGCTCTACTTCATTTGATCCAGGATGATATTCTTGTTCGTAATATCCTACTAAATCTTCCCCTTTTTTAAGAACGTGCGTTTCTAGATTTTTATTCGTAACATACTTTACCCACTCACTATCAGACCAAAGTAATCTGTCTCTCCAATAGTGATCTACGCCTATTTGTTTATAAAAAAATCTGTTTAAGTGGAAATTATCTTTGTCATCCAAAATAATTTTAAAGTTTTCCGGAAGATTCAAATCAATAGTTTTTGAAAAATCTTTTATTTCTAAGAAATATCTTTTAACTCTTGAAACCATCAGCTAACCATCTTTCCGATCTTTTCACCTGCAAATATATGAAAGTGTAAATGAGGAACCTCCTGACCACCATCACTTCCAATATTAGTTAAAGCTCGATATCCTTTATCTTTTGCACCCACTAAGTTTGCGACATGCGTCACTGCTTTGTTTAACTCTACAATCTCTTTGTCTGAAGCTTTGTTGTTGAAATCATTAAGATCAACGTATTCGCCTTTAGGAATAACTAAAACATGAACTTTCTTTTGAGGATTAATATCATGAAATGCTAAAACATGATCATTTTCATAAACTTTTTTACAGGGAATTTCTCCTCTTAAAATCTTAGCAAATATATTATTTTTGTCGTAACTCATTTCCGTCTTTTCTTAAGCTCGTTCATCACATCTTCGATTTTTATATTGTTAGCCTCTAAGTAAACCATCAAATGATAAACCACATCAGCAGCTTCGTGTATCTTATTTGAATTTTTTTCCACAGATTCTATTAATTCACCTATTTCTTCTTTTACTTTTGAAACACTTAGGTTTTTATCGTTCAAAAGTTTATTAGTATAAGACTTATCTGGAGAAGAATTTTTTCTCTCTCTGATTGTTTTAATTAATTGTTCTAAGTTTTCAAACATTTTATAACCTTACCGATACATTTTTAGAATTCAAATATTCTTTAGCATCTTTGATTTTATATTTCCCGTAATGAAAAATAGATGCCGCTAAAACTGCACTTGCTCCACCTTTAACTATACCGTCATATAAGTGATCTAGAGTTCCAACTCCACCGGAAGCTATTACAGGAATATTGGTGTTATTCGTAATTGATTTTAATAAATCAACGTCGTAACCGGATTTAGTTCCATCCTTATCCATTGACGTTAATAAAATTTCTCCAGCTCCATTTTCTTCTACTTTTTTAGCAAACTCTACTGCATCTATACCAGTTTTATTTCTTCCGCCGTGTGTAAATACTTCCCATTTATTATCTGAAACTTTTTTTGCATCGACCGCAACAACAATACATTGAGATCCAAATTTTTTTGAGGCTTCCTTAACGAAGTCAACATTCTTTACAGCGGCAGTATTAATAGAAACTTTATCTGCACCGGCTAACAATAAATCGGTAATATTTTGAATAGTTCTAACTCCACCTCCAACAGTTAAAGGAACGAAACATTCTTTTGCAGTTTTTCTAACAATATCAATAATCGTTTCTCTATTTTCATTTGAAGCGGTAATATCAAGAAAACAAATCTCGTCAGCACCACCGTCACTATATATTTTAGCTTGTTCTACTGGATCTCCAGCATCTTTTAATTCAACAAAGTTAATACCTTTAACAACTCTTCCATCTTTAACATCAAGGCAAGGTATAATTCTATTTTTAAGCATTAATCTCCTTTGCTAGCTCATCAAGCTTAATATCGCCATCGTAAATAGCTTTACCAACAATAATACCTTCGATTTTTTTATTATTTAACTCTTTGGCCTTCTTAATGTCATTTATTGAAGAAACACCTCCTGAAATAACAACAGGACAATTAGAAAACCCTGCAATTTTCACGGTCTCATCTAAGTTGGGGCTAGTTTTCATTCCATCTCTATTTATGTCTGTAAAAATAATTCTGCTAACACCAAAATCATTTACTTCTTTTAAAAAATCTATGGTTTTAATTTCTAGATTTTCTTTCCAGCCTGATACTAAGAGATTTCCATCTTTTGCATCTAATCCCAAAGCAATTTGACCTTTAAATTTTACGCAAGACTCTTTTAAAAATTCTTTATTTTTAATAGCACCACTTCCTAAAATTACTTTCTCAACACCAGTATCAACATATTGTTTTATGCTATCTAGAGATCTAACACCGCCTCCTATTTCAATCTTCAAATCGTATTTACTTACTATTTCTTTTATAATATCTAAATTGACTGTTTTACCCGTTAAAGCTCCGTCTAGATCTACAATGTGTAGGTTTTTAAAGCCATGATCTTTAAATTTTGCTGCTTGCTCAATAGGTGAAGTTTCGTATTCAGTTTTATTCTCGAAGTCACCTTTGATTAATCTTACACATTTCTTATCTTTTATGTCTATTGCAGGAAATATTTTCATTATAATTTTAAAAAGTTATCAATTACTTTTAATCCGATTTTATCACTCTTCTCAGGGTGAAACTGTGTTCCAAATAAATTATCTCTTTCGACAGAGCAGACAATTTTTGACGAATAATTTGTTATCGCTGAAATGACTGATTTATCCTCAGGTATAAATTCATAACTATGTACGAAATACATGTGAGATTTATTTTTTATATCTTTAAATATTTTACTTTCTTTTTGAATTTCAATTTCATTCCAACCAATATGTGGAAGCTTAAATTTTCCTTTTTGATTATCAATTTTAGAAACTTTACCAGAAATCCAACCTAATCCCTTCGTTTCTGCTTCCTCATACCCAATATCAGCAAACATTTGTAAACCTACACAAATTCCTAATAAAGGTTTCTTATTTATTATTGCAAATTCTTTAAGTGTATCAACTAATCCCTTAATTTGATTAAGAGAGTCAACACAGCTTTTAAATGAACCTTGCCCTGGTAAAACAATCTTATCACAAGACTTAATTTTATTGACGTCTGAGGTTACCTCTAGATTAACTTTACCTTTAGCTACCTCTGTAAAAGAATTTATGACAGAGCTAATATTGCCCGATTGGTAGTCAACAATTGTGACGTTCATCAATTTTAAATAGAGCCTTTTGTCGAAGGTATTGAGTTTTTAATTCTTTTATCAATCGCTAAAGCATCTTTTAATGATCTAGCTAAACCTTTGTAACACGACTCAATTTTGTGGTGACTATTTTCACCGTAAATATTTTCTATGTGTAAAGTAATTCCAGCTGATTGCGAAAAAGCTTGGAACCACTCTTTAAATAATTCTGTGTCCATCTCGCCAAGTTTCTCAACCGGCAAATTTACTTTCCAAATTAAATAAGGTCTATTCGATACATCTATTGAAACTCGGCTTAGAGTTTCATCCATAGGAATCATTGTTGAAGCATATCGTGTAATTCCTTTTCGGTTACCTGCTGCTTTTTTAATAGCTTCACCAATTGCTATACCTGTATCTTCAGTGGTGTGGTGTAAATCTATGTGCGTGTCGCCTTTTGCTTTAACATCTAAGTCTATAAGAGAGTGCTTTGATAGTTGCTCCAACATGTGGTCCAAAAAACCTATTCCAGTTTTAATTTTATACTTTCCTTTTCCGTCTAGATTAACCGCGACAGAAATACTGGTCTCTTTTGTTTTTCTAGTAATTTTTGCTTTTCTGCTCATAAACTATGCCTGATTTACCTTTGATATATATTTAAATGGTCATTTTATCAATAAATCACTATTGAAGATCTCAAAATAATCTCCACATATAACTTCATGAATACAGCTGAAAAATGGCACGGTACTACAATTGTCCTACTTAGAAAGGGCGGAGAGACCATTGTAGCAGGAGATGGTCAAGTCAGTCTTGGTAATACAGTTTTAAAAAGCAAAGCCAAGAAGGTTAGAAAAATTGAGAGCAGAGGAGTAATCGCAGGATTTGCCGGCTCAACTGCAGACGCTCTAACTTTATTTGAAAGACTCGAAGCAAAATTAGAAAAGCATGCCGGCAACTTACAAAGAGCAGCTGTAGAATTAGCCAAAGATTGGAGAAGCGATAAATTTTTAAGAAGATTAGAAGCATTAATGGCAGTAGCAGATAAAAATCATAGCTTTATAATTTCTGGAACTGGTGATGTTTTAGAACCAGAAGATGGAATTATTGGAATTGGATCTGGAGGAAACTATGCTCTTGCAGCTGCTAAAGTTTTGATTGAAACTGACATGAAAGCTGAAGATATAGCAAAAAAAGCTTTAAAGGTTGCATCAGACATTTGTGTATTCACAAACAATAACGTAACGATGGAAAAAATTTAAATGTCAAAATCAAAAAAAGAAACAAATTTAAAACTTGTTAAAGGATCTAAAACTGACAGCTCAAAGGTCAGCGCTCTTTCTCCAAGAGAAATAGTTTCAGAACTAGATAGGTATGTAATTGGTCAAAAGGAGGCAAAAAAAGCTGTGGCTGTTGCATTAAGAAATAGGTGGAGAAGACAGGCCCTTACTGATGAAATGAGAGATGAAGTATTACCAAAAAATATACTTATGATTGGTCCGACAGGAGTAGGTAAAACTGAAATATCAAGAAGACTTTCGAGATTAGCTGAAGCACCTTTCATAAAGGTTGAAGCGACAAGATTTACTGAAGTAGGATACGTAGGTAGAGATGTTGAGCAAATCGTTAGAGATTTAATTGAAATTGCTATAGCGATGGAAAGAGAAAGAAAAAGAAAAGAAGTAAAAGCTAAAGCTGAATTAAAGGCAGAAGAAAAGGTTTTAGATGCTTTAGTCGGTAATAAAGCAAGTGTTGCTACAAGAGAAAGTTTTAGAAAAAGATTAAGAAATGGTGACTTAGATAACAATGAAATAGAGATTGAAGTTCAAAATACCTCTTCTGGGTTACAAAGTTTTGAGATACCCGGAATGCCTGGAGGAAATGTCGGTATGGTTAATTTAGGAGACATCTTAGGTAAGTCTATGGGCGGGAAAAAAGGTAAGAAAAAAAAGATGTCTGTTAAAGAGTCTCACGGAATTTTAGTAGCCCAAGAATCAGATAAAATGATCGAGGAAGATAAAATTATTAAGGAAGCAAAGAAAGCAACAGAAGAAAATGGAATTGTGTTTTTAGACGAAATAGATAAAGTTTCTGCAAGAAGCGATAGAGTCGGAGGAGACGTTTCAAGAGAAGGAGTTCAAAGAGATTTGTTACCTCTGATTGAAGGTACAACTGTAAGCACTAAACACGGCCCGATAAAAACTGATCATATTCTTTTCATCGCTTCAGGAGCCTTTCAATTAGCAAAACCGTCTGATCTCTTACCAGAGTTACAAGGAAGACTACCTATAAGAGTAGAGCTAAATGCTCTAAATGAAGATGATTTTAAAAGAATATTAAAAGAGCCAGATAACAGTTTAATCAAACAATACAAAGCTTTATTAAAAACAGAAGATGTTAATCTTGAATTTTCTGAAGACGGAATTGATATGCTTGCAAAGATTTCTGCAGAAGTAAATTCTTCAGTCGAAAATATTGGAGCCAGAAGACTTCATACTATAATTGAGAAAGTTTTAGACGATATAAGTTTTAATGCCACTGATAAAGCTGGAGAAACTATTACCGTTGATAAAAAATTTGTTCAAGATAACTTGGGTAACCTAGTGAAAGACACAGACCTTTCGAAATTTATACTATAAATTTTTTAACTTAATTATTATTGCCCCTTCACCACCATCCTTAATTTTTGCATCTTGTATTGAGACAATCAGTGCCCTCAATTCTTGGTCAGAATTGATAAATTCAGGAACTGAATACTTTAATCTTCCGAGATCCTTTGAAGTATAAATATCTTTGTCATTTGTGGAATGTTTTCCTTTTCCGGTTATAAATAATATTTCTTTATATTTTTTTTCAGTACATGAGAGAATAATTTCTTTAACTTTTTTGTTAGCTTGATCAAGTGTGAAACCATGTAAGTCAAATCTAAATCGACTTTTTTTCTCAGTATTTATAGAATTTGATTTGTCTTTATCAAATATATCCGAGGGATTTTTGATATAATCTTCCCAATTTTTTTTATCTTCTGGAGAAAGATCTTTGTATTTGGTCACTGACTAATGATTTCGGATAAATACCAATTAGGACTTTTATTGTTAATATTTTTAGTAAACTTCCAGCTATCAGTAACAAACTTTATTTTGTCGGGATTTCCCTCAATAATTTTATTTTCTTTATCCCTCTTTACTGAGATTACCTCTGCTACGAATTTCACAGTGGCAAATAAGTTATCTTTGATTTTTTCATATCTTTCAACGGAAGACTCTTTTACACCAATAAATGTGAATTCAGATTTTATATTCTCTTTATTTCTTGCCTTAATGGCATCTGAAAAGTTAGAGAACATATTTGGTGAAAGAAGAGCTTTGAGTTTAATTAAATCACCAGTAGCAAAAGAGGTCAGTACACTTTCATATGCTATTTCTGCTCCTCTTAAAAATTCTTTTTTATCTTTTCCTTCTAAAACTTCCAAATTTTGTTTTGATGGCTCAGCATCATTTTTTGGCATGCTGAATTTTTTTTCAGCAAAATTAGGGTACACTTTTGATTCGTGTCCGGTTTTTCTTCCAAGGATACTTCTTAGTCGCAAGATTATAAATCCTGCGATCATACCTAACAAAATTATATCTAAATAGCCGAAACTATTACTCATAGTTTGATAAATATACATGAATAATATAATTTTGTATCTGACAAATGAACACATTTTTCATAATTTTTTTAGGCATACCAGCCATAGAGATATTTCTTTTGATCAAAATTGGTGGAAAAATTGGTGCATTAAACACTATCACACTTATATTTCTTACAGCAATAATTGGTATTTATTATGCAAGATTACAAGGGGTACAAACTCTTAGATCTGGAGTAACAAGCCTATATCAAAATAAAGCTCCAATTTATGAAATTATTTCAGGCGCTTCGATAGCTGTAGCTGCATTACTTTTAATTATACCTGGTTTTTTAACTGATACTATTGGTT
>CACIWZ010000007.1:0-15000 GCA_902590505.1 uncultured Pelagibacteraceae bacterium
TCTGGATTACTATTTTTAGTTCTAAAACTCAGAATGTTTCCTTTTTCGTCAATTCTTAATGACTCCCAGCCTTGGGCTACTATAATTTTTCCTTTGAAAGACTTTATTTTATTTAAATTAAAGCTAGAACCGTGACTTATCACGTTCACTGTATCAAATTTTTTGATCTTTGATTTACCCTTCAAAATTTCATATGGCATAAAAATTTTTTTAGCTCTTACTCTATTGCTTAAAGAAGGCAAAACTTTACGAGTGGAAAATAAATATGTGTACCTAGGAAGAATATTAAAAAATAAAAACATCAAAGCTACATCTTTAACTCTATTTAGTCGAAAAATCTTAATTATAACGATCTTACAAAGATTAAAAATAAAATGATTTTTTTTCAAAATAATTTTTAAATTTTTAATCATTATTGCATAGCTCCGCACTTTGTAAAAATCGTTTTTACGTCTAATTTATTCATTAATTTAAATTGAGGTAAATAAATAATCTTTTTTGTTTATAGTAGTATTTTTACCTTGCAAAATAATCTTAAGTTTATTTTTTTGCTCCTCAATAATTTTAAAAATCATATTGTAAAATGGTCCGTTTAAAAATTTTAGTTTTTTATTCATTTGATATCCAAAAAAAGATTGTTTTAGAAAACCTTCTTGATCTTCGTTTTTTTTACAATTAAATATAAAATCCTCAATGTCTTTTTGATTATGAGAAAAACCATTTAAAAAATATTTCAATCCCTTGATATTTGAAATTTGTTTTAATAAATTTAAATTTGCAAAGCAAGGATTATAGCATAATAAATAGTCACCTAATATCTTATGCTCTTTTTCAATTTTCTTTTTTAAACCAAGATAGGATTTAACTAATTTAATTTTTGGTAAATAAAATTTTGTATTTTTAAGTCGATTACTAATTTCTGACTTAAGTAAATCTAGAGAGTTATTTTTATATTTAATTACGATCCACATTTTTTTTATCGCTTTCAATTTCTTTTTTTAACTCATCATATTCTGTCATTTTTCTCTCCATAAAATGTAAAGTGAGTTTAGTTTTCTCTAAAAAGCCCTTTTTAGTGAGTAAGTATAGATAATTAGATTTTCTAGGATTTTTTTGAAAATTTTTAATTTTTATAAGACCCTTTTCTAATAACGCCCCCATAAGATAATTGAGCTTTCCCAAACTAAAACCAAGTTGGTTTGCTAGCTCTCTTTGAGAAGTTTTTGGATTGTTATTTATCTTTCTAAGTATGTCTAATTTAGACTGTTTATCACTCATATGTTCAATAATTGAATATGTTCAAATTTTGAACAGAAGATCACTTTAGCATATTTTTGTCAACCGATATGTTTAGTAAACAGATCTAAAATTAAAGGAATAATCCTTGTTTTTTTTGACTTTTTAAAAACTTTGCGAGATCTGCAATGGTTTCTAAAATCATCTCATTAAATGCAAATTCTTGCCATTTCCAAACATTGGCAAAAGCATTTTTTTTTAAGTTTTTTCACAAAATATTTTTAATTTTTTAATTTGATAAACATATAATGATTTTAATACCAGACATATCCAATATGTCAGGAAATAATATTTTTATATACGCTTTAAAATTTTTTCCACAATTTTAAAATCTCTTAAACTGTCAATATCTATTGAATACTTATCTTTCATTTCGTAAGCAATTATTTTACCACCAAGTCTATTTTTGTTTTGAAGAAATATTTTTGACTTTGTAATGTAAATTGCCCCATTTTCGGAAAATAATTTCATATCTTGACTTCTTGGTCTTTTAAAAATTTTATAACTAACTGGTTCTATAAATTTATTTTTCTTTGTCCATAGAAGTATTTTTTTTTTTACAACACTTACTAAACAATCAGCTTTTGTTCTTTTTATTAATTTTATAGCTTCTGATATATGTTTATGATTTCTTAAAGGTGAAGTTGGTTGCAATAAAACTATATAATCATATCTTTTTTTTATAGTTCTATAACAGTGAAGTACTGCATCATCTACGTGAATTTTGTCATTAGACAAAGCGCGAGGTCTATTAATTGTTTTTATATTTAATTTTTTACTAATTTTAAGTATTTTCTTATTTTCCGATGTTACATAAATATCATCTATAACTTTAGCTTTTTTAGCTGCTTCTATAGTCCAAGCAATTAAAGGCTTACCAGCCATAAATTTGATGTTTTTATTCTTAATCCTTTTGGATCCACCTCTAGCCGGTATGATGCAGACAAAGCTCATTTAAGTGATATAAAGCTTTTTCTATTTACGTTTCTTTCTATTTTTGAGTCAATATAAAAAGAGTCTTCTGAAGAACTAGTTGTGCTAAGCTCTTCTATTACAGAGCCATCTTTTGATAAGCCAGAAAAAGTATGAATTTCTTTAGGCATAATTGTAATTATGTCGCCGGCTTTTAAAATCTTAGATTTTTTTTTATTTTTCTTTGTTATTTGAATTTTTACTTTTCCATACAAAATAAAAAAGGTTTCCTGTTTTTTTAAATGATATTGGGCAGGATGTTTTTGTTTGTGGAAAATAAATAGAAGCTTTTTGCAATACTTCGAATTTAAAATTGTTATCATAACCATTCCAAATTTATTAAAATGATTAATGCCAAAATGGTGTGATATTTCTAGTCTTGCATTTTTGGCTATTACAACTTTCGATTTTTCCAATAAATCTAAGACTTTCATTCTTATAGTTTCAATTTTATCTCTTTTATAAATAGATTTGACATTACTTCTTAAAAGAGCTGTTCCGCCTTTAACATTTCGTTTTGCAAAAAAATTTCTTGAATTTCCAAAATCATTAGACGTGTATTGATTTTTTATGTTAGGAAAAGCAAATTCAATATCTTTAAATTGAATTTTATCCCCTTTATTTTTATTAATATTTTTTTTTAAATAAATTCCTCTTTTAAATTGAAGTAAATTATTTTTTTCCATTGGAGTAAATTTCTTCCTTTTTTGAGGAGTCCCACATCTTTCTATTGCAAGTTTTAAATTAGATAGCCAATCGTCCATTTGCTTAGGCGATGTTGAGTATTTATTTAAATTGTATTTCTTACTTTTAAGCCCCACATGTTTTTCAAATATTTTTGCACCCATGGCATATGCTAAACTAGCAGATAATTTTTCATCAGGCATCTCATGAGATGAGAATCCCTTAATCTTATCTTTATAAATTGATTTAAGATAATTAAAAAAATCTAAATTTAAATCTTTTGGGTTGGTAGGATATTTAGCAACACAGTATAAATACGACACATCCATTTTTCTATTAGAAAAAAAACTAATAGTTTTTCTTATTTCTTCTAGAGATGCACCTCCTAAACTACATATTATCTTTTTAGACTTAGCTTTTTTTGCTATATGTTCTAACAAAGGCCATTCATCCATTGAGCAACTTGCAATTTTTAAATAATCAAACTTTTTTTTTATTATAGACTCAACTGATTTCTCATCAAAAGCCGTACATATAATCTTAAAGTTCCTTTTGCTAAAATTTATTAACTTATTCCACTCCAAAGTGGTTAATTTAGTATCAGTAAATCTTTTTACTTGTGGGTGGTCAGTATTTAAATAATCTTGATGAATGAAAGTATCTAAATCTCTGAATTGAAATTTAACAGCAAAGTCAATTATTTTCCTATATTTCTTAGAAATATAATAATATGTTTTTATAATTTTTAACCCGTGGTTTAAATCTCCCATATGGTTATTTGCAATTTCAAATATTACTAGTGGTTTCATAAAATTGAATAATTACTTTAATATTATACTTCTCAAATATGTCTTTACCACATATATTGTATAAAATTAAAGACAAATTCAGCGTCAATGAACAAGATATCTTTTTCAAATCCACGAATAAATACTAAAAATACTTTAAGTATTATAAAAAAAGCTTTGAAAAAAAGTTTTCCAAATGAAGGTGATCAAACTATTGAATTTGAAAAAAAATTAAAAAAACTTTTAAAAGTAAAATATGTTGTCGCGACTAATAGTGGAACTGTTGCTTTATTTCTAGCTTTAAAAGCTAATGACATAAAAAAAGGTGACGAAGTTTTAGTTCCAAATATAACATTTCCAGCAACAGCTAATGCTGTTTTAATGGCTGGAGGAAAACCAGTTTTAGTTGATGTTGACCCAATGAATTTACTTATTAATGAGAAAAGTTTATTAAAAAATATTAATAGAAAAACCAAATTCGTAATTCCAGTACATATTTCTGGAAGAGGAAGTAATATTAAAAAAATATTAAAAATATGCAAAAATAAGAATTTAAAAATAATTGAAGATGCGGCTGAAGCTTTATTTTCAAAATTTGAAAATAAGTATTTAGGATCTTTCTCAAATACAGGTTGCTTTTCATTTGCTCCTAATAAAATAATCACTACTGGTCAAGGAGGGGCAGTTGTAACTAATAAAAAGAAAATTTATCTAAACTTATTAAAGTTAAAAGATCAAGGAAGAACAGCTTCAAGAGTTATCGGACAAGAGGATGATTACAATAAAGAGGGCTATAATTTCAAATTTACTAATTTACAATCATCTTTAGGTATTTCTCAATTAACAGATATAAATTGGAGAAAAAAAAAATTAATAAAAATACATAAGTTTTATATCAAAAATATTAATCAAAATTCGAATTTTAGATTAATTAAGTTTAGACTTGCTGAAGGAGAATTACCGTTATGGACTGATGTGTTTTGCTCTAAAAGAAAAAAACTTTTTATTTTTTTAAAAAAAAGAGGAATTACATGTAGAGTTTTTTGGAAACCTTTAAATAAATGCAGTCTATTCAAAAAATCTTTTGCTAATTTTCCTAACTCGAAAAAATTACAACAAAAATTGATGTGGCTTCCATCATCTTTAACGTTAAGTTTGAAAAAACAAAAAAGGATTTGCAACTTGATCAACTCCTTCTTGGAAAAAAATTATAATTAATTTCTAAAATTACTATCATTTTATTTTAAATCTTTTTTAAGTTTTCTCCAATAATTAACTGATCAATTCTTTTTGTTAAACCTGTCTTTTTATCTGCATTAATTATAGAACCGCATATTGAAGCTTTGCCCATTGATGGAGAATTTCTAGAGAGATTTTTTCTATTTAACATTTTTTTTAAATATATTTTTTTTTTTAATCCTATAACAGAATTATAATCCCCACACATTCCTAAATCTGTTTGATAGCTCGTTCCTTTAGATAGTATCATTTGATCAGCTGTTGGAATATGAGTGTGGGACCCAAAAACTGAAGTCACTTTTCCATCAAATAAATGACCAAGAGCCATTTTTTCGGCTGCGTATTCACCATGAATATCTACAATAATAAAATCAACATTTTTCTTTAAAATAAATTTTTTTTTAAGGGCATTAGCAGCTTGGAAAACATTGTTACATTTTGGCATATGAACGTTTGTCATTAAATTAATTACACAAATTTTCATATCTTTAAATTTATAAATGCCATGTCCTGAACCGGGAAGATCATTTGACATATTTGCAGGTCTTAACAATCTATTTTCGCTATCAATATAATCTAAAATTTCCTTATAATGCCATATATGGTTGCCTGAAGTAATGACGTTTATCCCTAATTTAAATAAATTTTCTGCTATTTTTTTGGTGATACCCATTCCATTTTTTCCAGCATTTTCACCATTTGCAATTACAAAATCTATTTTATTTTTTTTAATTATGCTTGGAATCTTTTTTTTTAAAAATGGAAGAGCCGATGGAAATATATCTCCTAATACTAAAAAATTCATAGTTTTGCTTAATTCAATGACAAATTATCTCAATGATTATAGATAAACTAAATATGGTACTTGTAAATAATAAAAAAGATAATTTATTGTTAAGTTTTTTTTAATTATTATTTGTATAACACCTTACTGGATATTGTAACCTTTTTGACTCAATTAATAAAAGTATAATTTTTATTATTTCATTTAAATAATTGATTTTTTATCCAGTAAAACACTTATTTTTTTATTCATTAGAAAATTTGGTATTTTTTTATTTGATCTAATATATTTTCTTATTTTGGTTCCGCTTATAGTTATTTTTTTTCCACGACAATTTTTTTTATTACAACTTTTGTTTGCTACTAATTTACATGTTGAACAATAGTATGGTTCATTTTGAGCAATTATATTAATTCCAATTTTTTTTTGAATTTTTTTACAATAATTTTGAGACTCATATTTTTGAAAGAAATTTTTAAAACCAGCATGGTCTCTACCCACCCAAAAATGTGTGCATCCATAGTTTTTTCTAACTATAGCATGTAATGCTGCCTCCAAAGGACCCCCATATCTTGGATACGAAAAATACGGAATATAAAAAGTATTATTTTTATTATACATTTTTGCAGCTTCGAGATTTGTTACTTTGATAATTTCATCTAAATATTCATTTTTTTTATATTGTCCTAATAAAGGTTGAATTAAAAGATTAGAATATTTTTTTAGCAAAAACCTATGTATCCATTGATGTGCTTCATGTGGAACGTTTCTAGTGTGAAAGCCTGCTAAAGTATCTTTAATTTTGATCTTATTTTTAATCTTTTTATTAAATTGCCTGGGTGATACAAAGTTTTTATCAACTAATTTTTTTTTATTTAGTTTTTTATATGTGAAGTCAAGAAAGGCATAATTTTCTTTATTAAATTTGATATAATAAGAATGTTGACTAAATTTTTTACCAAATATTTTTTTTCCATAAAGTTTTTTGTTTATTTTATATATTGAATTAATTTCTACAATTGCAATAAGATTTTTTTTAAAATAAAACTTAATATATTTTTCATCTTTTATTTTATTAAATATTTTTTTTTTTATTCCAAAAAAAATTGGAATAGGAAAAAATTTTTTTCCAATTTTTTTTTTTAATAAGATATTTTTGAAATCCTCCTCACCTACAAAATGCTTTAGTGGAGAGAAAACTCCATTGCTTAAGTTTAAAATGTCAGAGAATTGTTCTTTGCTTAAAGATAAAGAATTCATATATTTAATTTACATTTTCAAAAAATAAGATATTTATTATATCAATGAATTCTAAACTAACAATAGTTGGCTTTGGTGTGATTGGTGTTGAGTCGCTTTATGCTTTGGTAAAGAATATAAATAAAAATAAAAAAATTAAAATTTCAGTTATTGAAAAAAATTTATATAATATTCCAGGTGGTATAGCTTATAGCAAGAAAAACTCTAAATTTGGTTTTTTTAATAATCCACTTAGACTATCACATCAATCTTTTATTAGATGGGTAAAAAATAAAAAAAACATTTTAAGATTAGTAGATTTTATAAGAAAAAATCCATCTTATAATTTAGATCATTGGCTTAAAGAAAATTACGATAATTTATTAATAAAAAAAAAATTTGATGAAATATATTTTCCTAGATTAACTTACTCATTTTACCTTGAAGATAAAATAAAAAAAATAATTAAAATTTCAAAAAATAAAAAAATCCAATTATCTTTTTTTAAAGGATCCGTAGATAAACTCGAATTTGAAAAAAAATTTATAAAATTAATACCAGCTCCAGCATTTCAAACATTTCAAATAAAAGAGGATTACAATTCAATTAAGATTAATAAAAAAAAAAGAAAGTATAATTCTTTAAAGGCTGATAAAATTTTAATTGGAAATGGATTATTGCCTCCAAAAAAAATTAAAATTAATAATCAATTTTCTGATAATAATTATATTTGGGATTTTTACTCAGAAGGTGGTACCCAAAAACTTTTAAAAAAAATTAGGGAAGTTTTAAAAAAAAAAAAGAATGTGATAGTTACCTTTATTGGTAATAAAGCTGGTCTTTTAGAAACTACTCTTCAACTAAAAAAGCAAATTATTACTGAAAAATTGGATATTAAAATAAATGTAATTGCAAAAAAATTTTCCACTTTAAATAAAGCAAATTTTTCAAAAAACTATAAAAAATTTAAATTAAAATATTTTACTTCTTCGAAAATAAAGAAAATTAGAAAAGCTGAAGAAATTTTAATTTTACTTAAAAAGGAATTTAAATATGCAGTGTTTATGAGATTTAATAAGTACGATGTTTGGACAACTATTTTAAAGGACAAAATTCTTAATCGCTCAATTGCCAATTTGAATTTCGTAGAAAAAAGTAAATATAATAATTCAATCTTTCCTAAAATACGAAATCTCACAAGATTCACCTTTCCACGAACTATTTTAGCTAAAAATTTTTTAGATAAGAATAAGAAAATAAATATTATAAAAGGTAAGGGTATATTTATCAAAAAAATAAAAAATATCTTATATGTTAAAACAGATACAAAAAAAATGGTAAAAAGTGATATTGTGGTTAACGTTTCTGGTCCTGTTGATCTAACTAGTTTAAACAAAGAGTCAAAATTTATAAATACAATTAAACGTTCTCAAGGCAAATTCAATCAAAGGGGTTTTTTAACTGACAAAAATTTTGCATTATCAAATAGAATTTTTATACCAGGCGTTATGGCCTATAATTTCAATCCATCAAGACAAACTATCATTAAAGCAATTACGAATAATTCTAGGAAAACTATAAATTTTTTGTTAAGTAGTGGCTTTCATTAAAAAAATATGAACAACATTAAAGATCAGCTTTCTTGGACAGAATTTGAGTTACAAAGTAATAAAGCCAGCAGACCGATAAAAAAAATTTCGGAATTTAATCGATTAATAGCTCACTCTGATAATTTTTTCCTAATATCTGGATATGGAGCTTTTACCGACGGGTACATGTTAATTATTTCAAAAGATTTTATACCTTCGTACGGTCTAGTAGAAAAAAACAAAATTAAAGAAATACGTTTTTTAGTTGACTTGATTAAACAATTTATCAAAAAAATGTATAAAAGAAACACAGTCGTTTTTGAACATGGAATGTGCGCTTGTATTGGCGGCCTAGATAGAGCTCACTTACATATTATGAGTATACCTGAAAAAACAACAAATAAACAAATAATAGAAGCTATAAACAAGGTTTTATATAATCGTAAAGCAGGAATTGAGCACATCGAATATAATAATTACAAACTTGAAAATATTCACGACATTAACCAGATTTATGAAAGTCAAATTAAAAAAAAAAATAATCAAAATATTAAAATAGTAGGTAAAATATTAAATTTAAAAGATATTCAAAATCTTTCGGTTAAAGAATGGCCGCATAATACATTAGATCATATAAACAAAGGCGGGCATTATGTTTATTTTAATAGTGGTCATGAGGGCTCTTCTTTTTTGACCACTAAAAATTTTCAAACTCAATTTGGTAGGGAAGTTGTTTTTCAATTAGAGAAAAAACTTAACATTAAATTTCAGAAACAAGTCGAAAAAATTAAAAAGAAAAACCCTTCCATTGAGGTTTGGAGATGGCAAAATCAAATGTTTGAAAAAAAAATTGTTTCTACGATCAATGACGCTCGTAAAGAGTTTAAGATCTTAAAAAAAGATTATAAAGAAGAGTGTTCTATGTTTAATTTTAAAATTATCTAAAAAAATGTTTTTTTTAAATAATAGGAATTAGTTTAAGTATATTAAATCATTTTGAAATTCAAAATAAGTATGATCTTTAAATTTTTTTTTAAGCATTGATTTATTTTCATTAAAGTTTTTATAAAAGTAGTAAAACTTGTATCTATTATCTTGATTAAGAATTGATTTATCTTTATTTTCAGTGGATGTATTAATTTCTTTAAATTTTTTAAAATTATTTTTTGCATTAAAATCTCCACTTATATTAAATTTTGTAAAACCATTTAAAATACTTGGTGTTAAGAAAATAATAAGAATGAAAGTGGAAATATATTTTTTTTTATAATTCCAAAAATCTATGATAATTTTCGAGATTAAAAGTGCAGATGTGACAGAGAGCGCAATGCTTAGGTTAGTCCTCGCATAGATAAAAGTATAAATTATCAATACAAATAAATAGAATAATAAGAAAAACTTATAATTTTTTAAAGCCTTTTTTTCTTTTAAAAATATTGCGAGATAAGAGCTAAAAATTATTGAAATAATGAAAAAAATAGAAATAATTTTATAATAATTATTCTTCAAAAAAATTTTTATAAATTGCATATACTCATAATTTTTAATAATATTTTCTAGTTGAGATAAGTTGACTGATTTTAAAATATTATCAGTAAGCTTAAAAAAGTACCCCTTTGCATTTCTTGGTGCATAAGTTGATTTATAAAAATAGATTTCACTATTATTATCTTTATTATAAATATTTCCATATTTACTCTCATAATCTAAGTTTACTCTGTCAGATAAAATTTTAAGTGGGTGAGAAAAAAATATTGAGTTAATTATAAAAAAGAAAAGTAAAGGAAATATTATGATAAAAATATTAAAAAAATTTTGTAAATAATTTTTTTTTAAAAAATAAAAGAATATGTAAACAAAAAGATTTATCAAAATATAAATCAACGATCCTTCAGATAAGGAAATGCTCAACAAAAGAATTGTTAAATAAGAAAAAATTAGTAATGTTTTTTTGCGTTTATTTTTTTCTGCAATAAAAAAAATTAAAATGTACAAACTTAATAATCCAAAAAAAACATTAAAAATATGTGAATAATAAACTCCCCAAGATAGACTATCCAAGCTAATACTATAATTAACACTAAATAAAATTGATGTTAAAGCTGCAAAAATAAAATTGTTAAATAATTTTAAGGTTATTTTAAATAAAACAATACTGGTAAAAAAATAAAATATAACAACTATAAAGTGCCATGTAGAGTAACTTTCTGGAATAAATTGATTAATTAAAAAAAATAGAGGAATAAATCTTGTTGGTTCAGTTTCAATAAAAAAAAATTTGTCTTGTATTAAATTATATAGTTTTGCACCAAAAATAAAAGCATAATCATCTGATACCCAGGAATTATCTTTGGTCAGAATAAAAAAAACAAAATTTATTAAGAATAAGATTAAATATAAGTATAAAAAAAAAAAATTATTTTTAGAGGTGAATAGTTGCATTAAACTTAAATTACTTTTGGAGACGGTAAAGGGATAATAAATTTTCCTTTATATCCTTTCTTTTTTAAATTCCTTATTAGCTCTTTTGAAATATGCCAAGATAACAATAACAAATATTTTGGTTTTTTTTTAAAAATTTTTTCTTCGGAAACGATGGGTATTCTCGTACCAGGTAGATAATGATTAATTTTGTGAGATCCTTTAACTTCACAAATACAATCTACTATATCCTTTGTTATACCAACATAATTAACTAAAGTAGTAGCTCTAGATGGAGCTCCTACAGCATAAATATTATTATTTTTATTCCTTATCTTTCTAAGAATATTTAACAAGTTTATTTTTGACTCAAAAACTTTATTGCAAAATAATTTAATATTTTTTTCCGATAAAAATTTTTTTTCTTCAATTAGTGCTTTGTTTACAGTTTTATCTACAGAATATTTTTTATTTTTTGTAGCATAAACTCTAATCGACCCTCCATGAGTGTTTATCTTTTTAACTTTAATAATTTTCATGCCATATTTTTTGAAAATATTTTTGAGACTTCTTACCGTATAATACCTTAAATGCTCATGATAAATTGTGTCATACTGAAGTGTTTTTACTAAAGAAAGAAAGTAATGCGATTCACTTACAAAAATACCATCAGTTCCTATAAGTTTCAAAATATTTTTTAATAATTCATCTAAATTATCTATGTGAGCAAAAACGTTTGTTGCGGTCACAATTTTTGGTTTCCCATATTTTTTTTTAATTTTACTTACAACCTTTTTATTAAAATAATCTATAATTGTTGGAATCCCATTTTTTATAGCCAAATAACCAATTTTTTCTGGGGTAACACCTAAAACCTTGCAATTTTTAAACCTTCTCAAAAGATTTCCATCATTTGACCCTATATCGACTACTAAATCATTCATATTTAAACCATAGGCATCTTTGATTTCTTTGTATAAATTTTCAAAATTTTTCCTCAATATTTTTGTAGTACTGCTAGTGTAAGGATAATTCTTGGGAAACAAAATTTTTTTATTAACTATATTATCAATTTGAAACAGTTCTGATGAAGGTGAGTAAACTAAATTTGTTGGAAAAAAATACTCAAAATTATGATTAGAATTTATTTTGTGCATTTGATTCACACCTGGTAAAAATCCAAGAGATAAAACTGTCTGAAGATCTTTATTTTTAGAGAATTGGCACTTTGTAATTATTTTTGAGTATTTTTTCATTTTACTATTAGTAAGTATAATAATACTAATTAATCTTCAATATGAATAAAATTATTAATAACTCTATTAGTATAATTGGTGGTGCAGGACATGTTGGGTTTCCTTTGGGCTTAGCTTTCGCATCAAAGAAATATAAAATTAATTTTGTTGATTTAAATAAAAAAAACTTAGATAAAATAAAATCGGGAATTCCTCCTTTTTTCGAGATAGGCGCAAAAAAACTTTTAAAAAAATGTTTAAAAAAAAATACTTTATCTTTTAGTATTAATCTGAACAGTGTAAAAAATAGTAAATTTATTGTTATTTGTATTGGTACTCCAGTAAATAAAAATTTAAAACCCGATACTAAAAACTTTATATCTTTATTTTTTCGTTTATTAAAAATAATCAAAAAAGGACAAATTATTATTATTCGAAGTTCAGTTTATCCAGGGATAATCCACAAGATAACTCATATTTTGAAATCAAAAAATAACAACGTTGTTTATTGTCCAGAAAGAATTGTCCAAAGTAAAGCCTTGATTGAACTTCCTAAACTTCCTCAAATAATAGCTGGCACCAATAAATTATCTATTACGGAAACAAGGAAAATTTTTAAAAAAATTTGTAGGAAAATTATTATTACGACGATAGAAGAAGCTGAACTTATAAAATTATTTTCTAATGCAAACAGATATATTAACTTTGCGATAGCTAATCAGTTATACATGATATGTAAGAAGAACAATTTAGATTTTTCTAACATAAGAAATATTATGAGGGAAGGCTATGAAAGAAATTTGAATTTACAAAATTCAGGTTTTACTGCAGGACCATGTTTATTGAAAGATACAATGCAACTATCAGCTTTTTATAAAAACAAATTCTCTTTAGGTGTAAGCGCCATGAAAATTAACGAAGGCTTTCCGGAACTAATTTTAAGAAATATTAAAAAAATAAAAAATTATAAAAAAAAGAAGGTTGGAGTTTTAGGTTTATCTTTTAAAGCTGAAACAGATGATATTAGAGACTCTTTATCAATTAAATTGCTTAATAAGCTCAAAAAAAATAATATTTATACTTTGCAAAGTGATCAATATTACGAAAATGAAAATAATATAAGTAAAGATGATTTAATTAAAAAATCAGATATAATTGTATTGGGTGCGCCACATAAAGCTTATAAAAAATTAAAGATTAATCAAAATAAAATTGTCATTGATGTTTGGGGTTTCTTTAAAAAACAAAAATAAAGATAGAGTTCTGTTAATAGGCGGTACTGGCTCTCTAGGATCAGCAATAATCAATTCAAAATTGTTTAAAAATTTATCTTATCCTTTAAAAAAAGATTTAAATTTATTGAATAGAAAACAAATTAAATTTTATTTAAATAAAAATTTTTCAACTATAATTAATTGTTCGGGGTACCCGAGAGTTAGAGAGTGTGAAAAAAATAAGTATAAATCCTTCAAATTAAATGTAGTTACCACGAAAAATTTAGTTAAAGAAATAATTTTATTTAATAAAAAAAATAATAAAAAAATTAAACTAATTCATATTTCTACCGATGGTGTTTATGCTTCAACTACTGGAAACTATAAGGAGACAGATAAATGCAAACCAAATACTTATTATGGACAATGTAAATTGAAAGCGGAAAAAATAGTTAAAGGTTTAAATAATTTCTTAATAATTAGAACAAGATTTTTTGATAAAAATAAATTTAAATACAAAGATGCTGCGGTAGATATATTTTCATCAATGTTAGAAGTTTCTAAATTGATTAAGATAATTCATATTTTAAAAAAAAAAAATACAAGTGGTATTATAAATATTGGAAAAAAAAGAGAAAGTGATTTTAAAAATTTCCAAAGATTCTTTAAAAAAATAAAGAAAACAAAAAGAATTTTTATTCAAGCTAAATCAGATGTCTTTATTACCAAAGATGCATCGCTTAATTTAGGCAAAATGAAAAGAATTTTGAAAAATGATTGATATAATTGTACCAATTTTTAATGAGGGCAAACAAATAGTTAAACTCATTGAATTATTTTCACAAAAGATACATTCTGAATTTTCAGTTTACCTATGCTACGATGATGAAGATGATGATGTATTTGAGTTCAAAGATGAATTATCTAATTTTGTTTTTCCCATTCACTTTGTAAAAAATAATGCCAAAGGCCCTTGTGAAGCAGTAATCACTGGACTTAAAAAAAGTGACTCGGATTGTAAAATTGTTTACCCGGCAGATGATTTTTTAAATGTAGAAATTTTAGATCAAATGTATTCGGAGTATAGTAAAAATAATGCTGACTTAGTTGTTGCAAGCAGATTTATAAAAGGTGGATCCATGAAAGGATGTCCATTATTAAAATCTATATTAGTCAGAACTGCTTCATTCACTCTATTTAAATTATCAAGTATCCCTGTAAGAGATGCTAGTAATGGTTTTAGATTATTTTCAGATAGACTATTAAAAAAAGTTCAAATAGAATCCAAATTAGGTTTTGCATACTCTCTCGAACTTTTAGTAAAATGTAATAGATTAAAAATGAAAATAATAGAAATTCCTGCTAAGTGGGAAGAGAGGAGTGTCGGAGAGAGTAATTTTAAAATTTTTAAATGGATAAAAGAATATTTAAAGTGGTATATATACGGACTAGAAACATTTTGGTTAAAAAAAAGAAATCCAATAAATATAAATGAAAAAAATAGCTCTAGCTGAACTATTTATTAATTGTGTGGCTTCA
>CACIWZ010000007.1:20000-32991 GCA_902590505.1 uncultured Pelagibacteraceae bacterium
TCCTCAGTGTCAGTAGTGACCCAGTAAGTTGCCTTCGCATTTGGTGTTCTTTCTAATATCTACGAATTTCACCTCTACACTAGAAATTCCACTTACCTCTATCACACTCTAGCTAAAAAGTTTTGATGGCAGTTCCAAGGTTGAGCCTTGGGATTTCACCATCAACTTTTTTAACCACCTACGAGCTCTTTAAGCCCAGTAATTCCGAACTACGCTAGGTCCCTTCGTATTACCGCGGCTGCTGGCACGAAGTTAGCCGGACCTTCTTATTCGGGTACAGTCATTTTCTTCCCCGACGAAAGAGTTTTACAACCCAAGGGCCTTCTTCACTCACGCGGCATCGCTGCATCAGGGTTTCCCCCATTGTGCAAGATTCCCCACTGCTGCCTCCCGTAGGAGTCTGGGCCGTGTCTCAGTCCCAATGTGGCTGGTCTTCCTCTAAGAACAGCTATTGATCGTTGCCTTGGTAAGCTTTTACCTTACCAACTAGCTAATCAAGTGCGGGCTCATCTTTCGGCGTTAAAACTTTCCCCGTAAGGGCTTATTCGGTATTAGCACAAGTTTCCCCGTGTTATTCCAAACCAAAAGGCAGATTCCCACATTATACTCACCCGTTTGCCACTCAGTATTGCTACTGCGTTCGACTTGCATGTGTTAGGCGTGCCGCCAGCGTACGTTCTGAGCCATGATCAAACTCTCAAGTTTAATAACGGCGCACACTAGCTTTAATAACTTTAAGGTATATTAAAGTTATTTTTCGTTAAAGCGTGTACGACAATTTCTTTATTAACCTAGCCGTCCACACTTCTCTTCTTAAAATTTACGATTTAAAAAAGCTAAGATTTTGTATTAAAATCTACACACCTCTGGCGCTATTAATAATTAATTTCGTAGAGGTGAGGGCTCGTTTTATTACAATTTAAATGTAAGTCAAGGTGTATATTGGTCAAATTACCGAGTAAAATTGGGCATTTTTAGACACTTCACGTTGCAAACTATAAATAATTTTTGTAAAAAAACAACTATGGCGTTTATTGAAATTTTAAAGAGTTTATTCAAAAATAAACAAGTTTTTTCTTATACGTCAAGGTTAAACAAGACCAAAATCATAGGTATTAATCCTTTTATATTAATAGTTTTTATATTTTTTTTAACACTAGCTTTTTTTACAATTTCTAATGTTGCCTCAAACAAAAATATTCAAAATAAAAATAATGTTGAAGATATTACTAGAAATAATGAATTTTCAAATTTAACAAACTTTTTTATTTCAAAAATTAATAGCCCCTACAAAGAAATAAAGTACGTTATAAAAAATAATGATTCTATAGAAAAAATATTAAAAAAAATCGATGTAAGAAATGAGGATATTAAAATTATCTCAACAAAACTTAAACAAAAAAAACTCTCAAATATTTATGCAGGACGTGAATTAAATATTGTTTTAAAAAAGTTAACCAATGAAAGTTACACAGTTGTAAACCTTATATTTCCAATAAGTAACACTAGTAGTATAGAGGTAAGGAAAAGTAATGATGAATTTATTATTAAAGAAAACATTCTTCGATTAAATAAGAGGGAAGTTGTTGTAAAAGCTGTTATAAATAATAATTTATATAGCTCTGCGGTTAAAAAAGGTATTGAACCAAATATTATTGTAGAGTTTGCAAGAATTTTTGGTTTCGAGGTTGACTTTCAAAGAGATATTAGAAAAGGAGATTGGTTTGAAATATTTTATGAAAAATTTGAAGATGATAACGGCAAAGTAAGAGATACTGGAAAAATAATTTATGCTTCTATGTATGTAAATGGTGAGGAAATAAATTTATATAATTTTAAATTTAAAAACGAGAATGAAGAATATTTCGACATAAAAGGAAAGAGTATTACTAAATCTTTAATGAAGACTCCAATAAATGGTGCTAGATTGTCTTCCTCTTATGGAATGAGAAAGCACCCAATTCTTGGATACAATAAAATGCATCGTGGAACAGATTTTGCTGCTCCTAGTGGTACGCCAATTATGGCATCTGGCTCTGGTACCGTAACAAGAGCTAGATGGTGTGGTGGGGGGGGTAACTGTGTAAAAATTAAACATAACTCAACTTATGAAACTATCTATGCACACATGAAAGCTTTTGCCAAAGGTATTAAAGAAGGGAAAAAAGTAAAACAAGGACAAATTATTGGTTATGTAGGTTCAACTGGAATGTCTACAGGTCCGCATCTTCATTACGAAGTAGTAGTAAATGGAAAAAAAGTAAATTCTCAAAAATTAAAATTACCTTCTGGAAAAATTTTAAAAGGTGCAGCTAGAAAAGAGTTTGAAATAGAAAGAATAAAAATTGATTTACGATTATCTGAAAAAAGGTAATAGAATTTGATTTTAAATTTATTAAGCTCTCAATTTAGATTAGATTCTTGAGAACTAGATGAATCTGGGATTTTTGACTTTTCTGAAGTATTTTCTTTTCGTTCATTTAACTCATTATATCTTCTTAAGTAATGATCAGCATGTTGTAAATAATTTTGAGCTAAAACAGGATCTCCATTGCTTTGAGCATCTTTAGCTAACTGTTGAAACTTTAACATCGTTTTTTCTACATTATGAATATTATTCATTGATCCATTTCTGCCAAAATTTATGTTACCATTGTTATTAAAGTTGTTTGTGTTGTTAGAACTTACAGAGCTCCCGCGTCTTCTAAAATTATTTTTTTGAGATCTAGGTCTAAAGTTTCTTCTTCTGTTATTATTCATATCTTTTTATTTTATTAAGATCGAAATTAAAGATCTAATATTATCTTTATAATCATTTACAATGTATTCTATTCGAAAATTATTTTTCTCTAATATTTTTGAAACTTGTAAAACTTGCTCGTTACTAATTTCTAAGGCGAGCCTACCGTTAGCTTTTAAGATTTCTTTAGCTTTGTAGATAACTTTTTTAATTAGGTCAAGCCCATCATTTCCTCCATCAAGAGCTATTTTTGGTTCATGAAGTTTAATATCATCCTCTAAGTTTTTTAGATCTCTACTCCTTATATATGGTGGATTTGATACGACAAGATCGAATTTTTGTGAAAAAAAACTGTCTATCGATTTTTTTTGGAACTTTACATTACCTAGTATATTCAGTTTTTTTGCATTTTTTTTTGCTATTTGCAAAGCTCCAAATGATATGTCAATTCCTGTACCCTTAGAACTTTTTAACTCACTTAGCAAACTAAGTATAATACATCCGCTACCAGTTCCAATATCTAAAATATTAATGGATTTTTTTTTGTAAATATTAATCAATTTCTCCAACATTAGTTCTGTCTCAGGCCTTGGTATCAATGTTTTATTATTTACTTCAAAATTTTTACTCCAAAATTCTTTTTGTTGGATTATATATGCGATAGGCTCTTTTAAAGCTCTTCTATCAATATATTTTAAAAACTCTAAGATTTTATTATTTTCTATTTTTTGATTAAGGTCTACTAAAACTTCCTCTCGTTTTTTATTCAAAACTTTTGATAATAAAATTTCAGAGTCAAGTATAAAGGATTTTATACTATTCGTTTTTAATTTTTTTGATCCAATATTTATAAGTTCTGATGCTTTCATCAATTTAAGTTTTCTAATTTTAAGCTCTGTTCTTTAAGTCTTAATTGTTGATTCATTTCTTCATGAATTTCTCCACTTAAGAATTCTTCTAGCTTATGTAAAGTTAAGTTAATTCTATGGTCTGTCACTCTTCCTTGTGGAAAATTGTAAGTTCTTATTCTTTCGGATCTATCACCGGTCCCAATTTGGTTTCTTCTGTTACTCGATCGTTCTTGATCCTTCTTTTTTTTTTCAACTTCGTAAACACGTGACCTCAAGATTTTAAGAGCTTTTGCTTTATTTTTATGTTGTGATTTTTCATCTTGCTGACTTACCACAACACCGCTGGGAATATGAGTGATCCTTACTGCACTATCTGTAGTGTTCACTGATTGACCGCCTGGTCCTCCTGCTCTAAAAACATCAATTCTTAAATCTGACTCTTTGATCTGGATATCGACTTCTTCTGCTTCAGGGAGAACTGCTATCGTAGCAGCTGAGGTATGCACTCTTCCTTGAGTTTCAGTCTCTGGGATTCTTTGTACTCTGTGAACACCGGACTCATATTTCAAATAAGAATAGATATCATCTCCACTCACAGAAAATATTACTTCTTTGAAACCTCCTGCATCACTTTTTGAAATATTGATAATTTCTAGTTTCCATTTTTTTTTAGCACAAACTTTCTCATACATTTTAAATAGATCAGAACAAAAAAGAGAGGCCTCTAACCCTCCGGTACCAGCCCTAATTTCTACGATTGCATTTTTGTCATCATCTTCATCTTTTGGTAATAAAAATATTTTTAGTTCGTTTTCATATTTTTCTTTGTTTGATTTCATTTCATTCAAATCCTTTTCAGCCATCTCAATAATTTCAGCGTCGTTATCTTTATCTTTTAAAATTTGTTCCAAATCTTTTTTTTCATTTTCGTAATTAATATATTTTTTAGCTACTAATATTATTCTGCCTAAGTTTGAATATTCCTTTGATTTTTTTGCGAATAATTTTGGATCTACTTTCCCAGAAGATAGTTCTTTTTCTAAAATATTATGCTTATCTATAATATCTTTGACTTTTTGTAAGGGTATCATTTAATTAAGATCTTTTACTTTTTCTTCCACTAATTCGACAACCTTATTTATTATTTCTGCACTAGCAACTTTAGAATGTGGAATTCCAGAAAGATATAACAAGTTGCTATCTTGGCCTCCGCCAGTTAACCCAATTTCTGTTTGTGCTGCTTCACCTGGACCATTAACTACACACCCTATTATAGATAAGTTTATTGGCTTTGTTATATGTGATAATCTTTTTTCTAATTCTTTTACAGTTTCTATGACTGGGAAAGCTTGTCTGGCGCAAGAGGGACAAGAAATTATATTAACCCCTCTGGATCTAATTCCTAAAGATTTTAATATTTCAAAACCTGCTTTTACCTCATCAACCGGATCTGAGGACAGAGAAACTCGAATTGTATCACCGATTCCTTGCATTAAAAGTTGTCCAATTCCAATTGAAGATTTTATACTGCCAGTAAATAAACCACCAGCTTCAGTTACGCCAAGATGTAATGGGTAATCACATATTTTTGAAAGTTTAAGATAAGATTTCACAGTTAAAAATATGTCAGAAGATTTAACACTAATTTTAAAATTAAAAAAATCATTATCTTCAAATAATTTTATATTGTATTCAGCACTTTCCACTAAAGCTTCAGGACATGGTTCTTTATATTTTTCTAATAAAGTTTTATCTAGAGAACCTGCATTAACTCCTATCCTTATTGAACAGTTATTATCCTTTGCGGCTTTTAAAACATCTAGCACTCTTTCCTTTGAACCAATATTGCCAGGATTTATTCTTAAACAACTTGCCCCCATTTTTGCAGCCTCGATGGCTCTTTTGTAATGAAAATGTATATCGGCAACAATTGGGGTATTTACCTCCCTCACAATATCCCTTAAAGATTTTGTAGAGTCTTCATCTGGACATGAAACTCTTACTATATCTGCTCCAGCTTTTTCTAAAAGATGAATTTGTTCTATAGTGGCTTTTACGTCTGTTGTGAGAGTATTAGTCATTGATTGAACACTAATTTCAGAATTTCCACCAACAGAAACTTTGCCGACTTTAATTTCTTTAGTTTTTTTTCTCTTTATAGTTCTGTGGGGTCTTATTTCCATCTCAATCTAAGTCAAAAATTGTATGTAATTTTTTAACTGCGTCTAGAGTTTTTTCTTCGTCAATAATTACTGAAAGCTTTATTTCAGATGTTGAAATAGCCAAAATATTAATATTGCTATCAGCTAGTCCTCTAAACATTCTGTATGTTACACCAGGTGTAGACACCATTCCAGCACCTACTATAGAAATTTTAGCCACTTTATCGTTATGGGAAATGTTTTTATACTTAATTTTATTATTCGCTTTCAAAATTTCTTTAGTTTTTACAAGATCATCTCTTTTGATAGTAAAAGTAATATCAGTAGTATTTTGGTCTGATGAGATATTTTGAATGACCATATCGACATTAATTTGATTTTTATTTAATGGTTCAAAAATATTTGCAGCCACACCTGGTTTATCCTCTACTCCGATTAATGTTATTTTAGCGTCATCTTTGGAGTAAGCTACCCCGGTAACACTTTTAGAATAATCAATATTTTCTTGGCTGAATATTTTTGTTCCTTTTCTATCAGTAAAAGTAGACCGTACCTCTAAAGGAATATCATACATCATAGCTGTTTGAACAGCAGAGGATTGCATTACTTTTGCACCTACAGAAGAAAGTTCTAGCATTTCGTCGTAAGAAATTTTATCAATTTTTTTTGCTACTGGTATTTTATTGGGGTCAGAAGAATAAACCCCATCTACATCTGTATAAATTTCACATGTATCAGCTTTGAAAATTTTTGCTATAGCTACAGCAGTTGCATCTGAACCCCCTCTTCCGATAGTTGTTATATCACCATCTTTTGAAATACCTTGAAATCCAGGAACTACCGCAACACCTTTATTTAAATATTCGTCTATTTTATTGATATTAATATTTATTATTCTTGAATTTGTGTGCTCACCTTCAGTTAAAATAGGTATTTGCCAATTCAACCATGACTTTGCTTCAATATTTAATTTCATAAGTGCTCCAGCTAATAAAGAGCATGTAACTTGTTCACCTGATGACAAAAGTACGTCTAACTCTCTTTTTTCAAAATTTTCATCTATGTTCTTTGAATAACTTAAAAGTTCATTTGTTTTTCCGGCCATCGCGGAAACAACTGCGATGATTTTATTGCCTATCTCACGCTCTTTTTTGATAATATTAGCAACATGATGAATTCTTTGTGTTGTTCCAACAGATGTTCCACCAAACTTTAGTACTTTTTTAACCATTATTGAATGTAATATAATAATAAAAGATTTTAATGTATTCTTATCAAAATAAATATTTTTAAATGACTACTACTATAAATAGAGAAGAAATTCAAAAGTTTTCAGATTTGGCTGATGAATGGTGGGATGTAAATGGTAAATTTAAACCTTTACACATGTTTAATCCTATCAGGATCGAGTATATTACTGAGAAAATTAAACAAGAGTTTAATCTTATAAATCAAAATAATAACTTTCTAAAAGACCTTAAAATTTTAGATATTGGATGCGGTGGAGGTTTAATAAGTGAGCCGTTAGCAAGGTTAGGAGGTGAAGTAACTGGTATTGATGCCTCTGAAAAAAATATAAAAGTAGCAAAATTACATTCAAAAAAAAATAATTTAAATATTAATTATTTGAATAAATCCCCTGAACAATTAAATAATTCTGAGAAATTTGATATAGTTTTAAATCTTGAAGTCGTGGAACACGTTGAAAATGTAGATCTTTATATTAAATCATGTAGCAATCTTTTAAAAAAAAATGGCATAATGTTTACAGCTACACTAAATCGAACAATAGTTTCATACATAAAAGCAATAGTTGGAGCGGAATATATTTTAAGATGGTTACCAATAGGTACACACGATTGGAACAAATTTATTAAACCAGAGGAGCTAGAAAAAAAATTGTCTTCAGCAAATTTTAGCACTATTGATGTTAAAGGCTTAGAATTCAATCCTCTATTTAGCAAGTGGAAGAAATCTGATAATTTGTCAGTAAATTATATAATTTGTAGCAAAAGAAATTAATTTTCTTTATCAACCCAAGGAATGCTTAGTAAGTCGATACCCTCATCGGACAGCTCTTCTCTTTCTTTCTGAGTAGTCGTACCGTAAATAGTTTTGTTATTTTTCTTATCGTAATAAATCTCTCTTACTTTTTTACTAAAATTATCTCCAACATTTTCAAAATTATTTTCAATATATTTCCTTATCTCAATTAATTTTTTCTTCTCATTTTTTAGAAATTTATTTCCTTTCATAAGATCATTGTCTTTATTAGTGCCAGAGACCATAGGTGCCATTATTGATTTGCTTATTTTTTTTGATGTGCAGAATATACATTCTAGAAGTTTTTTCTTATTTAAATTTTCAAATTCTTTTGAGTCTGAAAACCAACTTTCAAACTCGTGATTGTTATGACATTTTAAATTATATTTAATCATTATTTAGTTTCTATAATCAGCATTAATATCGATATAATCATGTGTAAAGTCACATGTGTAGCATTTAAAAGCATCATTTCCGAGTTTTAAATTCACTTCTATTTCAATAGCGTCCCATTCCATATATTCCTTTAATTTTTTTTCATCATAATTGTCAGATACTTTCCCGTTTTCTGCAACTATATATTCTCCAATTTTAATTTTTAATTTCTTAACATCAACTGGCTCTCCAGATTTTCCGAGACCCATAGCTATTCTTCCCCAATTAGGGTCCTCTCCAGCAACAGCTGTTTTTACTAAAGGAGAGTTAGCAATTGAAAAGGCAATTTTTTTTGCGCTTCCAAGAGATTTTGCATTAATTACATTAATAGTTAAAAATTTTTTTGCTCCTTCTCCGTCTACTACAACTTGTTTAGCAAGGTTAAGACACAATTTTTTTAATGCTAACTCAAATTTTTGTATTACTTTATCATTTAACGATAAATTTTGGCCAATTTTTAAATCTCTTGTAGAAAAAATTGAAACCATATCATTAGTTGATTGGTCACTATCTACAGTTATAGCATTAAAAGAATTAGCCGCTGCTCTTTTTAATAAAGTTTTTAATAAATTAGAATTGATATCTGCATTAGTAAAAATAAAAGATAACATTGTTGCTAAGTTTGGAGCTATCATACCAGAGCCTTTTGCTATTCCACAAATTCTAATTAGTTCATCCCCAATAATTATTTCTTCGTAAGCAACTTTTGGTTTAGTATCTGTTGTCATTATAGCTGAAGCTATTTTCAACCAGTACATTTTATTTTGATCACCCCTCAACTTATCAGCCAAATCTTGCAATCTCTCTTTTATTTTTTCCACAGGAAATTCTTCTCCAATAACTCCAGTTGAGGCAAATATTAAATCTTTGATTTTTACTGTTTCACTTGTGCCTTTTTTTGATTTTGACTCTTTTAAGGTTAAAATTCTTGAAAGGTTTTTTGCCAATATATCAATGCTTTCTTTTCCTTGTTTCCCTGTAAAAGTGTTGGCATTCTTAGTATTTACTAATAATGCCTTTATAATTTTTTTATGAGAGCTGTTATTCCAAGGAATAAATTCAGAAGTTATAGAGTTAGTAGTAGTTAAAGTTGCATAATTTGCCCCTTTGCTAAAATAAAATAAAGCTAAATCATCTCTTCCGTCACCATAGAGGTCAGCGGATATAGAAGACATTTCCATGCCTTCAATTTGTTTTAAATTTTGAAACTCGCCCATTTTCGATAATTTAGAATTATCTTTTAGGAAGTTTTTGATGTTAATTGTCATTATTATTGCTATTTAATTTAACTTATAAATACATATATAGATGTATTATGAATTTATTTACAAGAACTTTTAGTAAGATATTTAAAAGCTCTAATCAACAAGAATTAGATAAAATAAAAAATCTTATTTCCGCTATAAATGACAAAGAAAATGAAGTTAAATCTCTTTCTGAAAGCGAAATTAAGGAAAAAACGGCATCCTTTAAAAAAAATGTTCAAAATGGTTCGGTAAAGCTTGATGCAATCATTCCAGAAAGTTTCGCATTAGTTAGAGAAGCTGCCAATAGGACTTTAGGTGAAAGACATTTTGATGTGCAGCTAGCTGGTGGATTGATTTTACACAAAGGTAAAATTGCAGAAATGAAAACCGGAGAAGGTAAAACTTTAGTTTCAACTTTACCAGCTTACTTAAACGCACTTTTGGGTAATGGTGTTCATATTGTAACGGTTAATGACTATTTGGCAAAAAGAGACTCTGAATGGATGGGTAAGGTATTTAATTATTTAGGTGTGTCTACAGGATGTATAACAAACGATTTAGAAGATAATGAGAGAAAAAAAAATTATGCATACGATATAACTTATGCAACTAATAATGAACTTGGTTTTGATTATCTAAGAGACAATATGAAGTACGAACTTAATGAAATGGTACAAAGGGGACATAATTATTGTATCGTAGATGAAGTTGATAGTATACTTATTGATGAGTCGAGAACTCCACTAATTATTTCTGGAAAGTTAGAGGATAAAACTACTCTTTATACAACATCAAATAATTTTATTAGTTACTTACAAAAAAGTGATTTTGAATTAGATGAAAAAAATAAAAATGTTATACTTACTGATAGTGGGGTAGATAAAATAGAAAAATTAGCTTTGCAGCAAAAAATTTTAAAGAATAATAATTTCTATGACCCTGCAAATTTAGATCTTGTTCACCATACTAATCAAGCTTTAAAAGCCAATTTGATTTTCAAAAAAGATATTGATTACATTGTAAGAGACGGTAAAGTTCAAATTATCGACGAATTCACAGGAAGAGTTTTGTCAGGAAGAAGATTTTCAGATGGTTTACATCAAGCTATAGAAGCTAAAGAAAATGTAAAAATTGAGGAAGAAAATCAAACCCTAGCATCTATTACTTATCAAAATTATTTTAGGTTATACAAAAAACTTGCGGGTATGACCGGAACAGCAATAACTGAGTCGGAAGAATTTTATGATATTTATAAATTAAATGTTGTTTCTATCCCTACAAACAGAGAAATGCTACGAAAAGATTTTAATGATCAAATTTTCAGAACTGAGAAAGAAAAATATAATGCTATTTCAAAAAAAATTATTGATTGTAATAAAAAAGGACAACCAGTTTTAGTAGGAACAACAAGTATAGAAAAATCAGAAAAAATTTCTAATTTTCTTAATGAAAAAAAAATAAGTCATAATGTTCTTAATGCCAAGCATCATGAGCAGGAGGCAAAAATTATTGCTGAGGCAGGGAAAATTGGTGCTATTACAATAGCTACTAATATGGCTGGAAGAGGTACTGATATTAAACTAGGTGGTAACAAAGATTTTTTTGAAGAAGGTAAAATAAATAATATTAATGAGTTTAAAAAAAATGAATTAGAGGTAAAAAATTTAGGCGGGCTATATATAATAGGAACTGAGAGACATGAAAGTAGAAGAATCGACAACCAATTGAGAGGAAGATCTGGACGTCAAGGAGATCCTGGTTCAACAATTTTTTATATAAGCTTACAAGATGAATTAATGAGAATTTTTGGTGGTGACTCCATTGATGGTATGCTTAAAAAGCTGGGGTTAAAAGAGAATGAGTCGATCGATCATCCTTGGATCAATAAAGCAATGGAGAGAGCTCAAAAAAAAGTAGAAAGTAGGAACTTTGATATTCGTAAAACTCTAATAAAATTTGATGATGTTATGAATGATCAGCGGCAAGTAATATTTTCTCAAAGATTGAAAATATTGAGAGAGGATAACATAGGCGCAATACTTAATGATTTTTTTGAAGAAATTTTAGAAGAATTAAAAATTACCGTTGATAATTATAAAAAATCAAATGATGAAAAATATTTAACGCAAATTAAAAATGTGACTGGAAATTCTTTAAGCGATAATGATTTAGCTCAACTATCCTCTAAAGGTAAAGAAAACTTTTTAAAAGAGATGAAAGAGTTATTTTTTGAAAAGCGAAAATCAAGAATAAATATCTTGGGAGAGAGTCAAAATAAAAGTTTAGAAAAGAAAATTTTTATTCAAATTATTGATTTTTCATGGAGATCACATCTTCAATACTTGGAACAACTTAGACAGGTTATTGGATTAAGACAATACGGACAAAAAGATCCGTTATCTGAGTTTAAAAAAGAAGCTTTTGTTCTTTTTGAAGGATTGCTCTCAAAAATTAAAAATGACGTAATTAAACTTTTATTGAATTTAAATATAGTAGTTTCACCTGATGAAAAAACTATAGATAATGAGAAAGGAAAAGAAGAAGAAAATAATTTTAAAAAAACAGGCAGAAATGAAAAGTGTCCGTGTGGCTCTGGAAAAAAATTTAAACATTGTCATGGAAATTTATAAAATTAAATCTTTTTAAAAGAACTAAGAGCTTTTTGCCTTGCTTCCTCATGCATAACAATTGGTTTGGGATAATCCTTACCTAATTTAAGAATTTTTTCATTATTTAGCTCCCAGGGCTTATGAATAAATTTTTTAGGAACTTCTCTTAATTCAGGAACCCACTTTTTTACGTATTCGCCTTCCTTATCAAATTTTTCACCTTGTAAAATTGGATTGAATATTCTGAAATAAGGAGCCGCATCTGCCCCACAACCGGCCACCCATTGCCAACCTGAAATATTATTTGCTTCATTATAATCTAGTAAACAATTTTTGAAATATTTTTCTCCTTCCATCCAATTAATTAATAAATGTTTTACAAGAAAAGAACCAACGATCATTCTTATCCTGTTATGCATCCATCCAGTCGAATATAATTCTCGCATCCCTGCATCTACGATTGGATAACCAGTTAAGCCTTTTTTCCAAGCAGACAAAAATTTCAGATTTTTCTGCCAAGGAAATTTATCAAATTTTTTTGAGTAGTTTCCTTTGAGCATATATGGAAAGTTATTAATTAAGGTGTGGTTGAATTCTCTCCATCCTATTTCTGCTAAAAACTTACTTGTTCCAATATTTTTTATTTTCTGACACTCATCCCAAATTGTTTCAACATGAATCTGTCCGTGCTTAATAAAGGGGGATAGTCTTGAAGTACCAGGAAGATAAGGAAAATTTCTACCTTCTGAATAATTTTCAATCCTGCTATTGATAAAATTTTTCAGCTGTAAGAGTGCGTTTTCTTCACTTGGTGTCCAGTATTTTTCAAATTTTTCAAACCATTTTTTTTTTGGACTTATTTCTTTTTCATTAATTGTATTTTTAAAAAAAGAAATTTTTTTTT
>CACIWZ010000008.1 GCA_902590505.1 uncultured Pelagibacteraceae bacterium
GAAGCACAAAAAAGAGGCTATAAAGTTTATTATTTTAGACCTGAAGATCTAAGTTTTTTAAATGGAAAAGTTGTAGCCTTTTGTAAACATATAAAAATTAACAATAATAAAAAGAATTTCTACTCAATTTTAAAGACTATTAATTTTAATTTAGAAAAATCTAATGTAATTTTAATTAGAAACGATCCACCTTTTAATAGCCGTTATTTGTATACAACTTTCTTGCTCAATCATATTTCAAGAAAAGTTAAGATAATTAATCATCCTTTTGCGGTAAGAAACGTATCAGAAAAGATGTTTTCTATTAATTTTATGAAGTATATGCCTCCTACTTTAATAAGTGAAAATCAAAAAGAAATAAAAAAATTTTTCAAAAAACAAAAATTAGTTGTGGTAAAACCTATTGATGGTTTTAGTGGAAACAACGTCATCCTATTGAAATCTTTCAATGCAAATAAAATCAGAAAATTACTTAAAAAAAATAATCATTTATTTTTTCAAAAGTTTCTTCCTGAAGTTTCTAGAGGAGATAAAAGAGTTTTTATTATTAAAGGTAAGATTGTGGGCGCTATATCTAGAGTTCCAAAAAAAGGGAGTATTTTATCGAATATGAGTAAAGGAGCTCGCGCTAAATTAACTAAACTTACAAATAAAGAAAGGAAAGCAAGTAGAGCTATAGGGAAGTTGCTCGTCAAAAATAAAATTTATTTTGCCGGTATTGATTTTATTCAAGAGAAATTAATAGGTGATATTAATGTAACTAGCCCCACCGGCCTTGCAGCTTATAGAGATTTATCAGGTATAAACCTTGCAAAAACGTTCTGGAATAACATTTAATAAACATTTGACATAATGATTATTTATTTGCTATAAACCTCTTAGCGCCGAGTTAAGGCAACTTGCGGGCGCTTTATAAATCCTGCTAAAGCGTCTAAGTCTCACAGACCACCGCTTTAGCCGGTGGTTTTTTTTTGGAATAATCTAAAATAAAACCGGGTATTTGAACCATATTGTACACCTGGCACATGCCAAAGTACTAAAAAGGAGAAGATGAACAGAATTAAACTTCGTTCATTCTTCTCCAGAAAGACGGAGAAAAAATGAACGAAACGACAAGAGAAACAATAAGGGGGAAAATCAATGGCTGATTTTAAACATCCGGAAACTATTGGCTTACATGGTAGTGATTATAGAGCTGATCCTACTACAACAGCTGTAGCAGTTCCGATTTATCAAACAACTTCCTACCAATTCAAAAATGCAGAACATGCTGCAAATTTATTTGGTCTAAAAGAGTTTGGTAACATTTATACTCGTATAATGAACCCAACTGTAGATGTGCTAGAAAAAAGGGTTGCAGCGCTTGAAGGCGGTGTGGCGGCATGCGCAGTCGGATCAGGTCAAGCTGCTTCAGCAATGTGTATTCAAAACTTAGCACAAGCTGGAGATAACATTGTTGCTTCGACTGATTTATACGGAGGTACAGTTAACTTATTCAAAAATACTTTAAGGCAACAAGGTATTGAAGTTAGATTTGCAGATCCTGCAGATCCAAAAAACTTCGAAAAAGTGACTGATGATAAAACTAGAGCTTACTATGGTGAGACTCTTCCAAATCCTTATCTTCGTGTTTTTCCAATTAAAGAAGTTTCTGATATCGGTAGAAAAAAAGGTATTCCTTTAATTATCGATAACACAGCTTCGCCAGTAATATGTAAACCTTTAGCTCATGGAGCAGCAATTGTAATGCACTCTTTAACAAAATATATTGGTGGTCATGGTACTTCAATTGGAGGAATAATTGTAGATGGAGGAAATTTTGATTGGATTAAAGATAGAAAAAGACAACCTCTATTAAATGAGCCAGATCAAAGTTATCACGGTGCAGTTTGGGCAGATGCAGTTCCACAATTAACTGGTGCTAATATCCCATTCGTAATCCGAGCTAGAGTGGTTTTACTGAGAGACTTAGGTGCTCCATTAAGTCCGTTCAATGCTTTTCAAATCATTCAAGGTTTGGAAACTGTAGCTTTAAGAATGAAACAACACTGTAGTAATGCAGAGAAAGTTGTGAATTTCTTAGATGGTCACAAAAAAGTTAAAAAAGTAATCTATCCAACTAATTATCAAGGTGAAATTAGAGATAGAGCTAAAAAATATATGCAAGGTGGTTATGGATCTTTAATAGGTATGGATCTAGGAACAAAAGAAGCAGGAGCTAAGTTTATTGATAACTTAAAAATGCTTTACCACGTAGCAAATATTGGTGATGCTAGAAGTTTAGCAATTCATCCAGCTACAACAACTCACAGTCAATTAACTGAGAAAGAAATGTTAGCTGCAGGTGTTACACCAGGTTACGTAAGATTGTCGATTGGTATAGAACATCCAGACGATATTGTTGCGGATATCAAGCAAGCTTTAGCTGCTTAAAATATTAATAAGGTGGTCCCAATTCTGTTGGGACCATCATTAAAAAAAACTACCTTCTATTATAAATATTAGATTTTTTCGCTATCTCTTCAATCTTAGTAATAATTTTAATTTTTTTTATCGGGTATTCTTTCACAATGTCTGCTGTATTATCTATCATTGCAGTACTTTTTAATTTAATTTGTTTTTTAACAATTGTGCAAAATTCAGACCTTGTTATTTCAAAAGAGGAAATGCAGGTTTCTTTTTTTCTCTCAGGATTTTTTTCCTCTGCATAAGCAATAGCGTGTTCCAAGGGAGTTTTTCCTGTTTGTTTTTTTACCCCATAACTTATCACTGAATTTAAACTGGACTGAACAAGTCTTCCATTCGATGCGCCTGAACCGAGTAATGCTAACGACTCAGCACATCCGTTGAGCAAGAAAATAATTGATGATAATAGCAGTATCTTTTTCATTATATAGATTTGTATTGATTGGTTTCATATATCTCCTTAATCGTTAAATAAAAGTTAATTGTGTGTGTGGTAATTTTTATTAACACAACCCATGGTGGTTAAGATCTTAAGTTAAAGATAAGATTTGTTTAGAATTAATTAATCTAAGAACTTAATTTTAGATTTTTTATTTATTTTGGGCTGAAGTGATGAAGTAAGGTCTTTTATAGATTTTTCCTTTGATCTCATCAGAATTTTAGATTTAGTTAATTTTAATTGCTTTTTTACTATTGCACAAAGTTCGGAATTAGTTTTTTCAGCAAAAGATAAACAAGGTTCCTTTTTTTTATCAGTATTTACTTCTTCTGCATATGCTACTGCATGTTCAATTGGACTTTTTCCAGTTTGTTTTTTTACTCCGAAATTCACTGCTGAAGAAAGGGCTGCCTGGGCAATATTTCCACCCGTTGCAGCTGAGGAAGTAGGTCCTAATAGAGCTAAAGATTCTGCGCAACCTGTTAGTAAAGTAAATCCTATCAATAAACCTAAAATTTTTTTCATACTCCCTTTTTAAATTTATCTTTATTCAAACAGAGATTTGCTTGTCATTAAACAAACGAATCACTCAAATTGAGTTTATATCTATTACAACCTATAATGGAAGAGCTTATCTATGTAATTAGCCTTAGAGGCTTATTTTTAAGGCAACTTTCAAGATTTTCAATCATTTGCGAATAAAATTTTGAATAATTTTCTGCTGTTACGTATCCAATATGAGGCAACAGCAAAGCATTAGGAAGAAATCTTAATTTATGGTCTTGTGGAAGAGGTTCTTTGTCGTAAACATCTAAACCAACTCCAGCTATCTTTTCGTCTTTTAAAGCTTCAACTAAATCATTTTCATTTATAATTGGTCCTCTCGAAGTATTTATTAGAAAAGTTGTTTTTTTCATCATTTCTATTTCTTTTTTTGTAATTAAGTTTTTATACCTTTCACCTAAAACTAAATGAATAGAGATTATATCTGAGTTCTTAAGTAAATCTTCTTTACTCATGGGCAAAACTCCTAATTCATTTGCATGAGATAGATTTAAATTTTCACTCCAAGCACACACTTCCATTCCAAAAGCTTTAGCAACTTTTGCAACTTGGGTACCAATTTTCCCAAGACCGATTAAACCTAACATTTTACCTTTTAATTCAAAACCAATGGTTGTTTGCCAATAACCTTGAAACATATTGTCAATTTCCTGTTTCATGTTTCGGTAAAGTCCTAGAATTAAAGCCCAAGTAACTTCTGCTGCAGGATTAGAATTAATTTCTGTACCACATACAATAATATTTTTATTCTTTGCTGTTTCTAAATCTATCGCTTTATTTCTCGTTCCAGAGGTCATGATGTATTTTAATTTAGGCAAGTTTTCTATCAAAGTCTTCGTAATAGGTGTTCTTTCTCTCATAATAAATAAGGCTTCAAAATCTTCTAGTTCAACAGCAGCCTCTTTTTCGTCTGCAAAAGGTTCATTGAAAACTTGAAAGTCAAATTTATCTTTATGTTTTTCAATATCAACGATCTGTTGAAAAGCATTTTGATAATCATCTATTACTGCAACTTTAATCATTGGGTTTTTCTATTTGATAAATAAATACCAGAAATTATAAAAGTTGCTCCAATAAAATGATAGAATTGAAATTTTTCTTTAAAAATTATTATTGCCATCAATGCACTGAAAAGTGGCATTAATTGAATAAACAAAGATGATCTGTTGGGTCCTATGAGCTCAATAGCTTTCTGCCAACAATAATATGCTGCAATTGCAGGAAAAATAACTACATACATCAAAATAAAGATAAAAGCTTTATTTATTTTTATGTCTAATCCAATTGATTGTTCATACAGAAATTGTGGAAACAGAAATATTAATCCTATGGTGACCATTGTTTGAATTAAAGAAAATTGAGATAATTCAAGCTTACTTTTTTTAAGTAACGTTGAATATAAAGACCAGCTTAAAACACAAACTAGCATCCATATATCACCTATATTAAAACTTAAAGAAATTATTTTTTGAATGTCTGCATTTGAAATAATTGTTCCTACTCCAAATATTGATAAGATTAACCCGGATATTTGAAAAATATTTGTTTTTTCAATATTCATAATTGATGAAAAAATAATTATCGTCGGAGGGATTGCAGCTAACATTAGAACTGCATTAATTACTTGTGTAAAGTTTAAGGCAAAATAGACAACTGAATTAAAAGTACTAATTGTTAATATACCCATAACACTTATTACCAAAAAGTTTTTTTTAATATAATTTCTCTTAGCTACAATTTCTTTAAATGTAAAAGGTATCAATATAAACCATACCATGACCCATCTTAGAAAATTTAGAGTAAGTGGTGGGACTTCAAATAAAGTTGCAAATTTACCAATAATAAAATTTCCTGACCAAAATAAAGCTGCTAAAGTTAAAAAAGAATAAGCTATATAATTTTTTGACAAATAATTCCTAATTAAATCTTTTTGAGCTGTATGGAGTTAAATCTAAATTTGTTTTCTCTCCAGCAACTATTCCAGAGATAATTTTGCCTGTAATAGCACCTAATGTCCACCCTAAATGTTGGTGGCCAAAGGCGTAAATTATATTTTTATTTTTTAACGAAGGTCCTAAAATTGGTAAAAAATCTGGAAGTGTTGGTCTAAATCCTAACCATTCATCCTCATGTTTACCAAGTTGAGGTAATAACTCTTTCGCGCATTTAATGACGTATTCAATCCTTTTTTCTGACAGCGGATTTTCTAAACCACCTAATTCAACAGTTCCAACCGCTCTTAAACCTTGATTCATTGGGGTCATACCAAATCCACGGTCTAAAAATATTACAGGTCTAGATATTAGATGATCCTTTCCTTTAAAATGAACATGATATCCTCTTTCGGTATCAAGTGGAATATTCTCTCCTAATTGGTCAGTTAGTTTTTTTGAAAAAGCTCCAGAAGCAATCACTGACTTTTCAAACTTAAACTCTTCATTTTCTGACTTGATTATAGTCTCATCAAAAGCTGATTGCTCAATTGATGTGATATTTGTTTGAATAAATTTACCGCCTTTATCTAAATATAATTTAAATATCTTTTTTAAAATCCCGTGGGGATCTCTAGCATGCATAGCGCTTTCGTATATTACTCCTGCATCAAAAACAGGATTTAAATTTGGTTCTAATTCTAAAATCTCTTTCTTAGTTAATAATTTTTGTTCAATCCCTAACTGGTCGCGAATTTTTATCTCTAAATTTCTGCTTTTTAAATTTTTATTTGTCCATACATATATAATTCCTCTCTTTTCTACTAAGCCTGAAATATCAATTTCTTGAAAAATTTCTTCATAAGCATCATTAGATAAACTTAAAATTTGGTGCATATACTTTGCAGTGTGAAGCATAGACTCCTGATTACAATTTTTAAAATAATGAAAAAACCAGTTGAACATTTTTGGGATGTAGTTCCACTTTAAAGCAAGTGGTCCGTAAGAACTTATCAGCATTTTCGGAACATCGTATAAGATATCAGGCCGATTGAATTGTAAAACTGCATAAGGCGAAAAGTGACCTGCGTTTCCATAAGAAGCAGGCTTATATTCACTAGATAAGGGATCTTGGCGATCAAATAAAGTTACTGGTATCCCTTTTTTAATAAGTTGGAGGCCAGTGCAAACCCCTTGAATGCCTGAACCTATTATACCAACTGATTTACATTTATAATTTTCCATTAGGAAATTATATTGAAAACTTTAGAAAATAAAAGTGCGGTAGATTAGGCTAGAAGTTCTTTGTTTACAACTTCAGGTCTGTCCTCTGTCTCTGAAGATTCTTTTTTGTCTTTTTTCTTGAATAAAAAGTCACCAGTAAGTGTAGTTTTTGATTTATTTGTCTTTTTGATGTAACCGTCAATATCAGCACCGTTTTCAGTTTTAAGATTATTTCCAAACTCTATATCACCTTTTACAGTTCCAGTTGATCCAATTACAATGTCTTGACCAGACACTTTACCATCTAAGTGTCCGTGAATTTCAACGTGATCTCCCTCGATCGTTCCAGTAATAGAACCTGTTTCTCTTATGATTATCTCTTTTGAAAAAACTGGACCTTTTACTAAGCCTGCAACATCTATAGCACCTGAGCTATTGATTGTTCCTTCTATGCTTACGGTTTCGCTAATTAACGATCTTTCTGAGTCAGTAAGTTTTTTTTTCTTGTCACCAAACATAATATTTTTCATAAATTAACCACCTATTAATATAATATACAAGTACCTAATAAAATCAAATTTGACCATATTAGGTTTAAATTAGCTAGTTTACGGGTGTGTCTTTATAGACTTTACAGGACATAACTATACCCAATCCCAACATTATTGCCATCATCGATGAACCTCCATAAGACAAAATCGGTAAAGGAGAACCAACTATCGGTAAAAGCCCAAGAACCATCATCATATTTACTACTACATATATAAAAAAAGCAGTTCCAAAACCATAACAGAAAAGTTTACCAAAATTACTTCTTGTAACATTTCCGATTTTTATGATCCTCCAAACAATAATTGCATATAAAAAAAGAATAAATAGTGAGCCAAAAAAACCGAATTCCTCAGAAAATAAGGTAAATATGAAATCTGTATGTTTCTCAGGTAAATAATCTAAATAACTCTGAGACCCTTGTAAAAAACCTTTTCCGAACAATCCACCTGAACCAATAGCTATTTTGGATTGAATGATTTGATATCCAGCGCCTAAAGGATCTCTTTCGGGATTTAAAAAAGTTAAAATTCTTGATTTTTGATATGGTTTTAAAAAAGAAATAGCTATCGGTAATAATGCTAAAAATGCTAGACCTGAAATAGCAAAAAATTTTACTCTAACACCAGCTAGCCAAGCGACGGTAAGACCACCAGCAGCAATTAGTAATGCAGTACCTAAATCTGGTTGAGTTGCAACTAATATTATCGGAGCAATTAAAACAACAATAGGTAAAAATAAATATCTGACACGATTTAAATTTTCAATTGAAGTACGGTGATAATATTTAGCTAGAAATAAAATAAGACCTACTTTCATTAATTCAGAAGGTTGTAAATTCATAAAGTAAAGGTCTAACCACCTTTTAGAGCCAGAGGAAGTTAATCCAAAGTATTTAACTCCTAACAATAATACAAAGAACAAAATATAAATTAAATAGCTTTGACTATGCCAAAATCTTATTTGAATGAATGATAATGTCAAAAACATACCAAAAAAAACGAAGAAACGAAGTATATGACTTTTTGTATGATATTTAAATTCCCCACCATCTGTAGAATACATAGCTAATATACTTGTAAGTCCAAGAATAAATATCGAAATTACTAAAATATAATCTATTGAAATAATTTTATCTTTTATACTCAATGACGATTGTATGGATCTAGCTCTAAACATTATACTTGCTCTCCTAGTAAACTATCAATTCTCTCTCTTAACTCGTGTCGTTCTAGAACTTTTTTAATTACTTTTTTAGCAATTGGGGCAGCTGCTTTTCCACCTGAGCCTCCATGCTCTACTAAAACACTTATTGCATATTTAGGATCACTGTATGGTGCATAAGCAACAAATAGTGCATGGTCTCTATCTTTGTAAGGTAAACTCTCTTGCTTTACTTCAGCCTCACGTTGAGCTTCAGTAAATCTTTTTATTTGTGATGATCCTGTTTTTCCAGCAAAAGTAAATTTTTTATTTTCCCATCGATGCCTATAAGATGTGCCGCCTGGTTCATTAGATGAAGAAAACATTGCATCTTTAATTAAATTAATATGTTCTTGATTTTTAAAAAGAGGTTTAAGTTCAAAATTCGATACTAATAAATCTGTTGGAAGAGGATCATTAGGATTCTCATTTTTATATTTGATGTACTCTCTTAAATTGTTATTCTTTTTATCAAAGATTATTCTTGGTTTTATTTCAAATCCACCATTTGCAATTTGCGCTGTCATTAAACAGAGTTGTAAAGGAGTACTTTGAAAATATCCTTGACCGATACCGGAGTGCAAAGTTTCACCTAAATACCAATTTTGACCTATAAATTTTTTCTTCCACTTTGTGTTAGGTACTACACCTGCCCTCTCTTCAATAAAGCCGTTAAGAACTTTTTTTCCAAGACCAAATTTTTTAGCTGTTTCAGATAATCTATCTACTCCTAATTTTCTTGCAACTTCATAAAAGTATACGTCACAAGATCTTTGAATTCCTTTCCTTAAATTTACAATACCGTGGCCATCTTTTTCCCAGCAGTGAAATTTTTCTCCATAAAGTTCAATTTTTCCCTCACATTTAAAAGTGTCTAGTGGTTTTATAACTCCATTCTCTAAAGCACTTAAAGCAACAAGAGTTTTTATAGTTGATCCAGGCGGATATAGACCAGCAATAGCTTTATTTGTAAGTGGTTTCATTTCATTTTTTATTAAACTGTTCCAATAATTTTTATCCAAACCATGAACGAACTCGTTAGGTTCAAAAGTTGGAGAAGAAACAAGAGATACAATATCTCCATTATATACGTCCATAACACAAACAGCGGCAGCTTTTTCTTTTATAAGTTCACTTGTGAATTTTTGAACTTCAAAATCTAGAGTTGTTTTGAAACTTTTTCCTGCCTGGCCTTCATTAATCAAAATTTGTTTGATTCTTTTTCCATAGGCATTTACCTCAAATCTTTGAAATCCAATTTTACCTATAATTTCCTCATCTAATTTTCTCTCAAGACCAGTTTTACCAATACTCATTCCTGGAACGTGTAAATCTTTTAAATATTTCTTTGTTTGAAGATCTTTAGCGCTTACCTGAGAAACATAACCTAAAATATGAGCAGATGAATTATCAGGATACATTCTGGCGACCGATACAATAGGTTTTACTCCCTCAAGTTCGTGTAAGAATAAATTTAATCTGGAAAATTCTGACCATGTTATATTATCTGAAACTATAATAGGTTCCCACGGTTTTTGCTTAGCAATGACTCTTCTTAGATAAAATAATTTTTTCTCTGTGATATTTAGAATTGTTTTTAGTCTAACAAATAGTTTTTCAATATCTTTAGAGTTCTCTGGTATTAAATGAACTTGATAAACCTGTTGATTTGATGCTATTTCTTTATCAAAAAAATCTCTAATTACACCTCTTTCAGGTGCTAATTTCCATTCTCTAAATCTATTTTTGTCAGATAAAGTTTTATATTTTGTTCTCTCATTAATTTGTAAAGATACTAATCTACCTATAATTCCAAACGTTACAATTGCTTTTGCAGCAGTGAGTAAAAACATTCTTCTGCCAATTAGTTTTGACTTAATAACAGTATTTCCAGAACTTGGACTAAGCATCTCGATTACCTATAAATGTCAATTGATAAATATTAAACAACAACCAAAATATAGGGAACATAAAGAGAGTGAAAAACATGTTGTATCCTATTTTGGAGTAGGTGAAAGAAAGATCAGAAAAATTGTTTAATAATGAAAAGAAAAGTATGTTCGAAAAAATCATAGCCATAAAGAATGTGAACCAATCTGAGGCTATTGTGGTATTAACGCTTTTATTTCTTACATATGTCCCAACAAAAATTATGATTAAATATGACAATGAGCTTATACCTAAAGGAAATCCCATTACCACATCATTAATTAATCCAGCCAAAAATACATGTCCGTTAGCCATAATATCTGGTCTTTTAAGAACCCAAAAATAAATTAGGATAATCTGAAAGTTTAACGTAAAGATTTCAAATATTTTTTCAAGATTTGTGTCTACTTCACTTAGACATAAATAATATAAAAGAATTAATGGGCCAGCATTAAATATTTTATTTATAAAAGAACTCTTAGCCATTATAATTTTTCTTTATTTTGAACATTTAAATTAACCGTTACAAAAGAGAGCTGATTTGGATCAATGAAAAGATCAACTGTGCCTTCAGTGTTTGTAATGCCAATAGGTGTACCAGATGTAAATATCCCATCTTTTCCTGATGCAAAAACATTTATATCTTCAATTGTTTCGTAATCCTCCGGTAAATATTCTAAAATCGGATTTTTTGTCCCGCTACCAGATAATATAGCTTGCGCGCCCTGATTTAAAGTTACTGGAATTCTACTATTTAGATCATTTAAAAGTAAAACTCTTGAAGACAAATAGTTTGTTTCAACTACTCTTCCGACTAAATAATTATCTTTAGTTACTGGCATTCCTTTCAAAATACCCGCGCGCGTCCCCTTATTTATGATAATAGATTTTAAAAAAGGACTATTCTTATCGACTAAGACTTTCGCTAGTATAATATTGCTTAAATTTTTATTAAAATATTCAGTTTCTAAAATTTTTTGTAAGTTTTTGTTCTCATCTGTTAAAAATTCAACATTTAATTCAAGTGACTTATATTTTTCTAATTCTAACTTTAATCTTTCATTTTCCTCTTTTACATTAAAAAAACTTGAAATATCTTTACCAGCTTGAGGTAAAAATCTTGTTGGAGTAGAGGCTAAAAAAGTTACACGATAAACAACGTCATTTAAAAAACTTCTGACTGGTTGAGTAAATTTAACTCCATATACATCTAAAAAAAATATGGTTAAAGCTAAAAAAATTAAAGAGAGAACTGAGAATTTCTGAGCTCCTCCTCTTTGAAGAAGAGCAGAACGAAAAGCTATACTAAAATCATCTCTACTAACTGACATTTATTCATTTAAATAAATTAATACTCAGATAACATAGTAGAAAACAATTCTTCATTTTCTAGAGCTCTTCCAGTTCCTATAGCCACACATGATAGTGGGTCGTCAGCTATAGTTACAGGTAAACCGGTATCTTGAGAAATTAATTTATCAATATTTTTTAATAAAGCACCACCTCCAGTTAAAACTAGACCCATGTCGATTAAGTCTGCAGATAATTCTGGTGGAGTATTTTCTAAAGCTTCTTTTATACCGCCTAAAATTTGATTTAATATAGGCATCAAAGCTTCACAGGCGTCTTTTTCTGTAAGTTCAATTTCTTTTGGAGTTCCTGATCTTATATCTCTTCCTTTCATTAAAAAGGTATTATTTGTTGAAGGTATAGCGGTACCTATTTCTTTCTTAATTTTTTCTGCCGTAGAATCTCCAATCATTAAGTTCATTTTCTTTCTCATGTAAGCAATTATAGATTGATCAAGTGCATCTCCCGCTACTCTTAAAGATTTGGAATAAACTACCCCACCTAATGACATCACTGCGATTTCTGTTGTACCTCCGCCGATATCAACAACCATTGAACCAGTTGCTTCTGAAATAGGAAGTCCTGCACCGATTGCTGCAGCAATAGGCTCTTCAATAAGTTGAACTTTTCTAGCACCTGCTGCTAATGCAGAGTCTTGAATAGCTTTTCTCTCAACCGGAGTAGATCCAGTTGGAACACAAATTAAAATTCTTGGGTTAGCAAAAGCATTCTTTTTATGAACTTTCTTTATAAAGTGCTTAATCATTTCCTCTGTAACTACGAAATCAGCAATTACCCCATCTTTCAAAGGTCTTATTGCAGAAATATTCCCTGGGGTTCTACCTAACATTGTCTTTGCTTCATCTCCCACTGCGAGAACTGATTTTTTACCTGCATCTTCTATAACTGCTACCACTGAGGGTTCATTTAATACAACACCTTGATCTTTAAGTACTACTAAGGTGTTTGCTGTGCCCAAGTCGATCGCCATATCTTGTGACCAAAGTGATGTTAATCCTGTTAAACCTTTAAACATATTTACCTTTCTATATTTGAGCGCTTAGATTTTCATCATCTGGCGCTGTTTTTTTTCTTTTTATAATTAATTTATTTAAAGCACTTAAATAAGCATTAGCTGATGCAACTAGTGTATCGGTATCTGCAGCTTGGCCTACTGTAGTTTTACCTTTTTCTTCTATTCTTACACTTACTGTTGCCTGAGCATCAGTACCTTCAGTAACTGCATGTACGTTATATAATAAAAGTTTTACGTCATGAGCATAAAGTTTTTTAATACATTTGAAAATTGCATCTACAGGACCATCTCCTGTATCTGTTGCGCTTTTTACTTCGCCAAAAATTTCTAAAGTCATTTCTGCTTTTTGAGGTTCACCAGTTCCAGCAAAAACCTTTAAAGATTTTAATTTAATTACATTATCTTCTGTCACTAAGCTGTCATCAACTAATGCAGCAATATCCTCGTCATAAATATGTTTTTTCTTATCTGCTAAGATTTTAAATTTACCAAAAGCAGTGTTTATAATATCATCAGTGACATCTACATAACCCATATCAGATAATTTGTCTCTAAATGCATGTCGGCCTGAATGTTTTCCCATCACTAATGATGTTTTTTTTACTCCAACACTCTCTGGTGTCATTATTTCGTAAGTATTTCTATTCTTCAACATTCCATCTTGGTGTATGCCTGATTCATGGGCAAATGCATTCTTACCTACGACCGCTTTATTAAATTGAACAGGAAAACCTGTTGCGTTTGAAACAACTTTTGAAGCTTTGCTTAAAAGTTTTGTATTTATATTTGTAGTGTAAGGCATTAAATCGTGTCTTGTTCTCATAGCCATAACAACTTCTTCAAGGGCAGCATTACCAGCTCTTTCACCAATCCCATTAATTGTACACTCAATTTGTCTTGCTCCAGCCATAACCCCCGCTAAAGAATTAGCTACTGCTAATCCCAAGTCGTTATGACAATGAGTAGAAAGAATTGCTTTATCAATATTTGGAACTTTATTAATTAATGTCTCTATAATTTTCTTAAACTCAGATGGGACTGTGTAACCAACTGTGTCTGGAATATTAATAGTTTTGGCTCCACATTTAATAGCAAGTTCCACTGTCTTGCACATATAGTCCATATCCGTTCGTGTTCCATCCTCGCATGACCACTCAACATCGTCAGTAAACTTTCTAGCATAAGTAACACTTTCTTGAATTGAATCTAGAACCTCTTCAGGCGATTTATTTAACTTATGTTTCATATGAAGAGGGCTTGTTGAAATAAAAGTATGAATTCTAAAATTTTTTGCATGCTTCAAAGCTTGATGACAAGCATCAATATCTTTTTTTGTAGCTCTAGCTAAACCTGCAGGAATTGATCTTTTCAAAGTTTTACTAATTTCTGTAACAGCTTCAAAATCTCCGGGAGATGCTATGGGAAAACCTGCTTCAATAACATCCACTCCTAATTCATCAAAAACTCTAGAGATTTGTAATTTCTCTTCCAAACTCATTGATGCACCTGGAGACTGTTCCCCATCACGCATCGTAGTATCAAAAATTATAATTCTATTTTTTTCTGTCATAAATTAATAATTGTAAAAATTAAAAGCATCTCATATTACAATCAAAGCTAGAATTTGCAAATAATTATGTGGTTCAAGATAGTGTTTTAGACTCAGATTGGGTTAATTTTTATCTTTATCGACTAGCTTATTTTTACCAATCCACGGCATCATAGCACGAAGCTCTTTTCCAACCTTTTCAATAGGATGTTTTGCTAAATCTTGCCTCATTTTTAAGAAGTTTTTTTGACCGGATTTATGTTCATCCATCCATTGTTTAGTAAATTTTCCAGATTGAATGTCTTTAAGAACTTCTCTCATTTTTTCTTTAGTCTTATTATCTACAATTCTTTTCCCTGAAACATATTCACCATATTCTGCAGTATTTGAAATTGAATAATTCATATTTGCGATCCCACCCTCATAAATAAGATCAACAATTAATTTTACTTCATGAAGAGTTTCAAAGTATGCCATTTCAGGTGGATAACCAGCTTCTGTTAAAGTTTCGAAACCATTCTTAATTAACTCGACTAAACCACCACATAAAACTGTTTGTTCTCCAAACAAATCTGTTTCGCATTCATCTTTGAAAGTAGTTTCTATTATACCAGCTTTACCACCTCCAACAGCAGAAGCATAAGATAAAGCTAAATCTTTTGCTTTGCCTGAGCTGTCTTTGTGAACAGCCATTAAACAAGGCACTCCTCCGCCCTTTTGATATTCACTTCTCACAGTATGACCTGGGCCTTTGGGAGCTACCATAAACACATCAAGATCCTTTCTAGCATTAATTAAATCAAAATGAATATTTAACCCGTGAGCGAAAGCTAAACTTGTTCCCTCTTTCATTCTTTGCTCAATATGATTTTTGTAAATTTCTGATTGAAGTTCATCAGGCGTTAACATCATTACCACATCAGCCCATGCAGCTGCATCTGATAGAGACATTACTTTTAATCCTGCACTTTCTGCTTTTTTAATACTTGAGGATCCTTCTCGTAAGGCTACCACAACTTCTTTCACACCACTGTCTTTAAGATTTAACGCGTGAGCATGTCCTTGGCTTCCGTAACCAAAAATTGCAACTTTTTTATTTTTAATTAAATCTTTATTAGTATCTTTATCGTAATAAGTTTTCATAATTAATTAAATATTTTTGGTCCTTTCGTCATTGCTACTGCACCCGTTCTAGAAGTGCTTATAAGGCCTAAACTTTTTAAATCAAGAGCTAATTTATCAATTTCAGCTCTTAAGGCAGTTACTTGTATTACGACAGATTTACTTGTTTTATCAAGAACTACAGGATTAAATTTCTTACAAATTTTTTTTACTTTTTCTATTTTTTTTGAATTTCCTAAAATTTTAAACAATGCTAATTCTCTAAAAAGAATATCTTTTTCACCTCGTTTGAAATCTGCAACCTTATGTACTGGCACAAGTTTTTTAAGCTGTAAATTTATTTGTTCAATTACTTGTGGAGTTCCCTCAGTAACAATTGTAATTCTAGAAATATGTTTTTTTTTATCAACTTCTGCAACCGCCAATGATTCTATATTATATCCTCTGCCAGAAAAAAGTCCTGCTATCCTGGCAAGCACACCAGCTTCATTATCAACCCATACAACAATTATACGTCTTTCAATTTTTCCGATTTTTCCAGGAACGCTATAGGCGGATTTAGACTTTGCCATTAAACTAAAATTTTCCCTTCATCAGATATTTGTTCCTCTTCCTCTGGGCCTAAGATCATTTGGTTATGTGGTTTACCCGAAGGTATCATAGGAAAACAATTTTCTGCTTTATCGACAACACAATCAAATATTACTGGTTTATCAATATTAATCATCTCTTTAATTTTTCCATCCAACTCTTCAGGTGTTTTTGCTCTTATTCCTACACAACCGTAAGATTCTGCTAGTTTAACGAAGTCTGGGAGAGCAGCAGTGTAACTTTCAGAATAATTTTTTTCATGTAAAAGTTCTTGCCACTGCCTTACCATTCCCATGTATTCGTTATTTAAAATAAATATTTTTATTGGTAACCTATATTGAACAGCTGTAGACATTTCTTGCATAGTCATTAAGACAGATGCTTCTCCTGCGATATCAACAACAAGTTTACCAGGATTAGCAATTTGAACACCAATTGCTGCTGGAAGTCCGTATCCCATTGTTCCAAGTCCGCCAGATGTCATCCATCTGTTAGGTTTATTAAATTTATAATGCTGTGCTGCCCACATTTGGTGTTGACCAACCTCTGTAGTAATAAAAGTGTCTTGATCTTTTGTTAGTTCATACAGCCTTTGTACTGCATGTTGAGGTTTTATAACCTTATTGCTATTTATAAAATTTAAAGACTTTTTTTCTCTCCATTTTCCTATTTGCTCCCACCATTTTGATGTTTTCTGTTTGTTAGAACTTACAAAGTTTTTATTTTTCTCTTTGAATCTTTTGTTTAAGGACTTCAAAAGCTCTGTAACGTCGCTAACTATAGCAAGATCAACTTTTATATTTTTTCCAATTGAAGAAGGATCAATATCGACATGAATTTTTTTTGAACCAGGTGAAAATTCATCAACCTTTCCGGTAATTCTATCATCAAATCTAGCTCCAATGTTTATCATTAAGTCACAGTCATGCATCGCGTTATTTGCTTCATAAGTTCCGTGCATACCAAGCATACCCAAAAATTGTGGATCATCGCCAGGATATGCTCCAAGTCCTTGTAGAGTTGAAGTTATCGGAAAGCCGGTTAGAGAAACTAATTCTCGCAAATGTTTACTAGCATCAGGTCCTGAGTTTATAACTCCGCCACCTGTGTAAAAGATAGGCTTTGAGGATTTTTTCATCAAATCGATAAATTTATCTAATTCTGAATTATGTATTTTGTTAGATACTTTACCATTAAGTTTTTTTTTAAGTGTATTCTTAAAAAATTTATATTTACCTTTTTTAAATTGAATATCTTTTGGAATATCAACTAAAACTGGTCCGGGTCGCCCTGTGGTTGCTACCTCGAAAGCTAAGTGTAAAACTCTTGAGAGATCATTTACATCTTTTACTAACCAATTATGTTTTGTACATGGTCGTGTAATTCCAGTCGTATCACATTCTTGAAATGCATCTGTTCCGATTAAATGTGTTGGTACTTGTCCTGAGATACATACAAGAGGAACTGAGTCCATGTAAGCATCTGTCAAAGCAGTTACAGCATTTGTTGCGCCTGGACCGGATGTAACTAATAAAACTCCTGGCTTACCACTTGATCTTGCATATCCCTCAGCTGAGTGACCTGCTCCTTGCTCATGTCTGGCTAAAATATGTTTAATAGATTTATGATTTTTTAATTCATCATAAATAGGCAAAACTGCACCTCCAGGGTAACCAAAAATATATTCTACTTTTTGGTCCTCTAGTGCTTTAAAAACAATTTCTGCTCCGCTTAATAATTTCGGCATACATACAATCTAGCCTAGAAATGGATTGCGTCAAGTTTTAGGTTACAACTTTTAATGATTTTTTTAAAAGATTTGAGAAATTTTTCGAATAAAGCTTGTTCCAATTCTTCATATGGCCTCTAGCCCAAGTATTTTGTCTTTTTGCATACTGCCTAGTCTTAATATTTATTAAATCTTTACACTGTTCCAGAGTTATTAAACCCTTTAAATAATCGTTTATTTCTTGAACGCCTATTAATTTATTTGCTGAAAAACTTTTATTGACTTTAAGATTATTGAATTTTTTTACTTCATTAATACATTTTTTCTTAAACATTTGTTCTGTTCTCATTGAAATTTTATTAAGTAGTATATCTCTTGGGATTTCAATAAAGATCTTTCTTATATCAAATTCTAAAAAATCAGATTTTGTCTTTTCAAACCACTCATAAAGAGATTTTTTTGTTTTAAGTTTTACTTCATATGCTCTTTGAATCCTTTGTGGATCAGTAGGAAGTATTCTGCCTTTACTTTTAGGGTCAAGCTTAATTAGTGCATTATAAAATTTTTTAATTCCAAGTTTTTTATATAAGTTTCTAACTTTATTTCTTGTTTTAAAATCAATATCAGGAATTTTACTTATACCTTTAGTGATTGTATTAAAATATAGACCGGTTCCACCAACAATTATTGGAATTTTTTTCTTTTTAACACAAGTGTTTATTTTAATTTTTACTTTTTTAAGCCATTCACCTGCGGAAAAATGTTTTTTTACTGTAATTATTCCATAAAGATGATGCTTTACTTTCTTAGTTTGGTTTAAAGTAGGTCGAGATGACAAAACAGTAAATTCTTTAAAAATTTGCATACTATCTGCATTTATAATTTCACCGTTAAGTTTTTTTGCTAATTTGATTGCTAATTTAGATTTTCCTGAAGCTGTAGGACCTGCTAAGAGTACTAATTTTTTAGACAAATTAATTTATTTTAACGCCAAGATAACGTCTTTGATTATTTTTATTAATTACTGTTAAAAGTAAAGTCTTTTCACCTTTTTTAAAAATATTATCAACTAATCTTTTTAAATCAGATGAAGATTTAATGGGAGTTTTTTGAACTTCAATTATTATATCATTTATACTTAAAAGATTATTTAATGGGCTTCGATTAGAAATTTCTGTTATAACAACTCCTTCAGTTTTTTTACTTAAATTCCTAGACGAAATATCCTCATCAGTTATATCTCTAACTGCTATTTTTAATTTTTCAATATCTTCAACTTTTTTTACTATCTTTGTTTTCTTATCTTTAAATTCTTCAGAGGACTCTAGTCTCCCAAGAATTAATCTTTTTGAGATTAATTTTTTATTTCTCCAAATTTTGAGCTCTACACTCTTACCTACTTTTGTAGATGCAACTACTTTTGGAAGCGTTCTCATTGTATCAATTTTTTTTCCGTCAAAGTTTAAAATTATGTCTCCTGCCTTTATTCCTGCTTTATCTGCCGGACTATTCTCTCCAACACTTGCTACTAAAGCTCCTTGCGGTTTCTTTAATTTTTCTACTTCTGCTATTTCTTTTGTTACCTCTTGAATTCTTACACCTAACCAACCTCTTTTTGTTTCACCAAATTGAATTAGTTGATCAATAACGTTCGATGCTGCATTAGCTGGAATGGCAAATCCAATTCCGATAGAGCCAGACTGACCTGGTGCTATTATTGCGGTATTAATTCCAATGACTTCGCCTTTTAAATTAAACAATGGACCACCAGAATTTCCTTGATTAATAGAAGCATCCGTTTGAATGAAGTCGTCATATCTTGTAAGGTTTATGTCTCTGTTTCTTGCTGAAATAATTCCTGCAGTTACTGTACCACCTAAACCAAAAGGATTTCCAATAGCTACTGCCCAATCTCCTACTCTTGCTACATCAGAGTCACCGAAGCTTACTGGCTTAAATTGATCTTTTGTTTCCATTTTCAAAACAGCTATATCCATGTAAGGATCAGCACCTATTACTTTAGCTTTATATTCCTTATCTCCAACCCGCACTAAAATATCATCAGCTCCAGCAATGACGTGATTATTTGTTACCACTGTCCCGTTTGTTTTTATTATAAAACCAGAGCCTAAAGAAGATGCTTTTCTTTCTGTAGGTCTCTCAAAATCTTTGAACATTTCTCCAAAAGGTGATCCTGGAGGAAATTGAAAGGGAAATTGGTTGGTCGTTGTTCTTACTGTTTGTGTTGTAGAGATATTTACAACTGATGGCATCAGTTTGTCAGCTAAATCGGCAAAAGATTCAGGAACTGGTTTTGAATTGGCAAAAGAATAGCTAAAAATAACTAAAAATAATAATATCTTACTAACTAATTTCATTTAACTTTTTATATACCAAATTATTAAAAAACCGATAATCAAAAAAACTATTCCTGTAAATCTAAGTTTATTCTCAGGTGTGTTTTTAATTAATTCTAATATGCTTTTAATTCTTGACGGGAAAATGGCTAAAAACAGGCCTTCCACAAAAAAAATTAATCCAATTGCAATAATGAACTCACTCACGAATACTTAATTGTTTACTTCTTTAAAGCTGGCTTGATTGATTTGCCAAAGAACTTAAAGAATTCGCTATCAGGCGATAAAACCAAAGATGTTTCTCCACCAATTAAAGCTTTTTCATATGCCTGCATAGCTCTATAGAAGGCAAAAAATTGTGGATCTCTTCCAAAAGCATTAGCAAAAATTTTATTTCTTTGACCATCACCTTCACCTTTCATTATTTCAGATTTCTTATTAGCCTGTGCAAGAATTACAGTTACATCTTTATCTGCTGTTGATCTAATTTTCTGAGCAATCTCTGCTCCTTGCGCTCTAAATTCTTTAGCTTCTCGCTCTCTTTCAGTTTGCATTCTTTTGTAAATCGCCTCACTATTAGCTGGTGGAAGGTCAGCCCTTTTAATTCTAACATCAACAATGTTAATTCCAAAATTCTTTGCCTCATCATTTACTTGCGATTGTATTATTTGCATTTGTCTAGCTCTGTCAGTAGACAACAATGTAGCTAATTCTTGTGTACCTAACACACCTCTGATTCTTGAATTGATAATTGTAGACAACCTTGATCTAGCTACTCTCTCATTCCCAACTGAGATGTAAAATTTTAAAGGATCTACAATTTTAAATCTTGCGAAGGCATCTACAATTAATCTTTTTTGATCTGCAGCTATAACCTCCTCTGGATCGTTGTCTAAATTTAAAATTCTTTTATCTAAATAAACTACGTTTTGAATAAATGGTAACTTAAAATTTAGTCCAGCTTTGGTAACAATTTTCTTTGGATCACCAAATTGAAGAACTATTGCTTGGCTTATTTCTTGAACAATGAATAATGATTGGAAGACTACAACACCAATTAATATGATTGCTGGAACTATAAACTTTATACCTTTCATTTAATTGTTACTCCCTTTTTTTAATTCTGGTAATGGTAAATAAGGAACTACACCTGAACCAGACTCTTTGTCTATTATCACTTTATCTATATCCGCTAAAACTTTCTCCATTGTTTCTAAATACATTCTTTCCTGTGTAACTTGTTTGGCATTTTTATATTCATTGTAAATTGCTAAAAATCGACTTGCTTCACCTTCTGCCTTTGCAACTACTTCTTTTTTATAAGCTTCTGCTTGCTGTAAAACTTGTTCTGCTTCCCCTCGAGCTCTTGGAATAACATCGTTAGCGTATGCTTCTGCTTCGTTCTTTGATCTTTCTCTGTCAGCTCTTGCAGCTTGTACATCTCTAAAAGCGTCAATTACTTGTTCAGGTGGGTCGGCTTGTTGTGTTTGTACCTGAGTTAATTGAATTCCTGATCCATATTCATCTAAAATGAGTTGAGCTATTTCTTGTACCTCGACTTCTATTTTTGATCTTCCCTCTGTTAAAATATTTTGAATTCTATTTTTTGCAATTACTTCTCTCATGGCTGTTTCTGAAGCAGCTTTTACAGTCTCTACCGGACTTTGAATATTAAATAAAAACTTTTGAGCGTCTTTGATAACCCAAAACACTGAATAATTTATATCTACAATGTTTTCATCACCTGTTAACATTAAACTTTCTTCAGGAACATTTCCTACACCTGAAGATCTTCCACTGTCGCTTGCCGGTCTGAAACCAACATCTACTCGGTTAACTTTTGTTACCTTTGGAGTTAAAACTCTCTCAAAGGGTGTTGGGAAGTGATAATGTAAACCCGGTTGTGTTGTATTTACATATTTACCAAATCTTAGAACTACACCTTGTTCATCCGGTAAAACTCTGTAAAGACCACTTGCAACATACAGAACTGCTACAATCAATAACCCTATTATTATAGGCCTTGAGCCACCGGACTTACCACCGGAAAATTTATTAATTATTTTTTGAAAATTTCTAATAAGATCATCTACACTGGGAGGATCTTGCCTTGAACCTGACCCGTTTCCACCTGGTGAGCCACGACTACCATCTCCCCCTGGAGGTGTTCCCCATGGAGATTGATTGTTTAAAATTCTATCTTTAAAACTCATGTCACTTTATATAGTGACTTTTGTCCCAAAAACAAGTTATGTAAGAGCGTTATTATGACCATTAACTTATAAAATTATGAGCCAAAAACCGCCTCCAAAGCAATTTGTTAAAACTTCAATCAATGGAACCAAGCATACGTTGCTTGTATCTAGCGCTAAGGGTGGAGTAGGAAAATCCACAGTTGCTGTGAACCTGGCATTTGCACTTCAGAATTTAGATTTGAAAATAGGAATATTAGATGCTGATGTTTATGGCCCCTCATTACCAAAATTAATGAAAATAAATGAAAAACCAAAAAGTGAGGATGGCAAGGCAATTACACCTGTTACAAAATATGGTGTTCAATGCATGTCAATGGGTTTGTTGGTTGATGAATTAACACCAATGATATGGAGAGGACCAATGGTTATTAGTGCAATTAAAACGATGACACAAAAAGTTTTGTGGAAAGATAGGGATATAATTATAATTGATATGCCGCCAGGAACAGGTGATACACAATTAACTTTCGCTCAAGAAGTTAAAGTAGATGGAGCGGTAATAGTTTCAACTCCACAAGATTTAGCGTTATTAGATGTTAAAAGAGGAATTCAAATGTTCGATAAAACAGGTGTCAAAATATTAGGATTGATCAATAATATGAGTTATTTCAAAGGTGATGATGGAAAAGAGTATAAGATATTTGGTGAAAGTGGAGTTGAAAAAACTGCAAAAGAATTTAATAAAGAATTTCTAGGCCATTTACCTATACATCAAGATTTAAGAAGTTCAGCCGATAAAGGTGATCCTTTAACTCATGCAGATCCTATTCATGACGTATCTATACTATTTAAAGATATAGCTGAAAAAATTAAACGATCTTTTCAGTAAATCCAAAAGAATTCATTAACTCGTTCCACTCTCTCTTTGAAAGACCTGAGCTTTCATGACTAACTTTTTCACCTTTAGCCATAAGTTGAATTACTTTTTTTCCTTTGGCAGACACATGGACTGCTCCTACTCTGTAATCTAAAAAAGCAGTATGGGTGATTGGTACCCATTTTTTTACAGTATCAAGCATTGTTTCAGCATAAACTCTAATCTCATATTGAGCATGACTATCAGCTCTTAAAAACAGAAAATTTAGAAGATTTAATAAATCAGTTTTCCAATACCATTGTGTATATGAATTTAAAGTTAAATTCATTCTTGCAAGTTCTCTAGCTAAACCGGATTTGTTCTCATCAATTGTGGTTCCGTCATATCTTTCGTTAAGCATCTTTTCATAATTGTCATAAGTTCTTGTAGCATCCTCTTTTAAAATTTTTAATACTTCGTCTGCCTGTTCTCCGCTTATTAAATCTCCTCTTCCTTGACGATTAGAAGTTGATTGAGCAGATAATTGATCTTTCGCCGGAATATAAAATTCTTTATCTAGAATCGAATATCTTGCTGAATATTCATTTACATTTGCCGTTCTATGTCTGATCCACTGACGTGCAATAAAAATTGGAAGTTTAACATGATATTTTATTTCACACATCTCAAATGGTGTTGAATGCCAATGTCTCATTAAATATTTTATCAAACCTTCGTCTGTAGAAACTTTTTTTGTTCCTTTTCCATAAGAAACTCTTGCAGACTGCACTATTGAACTGTCATCTCCCATATAATCTACTACTCTCACAAAACCATGGTCTAATACTGGTAAAGCTTCATAAAGGATTTTTTCTAATTCATGTGAGGTTACTCGTTTCGTTTGATTTTTTTGTGCTTGTTGGTCTGCAATTTCTTGCTTTTGTTCTTTAGTAAGTTTCATTTTTGAATTAATTATTGAATCTCTTCAAAAGAGTTTTATATTAATAGTGTTGGTTTTCCAACTATGACGATAAACGAATTTCGTAATAAACATCACGGACGTGGGGGCAGTACCCACCACCTCCACCATTTACAACTTACGGGGGTGAATTAGGATCGACGGGTGTCTAAAGGCTGTTCTTTCGTTCGAGATGGCTCCGACGTAACGGGCTAATTTATAAATGCAAATCAAAAGTTTGCACTTGCAGCTTAATTAACTTTGTTAATTAAGTAACGGGGTCCGGGGCACCTGGCAACAGAACGCCCCTGCGTATTAGCGTTAACACTTATTAATTCACAACTTTTTTTATTTAGTAACAATAGGATCACACTAAAGAAAGGCGAACTATTTCAAAATATTCAAAAAAACCTATCCCTTCAAAAAAAACCAAGCTATTCCTGAATAAAACCATCCAAAAAGAAGGACTAATAGAAACATGTTTATATGATTTTGTTTATTTTTTTTCATATAAATTATCTTGAAAGTACAAAAGTGGAAAAGTAAATCTTTTTATCAATTTAAAATTATTTTTTTTTAAAAAAAGATGCACTTTTTCTGTTGAATTACCTTTATATGATTGAAAAAAATGTCTCTCTATTAATATAAATTTTACTTTTTTTGATAATATTTTTTTAGCACCCTTAAGAACATTCAATTCAAAACCTTCCACATCTATTTTTAAAAATAGATTAAAAATTTTTTTATTAATGAAAATTTTGATCTATGTACGTGTTTTTTGAATTTAAAATAAAATTTTTAATTTTTGAAAAAAGAGTATTTTTACTTATTGAAAATGTTGATGTTGATGTGAGTTTGTTTTCATAAAATATAATTTTTGAATTCTTGTGTG
>CACIWZ010000009.1 GCA_902590505.1 uncultured Pelagibacteraceae bacterium
TTGATGATATAAATCAAAAATATTAATAATTTTTTCAAAGAGCATTTTTAATTGTATATAACATTAGATTAGAAAGACAAAATTGTTTCAAATTAGATAATACTACGAAGAACGAAAACTAGAAATCTGACAAATAATAAAAACTTACTACTAAGTTTCTACAAAGAAGTTTCCAAAAGTCCTTATTTTCTCTTAATAATAATGATTTAGTAGTCGTTCTACAGATCGCCCCAAAAAAAATTAATTACTATAAAGATTTATTAGACCGATTAAATAAATGCTAGCAAGACCTGTGTTTAGAGCAACTAAAGATTTTTCATTCCATAACCAGGAGACTATAGCTAAACCACTATTACCTATTAAAAAGATATAACAGTACAACGGATAAAATCCCAAAGCAGCAATTACAGCACCAGCTAAAATTGTCAAAGTAGAACACCAAGCCCAAAATTGATGAGGTTTTGGTTTTAGTTTTTTCATTATAATTGCTATATAATCTTTAATTGTTCAAAGCAAACATTAACAAAAAAAAATTTAAATTTATGCAAGTTATTAATAAAATTTTAAATTTAGAAATCTCAAACTTTTTTTGGCTTCTTATAATGCGAAAAATAAGTAGATTTTACAAAATCTATTTTATACCCACAAATAAAAAAAATTTACCTTTAAACAATCATCCTGTGGGATATCTAAAGGGGTTTTTTGAGCATCAATTTTCTTTTTATAAAAATAAAAAATTTAATTTATATGTTTACTATTTATTAAAAAAAAATTTTAAAAAAAATGCTAAAATAAGATTTTTAGATTATGGTGGTGAAAACTTAGATTTATATTTATATTTAAAAGATCAATTTCCTAGAATTGAAATTACAATAATTAATCAAAATAAATTGAATATTGAACTAAAAAGATTAATCAGAAATAAAAAAATTAAAGATATTAAGGTTTTTAAGAACATAAAAAATTCAAAAAATCTCAAATATAATTTTGTCCATTTTGGAAGCTCTCTTCAATATTTAAGAAATTATGAAAAAATTTTAAAATTTCTTCTTAGAAAAACGGTAGGTTTTTTATGTATAAGCGCTTCAAGTTTTTTTTATGAAGATACAAAAAAAAGGATAATAACGAAACAGGTAAATTTATTGCCAATTATTATGTACTGCTATATTTTTAATTTTAATTATTTAAAGAAATTAATAATTAGCCAAAATTTTAAAATATTATCTAAAAAAGCTAATCTTTATAAGAAAATAAATTTTAATAATTTTGATTTTAAAGTAGACCACTTAAACCTGGTTTTTAAAAAAAATATCTAAAAAATATATTTATCTACTAAGTAAAAGATTATTCCGACTGCAATGCCAAATAATATCCAATGATAATTTTTTTTCATTAAGCTACAAACTTTTTTAAGTCAGGTTTAAAATAATTTGGACCTTTTAATACTTTGCCTTTTTCATTATAAATAGGCTTACCGTCATCACCTAATTTGCTCATATTAGAATTTTGAACTTCAGCAAAACATTTATCTAAATTTATCCCAAAGGCATGTCCTGCGCCATATGTAACATATAAAATGTCGGTCAAAGCATCTGCAACTTCTTTTATATCTTTATTATCTATCGCTTCTTTTAGCTCATCTAGCTCTTCTCGAATTAAATCATATCTTAGAGAGGTAATTTTATCAGTTGGAAATTCGGCTTTTTCTTTAACTTCCTGCCCAAAAGTTTTCATAAATTTCTTAACACTTTCAAAATTACTCATTTTAATTCCTTCTCTTTTACATTTTATAATTATCTAATAAAGTTGTATTATATCAAAGAATCAAAGATGAAATACAGAACAGAATTCGATAGTATTGGAAAAATAAAAGTTCCTGGTGATAAGTATTGGGGAGCTTCAACCGAAAGATCAAATAAATATTTCAATATAGGGGATTTTTTAGTTAGACCTTTAGTTATCCACTCAATTGCAATTATAAAGAAAGCAGCAGCTATAGTTAACGCAAAAAATAAAGATCTAGACCACAAAATAAGTAAATACATCGTAAAAGCTTCAGATGAAGTTTTAAAGGGCAAACATGATAAGCATTTTCCTCTAAAAGTCTGGCAAACAGGGTCCGGTACACAAACTAACATGAATGTAAACGAAGTGATTGCTAATAGAGCAATACAATTAATGGGTGGAAAAATGGGTACTAAAAAACCTGTACATCCTAATGATCACGTAAATAAATCTCAATCGACTAATGATGTGTTTCCAACAGCAATGCATATTGCTATAGCTTTAAAAACAAGGGAGAAGTTATTACCCTCATTAAAACTTTTAGAAAAAGAATTACACAAGAAATCAAAGGAATTTAGTAAAATTGTAAAAGTTGGTAGAACTCATTTGCAAGATGCCACGCCGCTGACTTTAGGACAAGAATTCTCGGGCTATCATGCTCAATTGAAAAAATGTATTTTTAGAATTGAAGCAGCGCTTAAAGAGATTTATTTTTTAGCCCAAGGTGGGACTGCTGTAGGCACTGGTTTGAATACTAAAAAAAATTTTGATAAAAAGATAATAAAAGAAATTAGTAAGATTACAAAACTTCCATTTAAACCTTCAACAAATAAGTTCGCTGCACTAGCTGCCCATGATGAAATTGTAAATTTTTCGGGAACATTAAATACCACTGCTGTTTGTTTAATGAAGATTGCAAATGATATAAGATTTTTGGGATCAGGTCCAAGGGCTGGGTATGGTGAACTTATACTTCCATCAAACGAACCTGGATCATCAATTATGCCTGGTAAAATAAATCCAACACAGTCTGAGGCTGTCACAATGGTATGCGTTAAAGTTATTGGAAACCATAATGGAATAACAATGGCTGGTTCTCATGGACATTTTGAATTAAATGTATTTAAACCTTTAATTATACATAATATTTTGCAATCCATCGAAATAATGAGTGACTCAGCAAAAACTTTTGCTTTGTATTGTGTTAAAGGAATTAAAGCAGATAAAAAACGAATTAAGTTCCTTTTAGAAAACTCATTGATGTTGGTCACTGCTTTAGCTCCAAAGATAGGGTATGACAAAGCAGCCAATATTGCAAAAACAGCTCATAAAAATGGAACTACATTAAAACACGAAGTTATTAAATCAGGTCTTATTAGCGAAAGAGAGTATGATAAGATTATGAGTCCTATTAAAATGACTAGGCCAAAATAAATTAAGAAACTTCATCAATAAAGCTTTTAATTTTTAACAAATCAAAAATATTTACAAAATTCTGATCGAAGAGAATAGTTTCAAATGAATTTTTAAAAAAATTTAGATCCTCTTTGGTGGCAGTATAATCTTTGTTAATTTTAATTGATTCAAAATTTATCTTATTATTTAAAATATTCAAATTTCCTTTTACGCCTAAATTTAAAGGTTCATTTTTTATCTTATACTTAATGTCAAAGTTTTTTAAAAGTTTTTTTTTGTCTTGAGTTGAAAGACTACAATCAAAAATTACTACTGGGTATTCCTCTAATAAGTTTGTTTCACTCTTACATTTAAATTCACTTTCGGAAATTAAAAAACTTTTTTCGATATTGAGTCTTCCATATGCTAAATTAATTTTCATATTCAGATTATCTATAATACTTCTGCTAAATCTTTTTTGTTTAAAGCCAAAATTAGTATTACTATTAATTTTCTTAAATATATCTTTGAAGTTTAAAACTGAATCTAAATTTATATTTTTAATTAATTTTTTATTAAAATTAACTATTTGTGTGTCAAGATTTATCTCTAAGAAAGGATTTAATAAAATAATGCCTTTACCATCAAAAGATAAATTTTTTTCTCTGAAATAAAAATTCTTAATTTTTATCAATTCTTGGTCATACATGAAATCTGATTTTATCCTTGCTTTTAAGATCTTGCCCTTAATATTACCAATAGTTTTAAATTGGTTGTTGTCAGAAAAATTGAGAGATATTGATATCCCAGTTTGTAATATTTTAAAATCGATTTTTTTAGGATTTTTTTTTAAATTTATTTTAAATTTTTTACCAAAAACTTCACCTTTAATTTTATTTTGATTGTATCCATAATTTGAAAAACTTATATCATTGAGTTTAAATAAGATGTTATCATAATTCTTTATTAATAAATTTAAATTTCTAATTTGCAGTTTCTTTTCAATATTTAAAATATACTCATATAGATCTTTCAGACTAAAAAAATCACTAGAAATTAAATTTTTGTTTAATTTAATTTTATTAGAATCAAAATTTTTATAGTCGTAAAGAGATACAATTTTTGGATAAACAATTAATTTTTTTGTAACTACATTTATGTTACTAGAGTTAAGTTTCGTCACCACATCATTTAACTCTAGTCTTGCGAAGGGAAAAGGGTAAAATTTTATACTTCCTGATTTTACTACTTTAAGATTATAATTTTTCTCTAAATGAGATTTAATCACAGCATGTCTCTTGTCATAATCAAAAAACATAGGTGTCACTATAAAAATGACAAGAGAAGTAAAGAAAATAAGCAAAAGATATCTAAGAAAAAAAACAAATTTTAAGACTTTTGGGAAATTATTGTTAATTAATTTATAAATTTTATTTAACATTTTTTTATTTTTACAACTAGTATATAAATGAAACTTCTCTCTTATGAATAACATAGTTAGCTTAATTAAAAACCTTAACAAAGAACAAAAAGAAGCAGTACTTAGCACAGAAGGGCCTAATTTAATTGTTGCAGGAGCCGGCTCTGGCAAAACAAGAGTTCTGACTACAAGACTTATTCATATAATTAATGAGAAAAAAGCTTGGCCTAACCAAATACTTTGCGTAACTTTCACAAATAAAGCTGCTAAAGAAATGCAAAACAGGGTAATGCAATATGTAAAAGGTAGTTCAAATGCAGTGCCTTGGTTGGGGACATTTCACTCGATCAGTGTAAAATTTTTGAGGAGGCATGCTGAAGCTTTAGGTTACAAAAGTAATTTTACTATTCTTGATACAGATGATCAAAAAAAACTAATTAGAAATATTGTTAAAGGTGAGGATTTGGATGCTAAAAAATTTTCTCCACAATTAATTATGTATCATATTGATCAATGGAAAAACAAAGGTTTGTTGCCGAATGAAGTAAAAATTGAAAAATCAGGTTCAATTATTAAGTCAATATTAAAAGTTTACAAAATATATCAAGACAAAACTAAAGATTTAAATGCCTTTGATTTTGGTGATTTAATCTTATTCTGCGTTAAACTCTTTGAAGATCATGGTGATATTAGAGAAATATATCAGAAAAATTTTAAATATATATTAGTTGATGAGTTTCAAGATACTAATTTCATTCAAAATAAATGGTTAAATCTATTAGTAAATAAAAATGAAAATATTTGCTGTGTTGGTGATGACGATCAATCAATTTATAGTTGGAGAGGTGCTGAAATAAAAAACTTTCTCACTTTTGATAAAATTTATAAAAATTGTAAAGTATTTAAATTAGAACAAAACTATCGATCTACAAAAAATATTTTAGATACTGCATCAAATTTAATTTCAAATAACTCAAATAGAGTAGGTAAAAAATTATGGTCTTCAGCCAATCAAGGCGAACTAGTTAAGTTAAATTGTTACAGAACTGGAAAAGATGAAGCTCAAGGAGTCAGCGATATAATTGAGCAAAAACTTAAAAAGAAATATTCTCTAAACGATATATCAATTTTAGTTAGAGCAATATATCAGACAAGGGAATTTGAAGAGAGATTTCTTCAAGTTGGAATTGGATATCGTGTCTTAGGAGGAATAAAATTTTATGAAAGGGCTGAAATTAAAGATGCGGTATCTTACTTAAGAATTATTTATCAAAAATTTGATGATTTAGCTTTAGAAAGAGTCATAGGTGTACCTAAAAGAGGAGTTGGAGAAAGCACCTTAAATCAAATTTATACTTTCGGTAAATCGAATAAATTATGTCTTGAAGACTCAATAATGAAATTAATAGAAAAAGGAGATTTTAAACCCAAGATTAAATCATCACTTGGTCAATTGATTAAAATGATTCAAAAATGGAGAAATGACTCAGTTACAATGAAACATTTTGATTTATTGAGATTGGTATTAGATGAGTCAGGTTACTCCTCAATGTTAAAAAATAAAAAAGACTTAGAAAATGAAAATAGATTAGAAAACTTAAAAGAATTACTAAGAGCCATGCAGGATTATGAAAATTTACAGAGTTTTTTAGAACACGTAGCATTAGCAACTTCAATTGATCAAGAATGGGAGGGTGCTAAAATTAATTTGATGACAATGCATGCCGCCAAGGGTTTAGAATTTGATGTTGTATTTCTACCAGGTTGGGAGGAAGGTTTATTTCCTCATCAAAAGTCTCTGGAAGAAAAAGGAGATTTCGCTTTAGAGGAAGAAAGGCGACTTGCTTATGTTGGTATTACTAGGGCTAAAAAGGAAGCTTACTTATCATTTGCAATGAAAAGAGCTTACCATGGCGACTGGATGGATGCATTACCGTCAAGATTTATAAATGAAATACCGGACGACAGCGTGGAAAAAAATGAAAGAGATTTAAATGATAATAATGACTTTGAGTTTAATCAAGATAATTCGATTGAATTTGATGAGGAGTATAGAAGTCCTGGATGGGATCGGTATAAAAAAAATAAAATGCTTAAATGGAAAAAATAAATAAGTTAAAAAAGATTTTTGAGAGAGAGAAGATAGATGGGTATATAATTCCTAAAAATGATGAATTTTTTGGTGAATACACTCCAGATTATAATGACAGACTAAATTTTATTTCAGGATTCACTGGTTCTTATGGTTTTGCATTGGTGCTTAAGAGTAAAAATTATTTATTTGTTGATGGAAGATATACTTTACAAGCTAATAATCAATGTGGAAAATTTTTTAAAATTATTACTATTCCGAATAAAATGCCCAGTGATATCCTTAAAGAGAAAAAATTATCTATTGGTTTTGATCCTAATTTATTTACTGAAAAATCATTGTTTATTTTTTTTGGGAAAAATAAAGTAAAATTAAAGCCAATTTTTCAAAATTTAATTGATAAAATTTGGAAAAGAAAGATTGTAAAAAATAAGAGTAAATTTTATTTATTACCAAGTGAAGCTGTAGATGAAAGATACCAATTAAAAATAAATAAAGTTGCTAAATATTTAAAGAAAAAAAAGTCTGATTTTTTATTTGTTTCTGCAAGTGAAAATAACGCCTGGTTATTAAATATAAGAGGTAGAGATACAAAGTATGCACCTATACCACATAGCTATGTTTTAATTGAAAAAAATAAAAATATTATTTTTTTTTGTAATTTAAAAAAAGTATCTTCAACTTTAAGACGAAGTTTTAAACAGATAAAATTTTTGGATGTTAAAGATTGTGCTAAAACACTTTCTAAAATTGAAAATAAAAAACTTATAATTGATAGTAATTCTTGTTCTTTCTTTTTAAAGAATTTAATTGATAAAAAAAATAAAATTCTAAATTTACAAGATCCTATTTATTTATTTAAGGCGATCAAAGGAAAACAAGAAATAGAAAATATTAAAAAAGCACATATTTATGACGGAGTTGCTTTAACTAAATATTTATTCTGGCTTAAAAAAAACTTTTACAAAAAAAATATAACTGAAATAACTGCATCAAAAAAATTATTAAAATTTAGAAAAAAAAATAAAAATTTTAAATTCTTAAGTTTTCCAACGATATCAGGAACAGGTCCCAACGGAGCGATCATTCATTATAAAGCAACTCATAAGACTGATAGAAAATTAAGAAAAGGAGATATTTATTTAGTTGATTCAGGAGGCCAATACGAATTTGGTACAACAGATGTTACTCGGACTATTTCTTTAAAAAATTCTAATAAGAGAATAAAAGATATTTTTACCAGAGTTCTAAAAGGACATATAGCTGTTTCAAATTTTAAACTTAAAAAAAATACCTCTGGATCAGAAATCGATACAAAGGCTAGAAAGTATCTTAAACAAATTGGCTTAAATTATACGCATGGTACGGGACATGGTGTAGGGTATTTTTTAAATGTGCATGAAGGTCCTCACGCAATATCAAAAAAAAATAAAGTTAATTTCAAAGGGGGAATGATTGTTTCAAATGAGCCAGGCTACTATGAAAAAAACAAATTTGGAATAAGAATTGAAAATCTTATTTATGTTAAAGAAAACAATAAGAAAATGAATTTTGAAAATTTAACAATGGCGCCTATAGATAAAGATTTAATAGTTCCAGAGAGATTAGATAAAAAAGAGAAAAAATGGATTAATAACTATCATAAAACTGTTTTTAAAAATTTAAAATCATCTATGAACAAAGTAGACACTTTAGAACTTAAAAAAGCTTGTTCAGCTATTTAAAATTTTATTCCACTCCTTTTCCAATATTATTTTAATTTTAAGTTGTTTAGCTTGTTCAACTTTTCTTTTTGTTGGCTTAGTATCACCAACAACTAAAAAGTCCAAATTTTTAGAAATTGAACCTAATACTTTTCCTCCATTATTCTCAGCTATTGATTTTGCTTCCGATCTACTCATATTCTTGAAGCCGCCTGTAAACATCAACTTTTTATTAGCAAACTTTCCATCATTATTTTGTATAGAATAATTCTTGATATTTAGTTTATTAATTAAATTTTTAATTATTCTAATATTAGTTTCATTAGAAAAAAAATTATCAATAGATTGAATTTGTGTTTCGCCTATTCCGTCCAAATCGACTAAGTTTAATAAAAATTTTTTTCGATTTTCTATAACAAATAATTTTGAAAATTCCTTGATTGAAATAAAAAAACTTGCAAGAATTTTCGCATTTTCTTGACCAATATGTCTAATTCCTATTGAAAAAATAAATTTATCTAAAGAGATTATGTGAGATTTTTCAACAGCTTTTTTTAAATTATTTATTGATAGCTCGCCCCAGCCCTCTAGCTTCCCAATTTTTATATAGTCAAGATCAAAAATATCTGATGGTTCCTTTATTAAATTCAAATCCCAAAATTGCTCAATTACTTTTTTCCCTAATCCATCGATATTAAAAGCTTCTTTTGAAACAATGTGCTTAAGTTTTTCTTTAGCAATATATCTGCAATCGTAACCTCTCGTACATCTTCTCACGGCATCTTCTTTTTTTGTGTTTTTACTAAATTCTTTTTTTGTATCTGCGCCGCATAGACATTTATTGGGAAAATTAAACTTTTTACTATCTTGTTTTCTTTTTGATTTATCAATTGATAAAACTTGTGGGATAACATCTCCAGCTCTTTGGATCATTATTGTGTCTCCGATTCTTATATCTTTTCTTTTAATTTCATCCTCATTATGTAATGTTGCATTTGATACAACCACACCTCCAACTGTTACGGGCTCTACTTTAGCTACTGGAGTTATCGCTCCTGTTCTTCCTACTTGAATAATAATATTTTTAATTTTAGTTTCTGCTTTTTCTGCTGAAAACTTATAAGCTATTGCCCATCTCGGTGAATTAGAGGTGTTACCTAATCTTTTTTGTAAATTTAAATCATTAATTTTATATACTAGCCCATCGATATCATAGTCTAGGGAGGAACGTTCCTTATCTAGTTTATTATGTTGTTTTTCTATTTCATCTAAACCCCTTAAAATTTTAACAGAGGGATTTGTAATAAAATTCCATTTTGATATTTTTTCCAAAAATTCTGACTGAGTTTTAAATAACATTGGCTCTACTGCTCCAAACCCATACGCAAAATATTTTAGTGGTATTTTAGCAGTTTGCTTAGAATCTTTTTGCCTTAATGAACCGCCAGCTGCATTTCTAGGATTAGCAAATTTACTCTTCAATTTAGAAAAATCTTTTTTCCCAATAAAAATTTCACATCTTATTTCTAATAGTCTTGGTATATCTTTATCTTTAATTATTTTTGGTATCGTATTAATTGTTTTTAAATTTTCCAATATATCTTCTCCAACTTTACCGTCACCTCTGGAAAGACCTCTAATTAGAACACCATTCTCATAAATAAGCGTTGCAGAAATGCCGTCAATTTTTGGCTCTGAAAAAATTTCAATCTTATCATCTTTAATATTGAGGAAATTATTTATTTTTTTTATGAAATCGATCATATCATTTTTATTAAAAGCATTTGATAAAGAAAGCATCGGCTTAAGATGATTTAACTTTTTAAATTTATTGGTTGGAGGTGCGCCAATTATACTTTTAAGAAGATTTAATTTTTTTACAGATTTATTTGCCTTTTCAATCTCAAATAACTGTTTTTTCAAATCATCGTATTCTGCATCAGATATTATTGGCTTATCTTGATTAAAATACAGCTCATTATGTTTTTTTAATTCTTTTACCTTTTGTTTGAAACTTTCAATTACATTTTTTTTATTTGTCATTCTTTTATTTAATTTTTTCTATAATCTTTTTAAATAAATTTTTATCCTTTTTAATGTCCTTCTTTTTAATTATTTTGTAATCTTTATTTAAAATTTTATATGCCTCTTCATACCACTCGCTAGAATTATAATTATATCCTAAAATTTTTGCATATTTTTTTGCCTCCTCGACAAGTCCTATATGATAATGAATCTCCACAAGTCTGTGTAACGCCTCTTCAATAAAAATAGTCTGGTTATAATCGTCAACTATGATTTTTAATCTATTAATTGCAGGTATCCATTTTTTTACAGAAATATAATATTTTGCAACATACAATTCTTTTGCTGCTATTTGGTTAATAATTAATTCTTTTTTAAATTTTAAATCTATAGCGTAATCGTTATCTGGAAATTCTTTTAAAAAAAAATCAATTTTATCTTTTGTTTTAAGTATCGGTTCCAAATCTTTTTTTTCATCTTCTATTTGTTCAAAATAAATCAGTGTTTCTAAATAGTGGGCATAGATTATATTTTTATCTGCGGGATATTTTTTTATAAAACTTTTTAAACTTTCTAGTGCCTGAGAATATAAATTTATCCCATATAAACAATAACTAGACATTATTGCAGATTTTGAAGCTAGCTCTACTACTTCGAAATTTAATTCTGCTTCAGAAAATTTTTTTTGAGCATAAAAATAATCACCATTCTCAAAAGCCTGATACGCGTCTTCGTACAATTTGTAAGGATCTGATCTAGGTTTCGGTTCATACTTTGCTTCCTCTTTGGAACAAGATAGCAAAATTATAAAAAAAATAAGAAGTATTCTCGCAGTCATCTTTAACTAATAACAAATTTATAAGATTTGGTAAAATTTATTACTCTTTAAGCGTTTACAGCAAGTCCTGTGAAATAACCTTTTTGTGAAATTTTTTTTGTTTCTTTTTCTTTAAACTCGATAATTTCAAAATTGTGTTTATTTTTATCTAAAATTTCTCTTAAAAATAAATTTGAAAATTCATGTCCACCTTTATAGCACTCAACCTTGCCTAAAATATTATAGCCAGCTAAAATAAAATCTCCTGCTAGATCTAAAATTTTATGATTTACGAATTCTTTTTTGTTTCTTAATCCGTTTACATTTAAAATTTTTTCATCTTTAACAACAATAGCATTGTCTAGTGATCCACCCTGGGCTAAACCAATATTTTTTATTTTTTCAATATCTTCGTACAAACAGAAAGTTCTCGATTCGATTAAGTTTTCCAAATTATCTTTTGTGAAATTAATTTTATTTCTCTGATTGCCTATTATCTTATTATTATAGTGCAACTCAAAATCTACTTCAAAAGTTGAGCTAGGTTCAATTGATATTTTTTTATCTTTATCTTGATATTCAATTCTTTTTAAAATTTTTAAATATTTTTTTCTTGCGGTTTGTTTTTTAATGCCTGCATTTTTCAAAATATTGATAAATTCTTTAGACGATCCATCTAAAATTGGAATTTCCTCATTATCAATTTCTATAGTCACATTATCAATGTCGCAAATATATAGTGCAGCAAGTAAATGTTCTACAGTAGAAACTTTTCTTCCAAATTTATTTTCAAGAGTTGTACAAAGAGTAGCTGAGGATACATTTTTATAATCTGCTTTGATTGTATTATTTTCATTAAAATCTATTCTTTTAAAGTTTATACCTTCATTCTCTATAGCAGGTATTAATTTGACATTAGTATTTTTTCCAGAGTGTAAACCGTTACCTTTAAATGTAACTACATTTCTTATTGTGTTTTGATAAATTTTTGACATCGAGTGTTTATACTCAATGCTTATTAAAAAATTAAAACAACTAATGTTTCAAAAAAAAACAGATTTAATTAAATAAAAGATCAAAAAATCTTGCTATTAATGACTTTTTTTCATGGATAACTGGCACTGCTTCTCTTTTCCACCCATATTGAACAAGTTTAAAAAGTCCATGATAGATTTTATCAATATTTATATCTTCTTTGAAATGTAATTTATAATTATTTCTATACGAAAAGAATAATTTATATTTCTCCTCAAAACATCTAAGGTTTGAGTCATCTTTAATTTTTAAAAAAATTGGAAATTGATTATTTAAAAATCTTATGAGATTAATATTTTTAAAGATGATAATATTTGAAATTTCTTGAATTCTGGCTTCAGCAATTTCTAGTATAAGTTTTTTTTTTATTTTTCTAAAATTTTGATTTTTAAAAAATTTCTCTTCGATGCACTGATCATTTATTTCTCCTGAATTAAATTGTGTATCTCTTAAAATTCTTTTAACATTATCAATGTTAAGCGCCAGTACCTTGGATATATCTTTCTCGATAAGATTACTTCCAAATTTAAAATTTTGTGCAAATTTTAATGCAGAGTTTTCAAATAAAAATATTTTAGAGTCAAATTCATTAATTTCTATATTTAAGAATGAGTCTAAATTTGAATTTTGGTCGATTAAATTTACACCTTCTAAAAAACTTTTTGAAATTATTTTACTAATACTTAAATTACATTTATTAAAAATATTATTAAAATTTTTGAAATCATTATTATCAATTAGATAAAAGGAAAGTTCTTGTGAATAAAAATTACCAAATAAACCTATAGGTAGATTGTTAATTTTTTTTTTGTCTAGATGATAATTAGAATTAAAAATATGAATAGTAGATTTTTGACTCTCTTTTTCGTGAATTTCAGATTTTAAAGAATTCAAGATATAAGTTATGTCTCCTTTTGTAAGCTGTGATCCATTTAATTTTTTGTAACCAGAAAGATTTATAATTGAGGAATTTAAACTATCCAAAATTAAAATTGCCTCCTTAAAAACGCAATTTAACTTTCTCTCAATTTCAAAAGTATTGGTTTTTAAAATATCATAAACTTCATTAGGATCTGTAATTTTATTTTCGATAACTCCTGTAACTTGTGTTTGATTTGTGTGAACAATTTTTGGATCTTCTTCATTTTTAGTGTCTATTACAGTAAATGAAAATCTTTTCTCATCTACTCCTACAAATAATTTAAAATTTTTTTGAGACATATTTTATTTTAAGATAAGTTGATCTTTTATTCTATAATCAAAAATTTTATATCTGTTAAAATTATCTTTATTTTTAATCTCCAAAAAATTACTTAAGCTTTTTTTATATTCACTTGTTGGTAGTTTAATAGTTTGATCTTTTCTTGTAACAATATCCCATCTTTGAGATTTAAAAAATTGTAGAGACTTAATAATATTTAAAGGAAATTCTATTTTTTTTAAATCACTGTAAAAAATTTTGAAGTTTTTTTTGTCGGAAAAAACTATTGGTAAATTCTTAAATTCTCTGAGATTCAAAAATTCTATAATTTCATTCTTATTAGTGTAGTAATGCTTTTCTTTTTTATTTTGTAAAATAGCAATTGGTTGTTTTTCAAAAACAACAATTTTAATTTTATCTGGATATATTTTTTTTATCTTAAAGCTTTCTATAAAGCTTTTTTTATTCAAATTTTGAGCAATAGTTTTATCATTTAATAAGAATATGTTTTGATTGTATAAAAAAGAAAATTCTTCTTTCACTTCTTTTTTTTTTAAAATATTATTATTTTCTACAATAATTTCTTTGATGTTCAATTTGTATTGATTATCGATACTATTTTTTGAACTATAAGTACTTAATAGCAGCAGCAATAGTAAACCGATTAAAAATCGTTTTTTCATCTATTGATGCTAGCATCTAATAATATTTGCTCAACTAAATTTGAAAAATTTATTCCACAATAATTTGCTATTTCAGGCACTAAAGAAAGATTGGTCATACCTGGTTGTGTATTAAGCTCTAAGAGATAAAATTTATTATTATAAAACTTAAAATCTGATCTTGTAACTCCTCTACAACCTAAAGCATTGTGTGCTAGTTTCGATATTCTAAGAACTTCGTTATAATTCTTTTTTGTAAGCCTTGCTGGCATTATATGTTTTGTTTTTGCTCCTTTGGTATACTTTGCCTTATAATCATAAAATGCTCTTTTTGGAATCAATTCAATTGCGCCAATAGCTTTGTTATTAATAATTGCAACTTGAACTTCCTGACCTGGAATATATTTTTCAAATATAATTTTATCATATCTTTTGAACAGCTTTTTTGAAGATGAGATTAAGCTTTCAAAGTTTTTACAAATATTGACGCCTAGGCTAGACCCCTCGTCGACTGGTTTAACAACTATAGGGAATTTTATATTTTTTTTTTTTATTATCTCTCTTAGAGTAGAAATTTTATATTCATGACCATTTATTGAGAAATGTTTAGGTGTTAGAATTTTTTTTTTCAAAAATATTTGCTTAGAAATAAGTTTATTCATTGAATTAAATGAGCTTACAACTCCAGAATGCGTATAAGGAATACCCAAATATTCAAAGTAACTTTGCGCTACCCCATCTTCACCGCCTTTTCCATGAAGAGCATTAAAAATTACATCAATTTTTTTTTTATTTATTATATTAAAATTTTTTTTTTTGGGATCAAATGACGAAACTTTATATCTTTTACTTTTTAAAGCTTTAATACAAGCTCTTCCACTTGCTAAACTTACTGCTCTTTCTCCAGAGGTTCCTCCTAAAACTACCAAAACCTTTTTAAATTTTTTTTTACTCACCAATGATTTTAATCTCAAGTTCAAGATTTACTCCGGTTTTCTCATTTACTCTTTTTTTAACTTTATCGATAAGATTTTCGATATCCGAAGAGTTCGCGTTTCCCTCATTTATAAAAAAATTACAGTGCTTTTTAGATATCACAGCGTCTCCCTCTCTAAATTTATCACAACCTGTTTGTTTAATTACCTCCCATACCTTTTTATTGCCTAAATTTTTAAAAGTGCTACCGCAAGTTTTTACTTGGCTTGGTTGAGATATTTTTTTTCTCTCTATCATCGTGTTTTGTGTTTTTTCAATAATTTTCTTTGGAGCTGGCTTACCTTTAAATTTTACCGCTGTTATAATATATTGGCTAGGTAAATTAGTCCCTCTATAAAAAAATTCTATATCCTCACGTTTAATTTCTTTTTCAACACAATTATTTATATCTATAACATTTATAGATACTAAAACTTTTGAGATATCGGTTCCATAACATCCGCTATTCATTATAACTGCTCCTCCAATAGAACCGGGGATGCAAGAAAGAAATTCCAATCCGCTTAAATTACTCTCTTTAGCAAAATCAGCTACTTTACGATCTAATGAACCAGCACCTGCTTGAATAATATTTTCATTTATTATCTTTATCTCTGAAAAATTTGAACCTAATTTTATTACCACTCCTCTAATTCCATTGTCTCTTATAAGCGTGTTTGATCCTGCGCCAATAATAGTTATATTAAGTTTATCTTCGTTTTTATTTTCTTTTAAAAATTCAATTAATTGTTTTTTGTTTTTTGGCTTGAACAAATAATCTGCTGGCCCCCCTAAATTAAACCAACTATAGTTTGCAAGACGTGCATTATTGGAAATATTTTTACTAAATTTGTTCTCAAGTTTTTTACTTAATTTCATATTGAATCCTTTAAATCTCTCATCCATTTCGATATTGAGCCAGCCCCCATGCCTATTATTATTTCATTACTCATTAAATTTTTTTTAAAATATTTTACAAGTTCATTATAGTTTTTGATTATAATTACTTGAGTTTTTGATAATTTTGAAATTAGTTTCGCAAATTTAATTAAATTAAAATTGAAATTTTTCCTCTCTCCTGCTGCATATAAAGGACAAAGGAGAACCAAGTTAGAGTTTAAGAAAGATTTAGCAAAACGATTTTTCAAAGATAAAACTCTTGAGTATCGATGAGGCTCAAATACAGAAATAATTTTTCTATCTTTATAAACATTTTTTACTCCATCTAATATTGAGGAAATTTCTGTGGGATGATGTGCATAATCATCGTAAAAATCATTGAAATTTTTTGTAAAAATTTTTGTCATTCTTCTTTGTACACCTGAAAAACTTTTTAAAGATTTTTTAATTATATTTTGGTTTACTCCAAGATTTAAACATACTGCAATAGCTGCCGCTGCATTAAGTACATTATGTTTTCCTAACAACTTTAAGTGAATATTAGATATTTTCTTTTTTTTTCTTTTAATATCTTTAAATGTCAAGTCAAACACAGAATAATCAATTTTATATCTAATATTTGAAACTACATAATTTGCATTTTTGCTTTCACCATAAGTCAAAATATTTTTATTTTTTAATTTATTAAAAATTCTTTTCACATTTTTGTTATCAATACAAATTATACATTTTCCTGTTGGAGGTGTTTTTTCAATAAATTTTATAAAAGAATTTTCTAAATTTTGGAAATTTTTATAATAATCGATATGCTCATAATCAATATTAGTAACGATTGAATAATTAATTGGTAGTTTAAGAAAACTGCCATCTGACTCGTCAGCCTCTAGTATTGCCCAATCTCCCCTGCCTAACTTCGCATTACTTTTGAAAGAGTTTATTACCCCTCCGTTAATAATTGTAGGATCTAACCTTTGATCAGATAGTATTTTTGAAACCAAGGAAGTAGTTGTAGTTTTGCCGTGTGATCCTGTGATTATTATATTTTTTTTTAAAGATACTGCATCTGCTAACACATCAGCTCTTGAATAAATAGGTATTTTTTTTTGTTTAGCATAACTTATTTCACTATTATTATTTTTTATTGCAGATGAACGAACAACAATGGTTGAGTTTTCTATATTTTTTTTTGAATGTCCAATAAAAATTTTAATACCTGCCTTTAAGCAACTAGCAGTGTTTTTATTTCTATTTTGATCACTGCCTTGGATCTTGAAACCCATATTTTTCATAATTTGGGCTAACCCGCTCATTCCGATACCACCAATGCCAACGAAATGTATAATTTCTTTCTGTCCTAAATTAATTTTTTTCATTAATTACAATTTTAAGTATCTTATCAATATTCTGGTAAACATTTTTGTCAGAATATTGTCTCTGATTTAATATTATTTTGTTTAATTTCGAATTATCACGGTAAATATCTTTAATAAAATGAAATAATCTTAAATTCAAATCTTTTTCCTCTATTAAAAAACCGAAATTTTTTCTCTCGTAATAGATAGCATTTTTAAGTTGATGATTATCTGCCGATGAAGGTAGTGGAACTGAAATAAAAGGAATATTTGAATTCGTAAGCTCAGCTAAAACAGACGAACCAGATCTAGTAATTGCTAAGTTAACTTTTGAAAAATATTCTTCTAAATTATGATTAAAATTGAAGATTTCAAATTCTATTTTAGAATTTTTATAGAATAAACTAAGTTCATCGTTTTGGTGTGGTAAACAATGATGATAAATTTTTAAAGGGATACCATCATTTGAACAATCACGAAAGATCGAAGGAAGTGATTCAGCAAAAACTTTTGCTGCCTGACTTCCTCCAAGCACTAATAAATTTAATTTTTTAAACTTTTCAATATGATTTGTTTTTTTTGAGTTTAAAATAATTTCTTTTTTTAAAATATTTCCTATCTCATAAATTTTTTTGTTAAATCTATTTGGGACTCCCTCTAATTCTTTGAATGAAACCAATATTTTATCTGAAAAAGGTAGTAAATATTTGTTTGCTTTTCCAATAAAAAGATTGTTTTCATAAGTAATAAGTTTAATTTTTAAAATAGCGGCAGCAATACAAATTGGAAATGATGCATAACCACCCATACCTATAATTATAGTTGGTCTATTAAATAACAAAAAAACAAGTGACCTTAAAATTGAATACAAAATAACTAAAAATGAAAATAAAGTTGCAAATATATTTTTCTTTATTAGTGGTGACGATGGAAAAGTATAAATTTTAAGGTTTTTTGTTGATTTTAAATACTTTAAACCCCTTGTGTCAGTAACTAGATCAACAATAAAATTATTTTCCTTCAAGTGCAATGCTAAATTATACCCTGGAATTACATGGCCTCCGGTACCGCCTATAGCTATCACTACTTTTATTTTTTTACTCATAAAGATAAGTTGTATTTTTTGTAAAGTTTAAAATAACACCAGCAAGTATAGAGCTCCCTAAAAGTGAAGAACCACCGTAGCTTAAAAAAGGTAAAGTCATTCCAGTTGTAGGTATGAGACTTGTATTTACACCAATATGAATAAATGTTTGAAAAATTAATAGAGACGCAAGCCCGCAAAGTGAAACTTTCATTAATTTATCGTCTTGATTTATGCAATTTTTAATTATTCTAAAAGAGATATATAAAAAAATTAATATTATCATAACCGATATTAAAGAACCATACTCTTCTGAAATTATTGCAATAATATAATCTGTGTGAGCCTCGGGAACACTGTCTTTTAAAATTCCTTCTCCCATACCTTGCCCTTTTACTCCTCCAAGCTTAATAGCATCCAAAGCTGATGATGATTGAAATTTATCTCCTTTACTTGGATCAACAAATGAAACCAACCGATTAATTATATAACCAAATTTATCTGGCAAAAAATATAATAGTAAACTTATTAAGATCAAAAATATGGAGGTGAAACTTAAAATAAAGAGCAAACTCACTCCTGAGATAAATACCGTTGCACCCCAACTAATGACCAAAAGAATTGTTTGCCCGAGATCTGGTTGATCAATTAATAAGATTGTTACTGCTAATAATAATAAAAAACTTAAAAAGTATTTTGTGTGTGAATTTTTAAATATATCAAGGATTAAAATTTTCGCAGTCACTAAAATAAAAAAGGGTTTCAA
>CACIWZ010000010.1 GCA_902590505.1 uncultured Pelagibacteraceae bacterium
TCTGCTGTTATACTTTTTTCATTTTTAATAATTTCTTTAACTTCACCTTCAGCAACAATCTGACCACCTTTTAAACCTGCTTCTGGTCCAATATCAATAATATGATCCGAACTCTCCATTGTTTCTATATCATGCTCAACAACAATTACAGTATTACCTAAGTCTCTTAATTTTTTTAAAGCCGTAATTAATTTTTTATTATCTCTCTGATGCAATCCAATAGATGGTTCATCTAAAACATACAGTACACCCGTCAAACCAGAACCTATTTGAGAGGCTAATCTAATTCTTTGAGCTTCTCCACCTGATAATGTTCCAGACTCTCTAGATAACGTTAAATAATTTAATCCAACATTTAATAAAAAATTAAGTCTTTCATTTATTTCTTTTAAAATGTGTTGAGCTATTTTATTTTCTTTTTCATTAAAGAAATTTTCTAAATTAGCAAACCACTTTTGAGCTAAATCAATTGATTTTTCAGTTACTTCACTTATATTCAAATTGTTTATTTTTACACATAAAGCTTCATCTTTTAATCTCATTCCTTTACATTTTTCACAATCAGTTTCACTTTGATATTGTGAAATTTCCTCTCTTTTCCATTCACTATCAGTTTCAAGATATCTTCTTTCTAAATTATTTATTACCCCTTCAAAAGGTTTTTTTGTCGTGTATGAATCGTATCCATCATCGTATGAGAATTTAATTTCCTCTTCGTCTGAACCGTAAAGAATTATATCTTGAATTTTCTTAGGAATTTTTTTCCAAGGTTCTGATAAAGATATTTTATAATGTTTAGCAATTGAAGCTAAAGTTTGAGCATAATATAATGAAGTTGACTTAGCCCACGGCTCTATAGCTCCGTCTTGAAGGCTTTTTTTTTGATCTGAAACAACTAAATTTGGATCTACATTCAAATTATGACCAATTCCCTCACACTCTTCACAGGCTCCATAAGGAGAATTGAAGGAAAATAGTCTTGGTTCAATTTCCTCAATAGTAAAACCACTCTCTGGACAGGAAAATTTGGAGGAAAATGTTATAGACTCTCTTTTTCTAAACTTTTTAGGCAGTGTTTCATTTTCATACTCAACAATTAACAATCCATCTGATAAATTTACTGCAGTTTCTACACTGTCCGCTAATCTATTTCCTAAATTTGAATTTAATATAATTCTATCAACTATAATTGAAATATCATGTTTTACCTTTTTATTGAGATTTGGGAATTCATCAATATTAAGATATTTACCATCAACTTTTATTTTTGAAAAACCTCTTTTTTTATAATTTAATATTTCTTTTTTATATTCTCCTTTTCTTCCTCTAACTATTGGAGAAAGTAGATAAATAGTGTTATTTTTTGGAAGTTTTTTAATTTTATCGACCATTTCGCTTATTGGCTGAGATCTTATTGGTTTTCCTGTGAAAGGAGAGTAGGGAATACCCACCCTGGCAAATAGAACTCGCATATAGTCATAAATTTCTGTTACGGTTGCAACAGTTGATCTTGGATTTTTAGAAGTATTTTTTTGTTCTATTGAAATTGCTGGACTAAGACCCTCAATGAAATCCACATTGGGTTTTTTCATTTTATCTAAAAATTGTCTAGCATAAGAAGATAGACTTTCTACGTATCTTCTTTGACCTTCTGCATAAATTGTATCAAAAGCAAGAGACGATTTTCCTGAACCAGATAAGCCAGTTATAACAACTAATTTCTCTTTTGGTATTTCAAGAGAAACATTTTTTAAGTTGTGTTCTTTAGCGCCTTTTACAACGATTTTTTTCAACATTTTTTTCCTATTAAATAATAATCATCTTATATTTACTTTTCAAATATGATATAAATAAAGAACTTTTAATAATAATAAATCAAAATATACTCTAAATATTATGGCTGGAAGTTTAAATAAAGTACAATTAATAGGTCGTTTAGGCGCAGACCCTGAAATTAAGCAAATGGTGAATGGTAAAAGTGTTGCAAGATTAAGTATTGCTACCAGTCAAACATGGAAAGACAAATCTAGTGGAGAGAGAAAAGAAAAAACTGAGTGGCATAGAGTAGTAATTTTTAATGAAGGTCTTGTAAGTGTAGTTCAACAATACGTTAAAAAAGGGGCTAATGTATATGTGGAAGGTCAATTAAGTACTAGAAAATGGAAGGACGAAGCTACTGGTCAAGACAAGTATTCAACTGAAGTAGTTTTGCAAGGATATAATTCTAGTTTGACAATGTTGGATAGTAGAAATAGCGGTAATAATTCTAATTTAGTTTCTGAAAATAAGAGTTCCTTACCTAATGATAATCTGAGTCAAGATAATGCAGATTTAGATGACGAAATTCCATTTTAGACTTCATGGACAAAAATATTGTAGAAAAAAATAAATCTTTTAAACCTATATTTGTACAAGATGAAATGAGTTCATCTTATCTATCTTACGCAATGAGTGTTATCGTAAGCAGAGCTCTACCAGATGTAAGAGATGGATTAAAACCTGTACATAGAAGAATTATTTATGCCATGTATAAAGGTGGATATGACTGGTCAAAACCTTTTAGAAAATCTGCAAGAATTGTCGGGGACGTGATAGGTAAGTACCATCCTCATGGAGATCAATCAGTTTATGATGCATTAGTAAGATTAGTTCAAGATTTTTCTATGAGCTTACCTTTGATTTCTGGTCAAGGCAATTTCGGTTCTATTGACGGAGATCCCCCAGCAGCCATGAGGTATACTGAAACTAAATTAGGTAGGATAGCTCAATTTTTAACAGAGGACTTAGAAAAAAATACTGTTAATTTTAGAAGTAATTACGATGAGACTGAAAAAGAACCAGAAGTTTTACCATCACAATATCCTAATATACTTGTAAACGGTGCTGGAGGAATAGCAGTAGGTATGGCAACTAGTATTCCACCACATAATCTTGGAGAAATAATAAATGCAACAATAGCCTTCATAAACAACAAAGAAATTACTATTTCTCAATTAATGAAGCATGTTCCGGGTCCCGATTTTCCAACAGGTGGAGTAATTATTGGTAAAGATATTATCAAACAAGGCTATAACAAAGGTAGAGGTTCATTTAAAATAAGAGGAGAAATTGACTTAGAAGAAAAAAAAGGAGGAAGAGAAACTTTAATTATAAAATCTATTCCTTATCAAGTTAATAAATCTCTTTTGATTGAAAAAATCGCTCAGTTAGTAAGAGATAAAAAAATTGAAGGTGTCAGAGATATTAGAGATGAGTCAAATAGAGAAGGTATAAGAGTAGTTATAGAACTAAGAAAAGGTGTTGAACCTGAGACCATCAGAAGACAATTGTATAAACTTACAAATGTAGAAAGTTCATTTGGGTTTAACACACTAGCTATTGTTAACAATAAACCAAAAATACTTAATCTTAAAGAATTTATATCCGAATTTCTAAAATTTAGAGAGGACACTGTAGTTAAAAGAGTTAAATTCGATTTAAGAAAAGCTGAAGAAAGAGCTCATATTTTAATTGGTCTGGCAACAGCAGTCGAAAATATTGATGAGATTATTAAGATAATTAAAAACTCTAAGGACACAGAAGTTGCTAAAAAAAACTTATTATCCAAGAAATGGAAAATAAAAAAAAGTACTAAATTAATTAATCTAATAGAAAAGAAAAAAAATATTTCAAGTTATTCTCTTTCAGAAATTCAAGTTAATGCTATTTTAGAATTAAGACTTCAAAAATTGACAGCCTATGGTATCAGTGAAATTGAAACTGAAATTTCAAAACTCGCTCAATTAATTGTTGAATACAACAAAATTATTAACTCTAAAAAAGAACTTAATAAATTGATTATTGAAGAACTAGAAGTAATAAAAGATAAATTTTCATCTCCTCGTAAAACAAAAATTATAGACGCAGTTCTTAATTACAACATTGAAGAAACTATTCAAAAAGAGTCCGTTGTAATTAGCATCACTAATCAAGGATATATTAAAAGAAGCCCATTGAGCTCCTTAAAAGCGCAAAAAAGAGGTGGAAAGGGTAAGACAGGTATTTCTACTAGAGATGAAGATTTTGTGGTGCAGATTTTTACTGCTAACACTCACACTCCAGTTTTATTTTTTTCAACTCAAGGACTGGTATACAAAATTAAGGCTCATAAAATACCTGAAGGAACAGCTGCTTCAAAAGGTAAATCTATATTTAATATATTACCTTTAAAAAGTCATCACGCCATTAGTTCAATAATGCCGCTACCAGAAGACGAAACAGAGTGGAAGAATCTTATGGTAATTTTCGCTACTGCAAACGGAAATGTTAGAAAAAATACACTAGAAGATTTTATAAATATCAATAACAGCGGTAAAATAGCAATGAAACTCGATCAAGATGATAAAATTATTGGAGTAAAAATTTGTAAAGACGATCAAGACATATTATTAAGCACTCAATTCGGAAAATGCATAAGATTTAAATCCAAAAAACTAAGATTATTTAAGGGAAGATCTTCAAAAGGAATTAAAGGTATTCAACTAAAAGACAAAGATAAAGTTATTTCTTTATCTATATTAGATAACACACAAATAAATGTAAAAAATTTAGCTAAAGATAAAAAAATTAAAGATGCAGACGACAGATATATTCTTTCAGTAACTGAGAACGGGTATGGTAAGAGAACATCCTATCTCGATTATAGAGTTACAAATAGAGGAGGGAAGGGTATTATAGGAATAATTAATTCTCCTCGAAATGGAAATATTGCATCATCACTTGTAGTAAATGATACAGATGAGATAATTTTATCAACAGATAAAGGAAGTATTATGAGATGTGCAGTAAAAGAAATTCGAATAGCAGGTAGAAACACCCAAGGCGTGAGAATTAAAAAATTATCAGGTGTAGAAAAAGTTGTATCTGTAATTAAGATTGAAGATAACATAAAATAATTTATGAAAACTGCTGTTTATCCTGGAACATTTGATCCTATAACTAATGGTCATATAGATGTTATAAAAAAATCTCTTAAAATTTTTGATAAACTAATAATTGCAACAACTGATAATACAGATAAAAATTATTCTTTTTCGGTAAATGAACGTTTGGATATAATTAACAATTCCCTTTTCAAGGATTTAAAATTAAGTAAAAAAAAAATTAAAGTAATTTCTTTTGATAACCTTACTATAGAATTATGTAAAAAATATAATGCAAATGCTATAATTCGAGGTTTAAGGGCAGTTTCTGACTTTGAGTATGAATTTCAACTAGCTGGAATGAATAAAAAACTAAATTCAAAAATAGAAACAATGTTTCTTATGTCAGATGTCGAAAATCAAATTATTTCATCAAAATTTGTAAAAGAAATTGCAATTTTAGGTGGTAATATTGATAGATTTGTAACAAGATACACAGTTAAAATGCTTAAAAATAAATTTTTATGAAACATTTTATCTATTTATTTATTTTTTTTTTTAGTTTAGTAACTAATAATCTTAATGCTCAAAGTAATACTATGATTTTAAAATTAACCTACGGAGATGTTCATATAGAACTATATCCTGAAAAAGCTCCTAACCATGTTAAAAGATTTAAAGAGTTAGCTGATAGCGGTAAATATGATGGAGTCGTTTTTCACAGAGTGATTGAGGGATTTATGGCTCAAACTGGAGATGTCAAATTTGGTAATTCAAATAGTTCTGATTTTAATCTTTCTTTAGCAGGCACAGGTGGTTCTGATTTACCAAATTTAAAAGCAGAATTCACAGACATCGCCCATACACGAGGAATACTATCGGCTGCTCGATCTGCAGATCCTGATAGTGCCAATAGTCAATTTTTTATTTGTTTTGACTCTGCACCTCACTTAGACAGACAATATTCAGCATTTGGAAAAGTTATTAAAGGCATGGAATTTATCGACAAGATAAAAAAAGGTGATCCTAGATCTGGATCAGTTCCAAATCCTGATAAGATTATTTCTTTAAGATCAAAATAATAAGATGTCTAGCAAAGAATTTTCTTTTGAGTTGCTTACTCAAGATGATGACGCAAGACTAGGTAAAATTAAAACCCCAAGAGGTTCAATTGAAACACCAGCTTTTATGCCTGTAGGGACTCAAGGAACTATTAAAGGTATTTTTATTGATGATATTTTAAAAACAAAATCAGAAATTATTTTAGGTAATACTTATCATTTACTTTTAAGACCAGGTATAGATAATCTAAATAAATTTGGAGGTCTTCACAATTTTATGAATTGGCAAAAACCAATTTTGACAGACTCTGGCGGCTATCAAATTATGTCTTTGTCAAAACTAAATAAGATTGATGTAAAAATTGGAGCTATTTTTAAATCTCATTTAGATGGAAAAAAAATAATATTAAGCCCAGAAAAAAGTATTCAAGCACAAAAAGCTATTAATTCTGATATTATGATGGTTTTAGATGAATGTCCGAAGCTAACAAGAGATAAAAAAATAATATCTAGTGCTATAGACACTTCTACGAAATGGGCAAAAAGATGTAAAATTGAGTTTGGTAACAATAAATCCAAAGCATTGTTTGGTATTGCTCAAGGAGGACTTTATAAAGATTTGAGAGTTGAAAGTATTAATAAATTGCTAGAAATAGATTTTGACGGATATGCTATAGGTGGTTTAGCTGTTGGAGAAAAACAAATAGATATGTTTAGAATTTTAAATGAAACCACTAAGTTTTTACCCAAAAATAAACCAAGATATTTAATGGGTGTTGGAACCCCATCAGACATACTTGGAGCAGTTAAAGAGGGTATAGATATGTTTGATTGTGTATTACCGACAAGGTCTGGAAGAACTGGACTTGCATTCACATGGGAGGGAAAACTAAATCTTAAAAATTCTAAATTTAAAAACGATAATACTCCTTTAGACAAGGAATGCGACATTAGAGATCTCAATAAGTATTCTAAAAGTTATTTAAATCATTTAATAAAATCAGAGGAAATGCTGGCTCCAATGCTAATATCATTACATAATATATATTTTTACCAACAATTTATGCGCGAAATTAGAAAAAATATTAAAAAAGGCACATTTGGGAATTTTTATAAAAAGTATATAAAATTTTTTAATTAATTATTTGAAATTTTATAAATTAGTATATAAAAGGTCGTTTCAAAGGGGCCCTTAGCTCAGTTGGTAGAGCACCTCCCTTTTAAGGAGGGTGTCGATGGTTCGAGTCCATCAGGGCTCACCAAAATTAAATTTTAATTGGTGGGTATTTTATTATCACTTCATTAATCCAGTTATTTAAATTTTCTATTCTTTTTTTACTGCTTGGATGAGTGCTTAGAAAAACTGGCGGTTCTTTTCCTTTATTTTTTTCTGCCATTCTTTTCCACAATTTGACGGACTCTCTTATATCATATCCCGATAAAGAAGAGAAAATAAGGCCCAAATAATCTGCCTCTGTTTCTTGTTTTCTTCCAAAAGGATTCATGATGCCAAGCTGAAAAATATCCATACCTGTGTTTTGGCCTACAGTATTTCTAGTTCTATTAATTGCTCCTCCTAAAAAAATATCTGCAACAGTCGTTCCTAAATTAATTGTCATTGCATGGCTCATTCTTTCTAATGAGTGTCTAGCAACTGCGTGGGCTATTTCGTGACCCATCACTATTGAGAGAGCATCAGTATTTTTCGTAATTTTTAATAACCCCGTATAAACAGCTATTTTTCCTCCTGGCATACACCATGCATTTACCACTTTATCATTATCAACAAGTATATAGTCCCACGCAAAGTTATTGGTAGGATCTTCTTTATTTTGATTTTGGAAAAAAGAGCTGACTGAATTTTCCATTTTTTTACCTATTTCCCTTATTTCATTTAATGCAGAACCAGATGTAATTAATTTTGCTTTACCTCTAAAATTTTCGTAAGCAGCAGCTGCTTGTCGGTTTATTCTTGACTCTGAGACTATGCTCAATTGCTTTCTCTCAGTTATTGGGACCGTAGAGCACGATGGGAAAATTATCGAACAACATCCACAACTAATTAGGCCAAGAAATTTTCTTCTGTTTATGTTATACATTTTGTAGACTCATGATATTAAATAATAAATTACTAATTGCAATTTTTATATTAATTATTATTTTTATAATATATTCTAGTTATACTTAATCATGGAAAAAAAAAGTATAAAAAAATCAATATTTGCCAAACTAAGAAATAACTTCATTGCAGGAATTGTTGTTTTAATACCTATTGGAATAACTCTATATTTGACACTTTTCTTTATTAGAATTTCAGGAAATATTATTCCGAAAGAAATAAATCCTAATAATTATTTACCATTCAACATTCCAGGAGTTGAAATATTTGTAGCTTTAATATTTATTACTATAATTGGATGGATATCACTCTCATTTTTAGGAAAAAAATTTTTTGAATTATTCAATAATATATTAAAAAAGATACCTATATTGAGAACTATTTATTCTGCTATTGGTCAAATGACCGAGAGTTTCACAAAATCTGAAAATAAACAAAAAAGTGTTGTTTTATTAGAATACCCTCGTAAAGGAGTTTGGGCAGTAGGATTTGCTACAAAAGAAAACGAAGGGATAATAAAAGATAAAATTAATCAAGATTTGATAAATGTATTTGTTCCCACAACACCAAATCCTACAAGCGGTTTTTTATTGATGGTTCCAAAAAAAGATCTAATTTATTTGGAAGTTTCATTCGAGCAAGCATCAAAATTTATTGTGTCAGCCGGTACAACTAATATAAATTAAAATTCTTTGATATTAATTATTTCCGCTTTATCGAATAATTTTAGTAAAAAATTATATTTACTTTGATCTGAATATTTATCTGTTTGGTAAATATATTTTTCAGCTAGTTTAAATAAATCTTCATGAATTATAGGATCAGCAAATTTAAAATTTTTATTGCCACTTTGCTGGTACCCTGTAAGATCGCCAAAGCCTCTTAATTTTAAATCTTCTTCTGCAATATAAAAACCATCATCTGAATTTTTTAAAATTTTAATTCTTTTTACTGCATTTTTACTTAGACCTTCTTTAAAAAGAAGCATACACATACCTTGTTTAGTTCCCCTGCCAACTCTACCTCTTAATTGATGAAGTTGTGATAGACCAAATTTATTTGCATTTTCAATAACAATTAGATTTGCATTTGGAAAATCTATACCCACCTCAATTACAGTTGTAGAAACTAAAATAGATATTTTTTTGGTTAAAAAAGATTTTATAATATTTTCTTTTTCTTCCTTTTTTAACGATCCGTGAATTAAACCAACAAGATTTGGAAATTTTTTATTAATTAAATCAAATTTTCTTTTAGCTGATGAAAAATCTAAAAATTGAGACTCCTCTATTAAAGGGCATACCCAAAAAATTTGATTTCCCTCATTTACCTGTTTTTTTATGAAAGGCCACAACTCTTGTATTTTTTTTTCAGGTTTACTTAATGTGATTATTTTTTTTCTATGAGCTGGTTTCTCAGTAATTTTTGATATATCCATATCACCATAATTAGACATCATCATTGTTCTAGGTATTGGGGTTGCAGACATTAATAATACATCACAGTTACTTCCACCTTTTTGTGCTAATTCAGATCTTTGTTTGACACCAAATTTATGTTGTTCATCAATTACAACAAATCCTAATTTTTTAAAATTAATTTTTTTTTGAAATAATGCGTGTGTACCAATCAACAAATTAATTTCGCCATTTTTAATGCCACTAAGAATTTCTCTTTTTTTTATCGGATCTGTTTTCCCTGATAAAAATTCAACTTTAATGGAACTGTTTTTAAAAATTTTTTTTGCTAACTCATAATGTTGTAAAGATAGAATTTCTGTAGGGCCCATCAAAGCACATTGGTATTTAGCTTCGATCACATTCGCCATTGATATTAAAGAAACAATAGTTTTACCTGATCCGACATCACCTTGAATTATTCTGAACATTCTTTCTTTACTTTTAAGATCTATGTTTATTTCATCTAAAACTTTTTTTTGACTCTTTGTAAGTTGAAAAGGAAGTTGCTTTATTATCCGTTTTGCATAAATTTCATTAAATACCTTATTTTTTTTCTCTTTTTTTATTCTTTTTCTATTTTCAGATAAAGTAAGAAAATTTGCACAAATTTCATCAAATACAATTCTACGAAAGCTTTTCGATTTGTTATTTTTGCTTTCATCAGAGTTGTGCAACTTTTTTATTGCATCATTCCAATTTAATAAATTATTTTGCTTAATAAATTTTTCACTCAACCAATCTTCAATTACTGGTAAATTTTGCGTTACCTGCTCACTAATTTGTCTATATTTTTTTTCATTTATACCTTTTGTAAGATTATATTTAGGTATATTTTTAGCTACATATTCTTGGTTATCAATCGTAGTTACATAATCTGGATTTGTTATTTGATACTTATTTCTAAAAAAGTTGACTTTGCCACTGATTATAACTGTTTCATTCAACGGAAAAATTTTTCTTAGATAACCCTCTCTACTATTAAAATATATAATGTCAATTTTACCAGTATCATCTTCGCACATTATTCTATTTGGTAGATTTCTTATTCTTGGAAAATTAAGTTTTTTAACAATAACCTTTATGGTTTGTATTTTTCCTATTTCAAGTTGGTTTAATTCTGAAATTTTTGACCTGTCTGTTTCAGAATATGGAAGATGAAGTATAATATCTTTAATTTTTTCAATTTTCTTATTTTTAAGATATCTTGATAATTTAGTTCCTACTCCTTTTAGTTCATTCACATCTTGAAAAATAAAATTTTTTTTTAGTAATCCCATATAAATAATGTATATATTATATTTTTGTGAATGAAGAATTAGAAATTTTTAAAAAAAAACTTTTATACAGAGCCTCCTACAGAGGTACAAAAGAAATGGATATTCTATTAACTGCTTTTGTTAAAAAACATATTGAAGATTTTGACTTAGATAATTTAAATGAACTAGAAAATTTTTTAAAATTTGATGATGAAATAATCTTAAATTTTTACAATCACAATAAGATTGAGAGAGATATTGATAAAAATCCAATTTCAAAAATTTTTAAAAATTTTAAGATCTAATGGCGGAGAGGGTGGGATTCGAACCCACGAACGAGTTGCCCCGTTGCTGGTTTTCAAGACCAGTGCTTTCAACCGCTCAGCCACCTCTCCTACATCAAAACAGCACTATTTATTACTATCAAAGCAATTAAATAACAATAAATAAGTAAAAGATTTCTTATGCTAGTACATAAATATTAAATATGTTAATTAAAAAAAATGTCAAAATTAATAAAATTGATCTTTATTTTTAATATATTTTTAATTTCTGAAATTGACGCACAAGAGCAAGATTTTAGCATTTGGTTAAATACTTTCAAAACAAAAGCAATTAAATCTGGAATCTCAAAGAAAGTTGTAGAAGATGTGATGTCTGATGCAAAATTTTTACCTAAAGTAATTGAATATGATCGATATCAACCTGAATTTTATGAAAATACGTTTACTTATATAAAAAAAAGAACCTCTAAGAAAAAAGTTTATGATGGTTTAAAACTCTACAAAAAAGAAAAAAATATTATTGATAAAATTGAAAATGAATATGGAGTAGAAAAAGAACTTTTATTAGCCTTAATGGGCATTGAGACGAATTTTGGAAAATATCTAGGCAAAATGGATATTGTTTCATCACTTGCTACATTGAGTTTTGATAAAAGAAGAAGTCAATTTTTTACAGAAGAATTATTAATACTTTTAAGGTTGGTCGACAAAAAAATTATTAATAAAGATATTTTGTATGGATCTTGGGCAGGCGCGTTTGGTAATTTTCAATTTATGCCAAGGACAATTCGTAATTATGCTATTGATTATAATGATAATGAGACAATAGAGCTAAAAGAAACAGAAGATTCTTTTGCGTCAGCAGCTAACTATTTAAAAAGAATTGGTTGGAAGAAAAATCAACCATGTTTTTATAAAATCGATTTAGAAAGAAATATTCCAAAGAAATATTTAAATTCCTCTGCAAGAAATATAAAAAATAAAAAAAAAAGTATCTTTTTTAGTAAGTATATTAAAAATTTTGAAAATTTAAAAATAAGTAAAAATATCAGTGCTGCTATTATAATTCCAGACAAAGATATAATTCCTGGATCTGAAAATTTTTCACCAGCTTATATAATTTTTGATAATTATGAAAAAATTTTGAATTGGAATAGATCGTTAAGATTTGCGCTTGCAGTCTGTACTTTGAAAGAAAATTTTAGAAATGAAATTTAAACTAATAATAATTTTTTTTTTAGTTTCATGTGCTTCAAATACTACCAAACTAGAAAATAGGTCCCCATATACCGCAAAAGGTTTTGCCTATATTTATAATCAAGAAGATTATGAAACCAAATTTATAAAGGGAAAATTAAATAATGATGAGCTACAAATTTCTCATAAACATCTTGCACCAAATACCTTGATTAAAATTATTAATCCAAAAACAAATGAGTCTATATCAATTAAAAATCTTAAAAAAGTTAATTATCCTGATTTTTACAAAATTATGGTTTCAAAAAAAGTAGCTGAAAAATTAAATTTAAGGACAGATCTTCCATTTGTAGAAATTTTAGAAATTAAAAAGAACAAGTCTTTTGTTGCTAAGAAAGCAAAAATTTTCAATGAAGAAAAAAAAATTTCTTCAAATGCGCCTGTTACATCTGTACAAATATCAAATATCTCTAAAAACCCAAAAATTAAAAGTAAAGAGTTAAAAGATGAGTTTTTTATTTTGATCGGAAGTTTTTATTCAATAGATACTGTTAAATTCCTTAAAGATAGAATCATTAAAGAATTACCTAATTATAATGTTAGTAAATTAAAAATTAAAAAAACAAAGGATAAAGAAATCAACCTAATATCAGGTCCTTATAAGACTATTAATTTTATGAAAAATGACTACATTCAGTTAAAAAGATTTGGTTTCGAAGAATTAGATATAAATATATATGATTAAATTTTTAAAAATCTTACTAATTAATTTTTTATTGATAGGCGCTTTAAATGCTAATCCGAACATTAATGCACGAACTGCAATTTTAATGGACTACAATTCTGATGAAATTTTATTTGAGAATGATCCAGATGCACAAATTTATCCTGCTTCAATGACTAAAATAATGACTTCTATTATTGCTTTTGATCTCTTAAAAAATAATAAAATTAGTTTAGATGATATGTTTGTGGTTTCTGAAAACGCATGGAGGTTGTCTCAAAGCGGATATTCCTCTATGTTCATTATGATTAATGACCAAGTATCTGTAGAAGATTTGTTAAAGGGCATTATCGTTGCTTCAGGGAACGATGCCTGTGTAGCACTTGCTGAAGGCATTGCTGGATCGGAGGAAAACTTTGCTGAAATGATGAATGAAAAGGCTGAAGAAATAGGTATGGTATCTAGTAATTTTACAAATTCTTCAGGTATTAATGACCCTGATAATATTTCTACAGTAAGAGATATTGCTATTATGTCTAAATATTTAATCCAAAATTATCCTGCTTACTATGAATTATTTAAAGAAAAAACTTTTACTTGGGATCGCACAGGTGGAGATCCAATAAAACAAGGTAACAGAAATCCTTTATTATATAAAAATGTTGGTGTGGACGGAGTAAAAACTGGATACTTAGCAGTTGAAAAATATTCATTGGCTAGTTCAATGAAAAAAAAAGATAGAAGATTAATTGCTGTAGCTTCCGGGTTCCCTACAAAAAATTTAAGAAGTTCAGAGTCATTAAAATTATTAAATTGGGGATTTAGAAACACAAATACTTTTGAGATTTCCAAGAAAGATATTTCAAAATTTGAATTGGATACATGGTTAGGAAAAAAAAACAAGATTCAGGCTGTCACAAAAGAAGATTATTATTTAACAATAAATAAAAAAGATATAAGAAACTTAAAAGTGATTTTAAATTATGAGGGCCCTATAGTTGCACCAGTCCAAAAGGGAGAAAAAATTGCAGAATTAATTGTTTTCAATAAAGATGAAAAAATAAAGACACTACCTCTGTTTGCCCATGAAGATTTAAAAAAAGTAAATTTTTTCAAAAGTTTAATAACCTCTATTAATTATTTAATTTGGGGTGATGTATAAAAAAAAACCTTTTTTTATAGTGTTTGAAGGAGTTGAGGGTTGCGGAAAGTCTTTCCAAAGCAAGAAATTATTTAAAAATTTACAGAAGCATAAATTTCAGACTTTGTTAACTCGTGAACCTGGAGGCACAAAGAGCGCAGAACTCATAAGAAACTTGATACTTCATGATTATTTCAAAAAATCGAAAAAAGATAAATTTGATAAATACACTGATACACTCCTTTATTTAGCCGCTCGCAATGAGCATGTTAAAACAAAAATAAAACCAGCCTTACAAAAGAAAAAAATTGTTATTTGCGATAGGTTTATAGACTCCACTATCGCGTATCAAGTTTATGGAAAAAAAATTAGTAAATTATTTATAGATAATATTCACAGTGTTATTTTAGGAGGATTAAAGCCCAACTTAACCTTTGTTTTAAAAGTATCATCAAAGTCCTCAAAAAAAAGACTGCTAAAACGTAAAACAAAGAATAGATACGATAATTTCCCTCAGTCTTTTTATAAAAAAGCTCAAAATTCTTTTTTAAAAATTGCAAAAAATAAAAAAAATTATTTTATATTAGATGCTTCAAAAAATGATAATTCTTTAGAAAAAAAAATTTTCGACATAACATCTAAATATTTAAAAAAAAAATGAATATTTCAGAATTCTTTGATCCAAAAAAAACTAAACAATTAATCTGTTTTGATGAGTATTTTAAATTTTTTAAAAATTTGATAAATAGCAATAAACTACCAAAAGCCTCATTATTTACTGGAACTAAAGGCACAGGTAAATTTACCTTAATATCTCATTTGATGAATTCTTTTTTTGATAAATCTAATTATGATGAAGAAAAAAATTTAATTTTAAATAATTCCTCTTTTTTATCGCAATATTTAGATAACATTTACCCAAATATTATATATTTATCTGGCACAGATTTTAAAAGTGTCAAAATTGATGATATTCGAAATATAAAGAATTTATTAATAAAAAAGCCAATGATTGATAATAAAAGATTTGTAATTCTAGATGATGTTGAAATGTTTAATCTTAATAGCATGAATGCACTTTTAAAAATGATAGAAGAACCTGGTCCTGATAATTATTTTATTCTGATATATAATAAATCTAGACCTTTGTTAGAAACAATTAAATCAAGATGTATAGAGTTTCACATTAATTTAAATTCTGAAAAAAAAAGAATTGCTATTAATCATTTGATTAATAACTTTAATCAAGAAAAAATTTTTAAAACAGACTCCATTGATATTTCACCTGGTAATTATATTAAATTTAATCATATTTTTAATGAGAATAAGATAAATCCAGATAACAAATTTATTCATAATATTAATCTTATTTTAAATCTTTATAAGAAGGAAAAAAATATTTTATATAAAGATCTATTAATTTTTTTCACTGAGTATTATTTTAAAACAATTAATATTTATAACAATGTCGATAAACTTGAAATTATTGAAAAGAGAAATTTTTTGCTTAAAAATATAAATGACTTTTTTTTTTATAACTTAAACCAAAACTCGTTTTTACAATCAATAGAAAATAATATCTTAAATGAATAAAAATTTTTATATTACTACTCCAATTTATTATCCATCAGGTAAACCACATATGGGTCATGCATATTCAAGTATAATAGCTGATATTTTTGCACGTTTTAAAAGAATAGAAGGTTATAATGTTCTATTTTTGACTGGCACAGATGAACATGGTCAAAAAATTCAAAAAGAGGCAGAAAAAAACAACAAAGATCCTAAAATATTTTGTGATGAATTGTCAGATAAATTTAGATCACTAACTAAAATTTTAAATTTAACAAATGATGATTTTATAAGAACCTCAGAAAAAAGACATTCTAAATCTGTTAATGAATTATGGAAAAAATTGGTTAAATCAGGTGACATTTATTTAGATAAATACAGTGGTTGGTATTCAGTTTCTGATGAGGCCTTTTATGATGAAGATGAGATTGAGGTAAAAGAGGGTAAAAAAATTTCAAAAAGCTCAGGATCATTAGTAGAGTGGGTGGAAGAAGAGTCATATTTTTTTAAATTATCGTCATGGACTAAAAAACTTTTAGAGCACTACAAAAATAATAAAGAATTTATACTTCCTGTTTCAAGAAAAAATGAAGTAATAAATTTTGTTGAAAAAGGTCTCAAAGATCTCTCTATAAGTAGAACATCCTTTTCATGGGGAATATCTGTACCTAATAATAAAAAACATATAATATATGTGTGGCTTGATGCTTTAACAAATTATATAAGCGCACTAAATTTTCCGGATACAAACGATAAAAAGTATAAGATGTTTTGGCCAGCTGACGTTCACATAATTGGAAAAGATATTTTAAGATTTCATGCAATCTATTGGCCAGCTTTTTTACTTGCTGCAAATCTGCCTTTACCAAAAAGAGTTTTTGGACATGGTTGGATTTTATCTGATCAAAAAAAAATGTCTAAATCTTTAGGAAATATTTTAGATCCGATTGAAATTATAAATAAATATGGAATTGATCAACTCAGATATTACCTAGTTAAAGAAGTTTCTCTAGGAAATGATGGAAGTATTTCTATGGAAAATTTAAAAAATTGTATCAACAATGATTTGGCAAATAATTTTGGAAATTTATGTCAAAGGGTCTTTACTTTTGTAAAAAAAAACTGTGATAATAAAATTCCTAAAGCAAATAAACTTGATGCAAAGGATGAAAAACTTCTTAACAATTTGAAAGAAAATGTTAAAAATCTGATTGCTGCAATGGATAAACAAAATCTCAATGAATATATAAAAACTGTTGTTGGCTATTCATTTGATGCGAATAAATATTTTAATGACTCAGAACCATGGAGTATTAAAAAAAAAGACCCAGAACGTATGAAAAGTATTTTATTTACAATTTTAGAACAAATAAAAAATTTATCTATCTTATTAAATCCAATAATACCTATTGCCACCGGAAAAGTATTAACTTCAATGAATTTATCAATAGATGATATATCAATTAAAAGCATTATTAATAAAAATGTTCTAAACCATGATAAAGAATTAAAAAATTTAGAAATACTTTTTAAAAAAATAGAAAATGATAATTGATTCACACTGCCACCTAACTTACGAACCAATGTCTCTTAATCTTAAAGATACTATAGATAGAGCCAATAGAGATGGAGTAAAGTATATTCTTACAATCTCTACTGAAGACAAAAGCTATGAAAAAATTTTGAGTATTATTTCGAGATTCAACAATGTATATGGGACATATGGTATTCATCCTCATGAGGCAAAACTACACAAAAAAATAAATTCAAAGGAAATTATAAATAAAGTTAAGCTTAATAAAAAAATTATAGGTATTGGGGAAACAGGCTTGGATTTTTTTTATAATCATTCAGATAAATCTAGTCAAATTTCTATTTTTGAAGAACATATTACCGCAGCACAAACTACTCAATTGCCGCTAATAATACACACAAGAGCTGCTGAAAAAGACACTTTAGAAATTATTAAAAGAAGAAAAATTGAAAAAGATTTTAAATTTTTGATACATTGTTTTACCGGGTCGAGAGAATTTGCTTTTAAATTATTAGATTTGGGTGCATTTATATCAGCGAGTGGTGTAGTAACTTTTAAAAAATCAAAAGATCTTGCATTAATATTTAAAGACATCCCAAATGATAAAATATTAGTAGAAACCGACTCACCTTATCTTGCTCCAGTACCTCTAAGAGGAAAATCTAATGAACCAAGCTTTATTATCCATACAGTAAAATTTTTATCTGACTTAAAAAAAATTCCCTTTGATGAATTGAGTAAAATTACTTCAAATAATTTTTTTAAACTTTTTGGGAAATTAAATTGAAAAATAAATTTACTATTTTAGGGTGTGGTAGTTCGTTAGGATCACCGTGGATTACAAATTATAAAGGGAAACTTTCAA
>CACIWZ010000011.1 GCA_902590505.1 uncultured Pelagibacteraceae bacterium
TTCACAAGGTGGTTTTGCTGATTTAAGACAAGTTCACTTATGGAACTTAGGATTCATTAAAGATAAAACCAAAGGTAAATATAAAGAGATAGAAGATAAAATTAGTGACGCACTTGCATTTATGGAGGCATGTGGGATTAATTCTGATAACAACCGAAGACTTAGGTCAGTTAATTTTTACACATCACATGAAGCTCTACATTTACCTTTTGAAGAGTCGATGACGAGAATAGACTCTACGACTGGAGAATATCATGATACTTCAGCACACTTTGTTTGGATAGGAGATAGAACAAGACAGCCTGACGGAGCACATGTAGAGTTTTGTAGAGGAATAAAAAATCCAATAGGACTTAAATGTGGACCAACATTAAAACCAGAGGAGCTTATAAATCTTTGCAACATACTTAATCCAGAAAATGAAGCTGGAAGATTAACTTTAATTTCAAGATTTGGTGCTGATAATGTAGATAAATATCTACCAAAATTAATTAAAGCTATTAAAAAAGAGGGTATAAAAGTAATCTGGTCATGTGACCCAATGCATGGAAATACGATTAAAGCTGCTACTGGTTTTAAAACTAGAACTTTTGAAAGCGTACTTAAAGAAGTGAAAAATTTCTTTGCGGTAAGTCAAGCTGAAGGAAGTTATGCAGGAGGTCTTCATGTAGAGATGACAGGTCAAGATGTGACAGAATGCACTGGTGGAGCTCAGAAGATCTCGGAAAATGATCTTTCAAATAGATACAGGACTCATTGCGATCCAAGACTAAACGCAGACCAAGCATTAGAATTAGCTTTCCTTATTTCCGAGGAAATTAAGAAAAATTCAAAAATATCAAATAAAATTATTCAAGCCGCGTCTTAATAATTATTGTAATTATTAAGACCAAACCTTAAAAGAGAGGTAAGGTATTAATTATGGAAGTAAAAAAAAGAGCTCAAATTATCACTGATTGGATCAATAATTATTGTGATTCTGTATCTTATAGACCAAAAACATTAGTTGTTGGAATTTCAGGTGGTATAGACTCATCCGTAGTTAGTACATTATGTGCAAATACTGGTCGTAAGACGATTGTGTTAACAATGCCAATAAAGCAAATTAAGTCACAACATGACTTAAGTCTTTTACATGCTCAATGGTTAAAACAAAAATATGAAAATGTGGAACATCATTTAATAGAGATGGATAAAATATTTTCCTCATTTTCTACGGTTTTAAATAAATTTGATAATGAACATGGTTATGCAAATTCTAGAGCTAGATTGAGAATGGCAACTTTATACCAAGTAGCGGCAGCTAATAGTGGGATTGTTGTTGGAACAGGAAATAAGGTTGAAGATTTTGGCGTTGGTTTTTATACAAAATATGGCGATGGAGGAGTTGATATTTCTCCTATAGCTGATTGTACCAAGACACAAGTATGGGAACTCGGAAAATACTTAGGAGTATCAAGCGAAATAATTAATACTCCACCGACTGATGGATTATGGGATGATGGTAGAAACGATGTTCAACAACTTGGAATGAGTTATGAAGATCTTGAGAAAGCTATGGAAAATAAGAATGATCCTAACTATCAAAAATATTTAGAAATAAGAGAAAAAAACTTACACAAAATGAACCCTATACCAGTTTGCAAATTTAATGAGTAATCTTCAAATAACTAATTCATTATCCAGAAAAAAAGAAGTCTTTAAACCATTAAATCCAAAGAAAATTTCTTTATATGCTTGTGGACCCACCGTTTATGATAATCCTCACGTTGGTAATGCGCGAAGTTTAGTGGTTTTTGATGTTTTATTCAGAGTATTAAGATCACTTTACGATAATAACGTTACGTATGTTAGAAATATTACAGATGTTGATGATAAAATTATTGAAGCCTCAAAAAAACAAAAAAAAAAAATAAATGAAATTACTGAAGAAATTACAAAAATTTTTCATGAAAATTGTAAAAGCTTAAATTGTTTAGAGCCCTCTGTTGAGCCAAAAGCCACCAATCACATTAAAGAGATGGTAGAAATGACTTCCTCTTTAATTTCAAAAGGATTTGCTTATGAGAATAAGGGAAATGTTTATTTTAATATTAAATCATTCAAGGATTACGGAAAATTATCAAATAAAAATTTAGATGAGTTGAAGGCAGGATATAGAATAGAAACTTCTGATTTAAAAAAAAATCTTATGGATTTTGTTTTATGGAAACCATCAGTTGATGAAGATCCTGGTTGGGAATCTCCATGGGGAAGAGGTAGGCCTGGGTGGCATCTTGAATGTTCAGTTATGAGTGAAAAATATTTAGGAAAAAAATTTGATATCCATGGAGGTGGTCTTGATTTAATTTTTCCTCATCACGAAAATGAAATAGCTCAATCTCGCTGTAATAATAATACCAGTAGTTTTGCTAATTATTGGATACATAATGGTTTTGTGACAATTAATAAGGAAAAGATGTCAAAGTCTTTAGGGAATATTATTACAATTTCAGATGCAGTAAAAAAATATTCTGGTCAAGTCGTTAGACTGGCCCTTTTAAGTGCCCATTATAGTCAGCCATTGGATTGGAATGATGACCTTTTAAATAATCAAAAAAGTATTTTAAATAAATGGTATAACCTCTATTCAGATAAACAAGATCACAATTCTAAAATAGATGATATTTTATTAGATGATCTAAATACACCAGGGTTTATAGCTAAAATTCATGAATTATATAATGCAGCTCTTAAAGGAGATGAAAAAAAAAAAATAGAATTTAATCAAGCTTGCAGATTTTTAGGATTATTTAGTGAAACCAAAAAAGACTGGGAAGGCTTTAAGAAAAGCAAGATTAAAGTATCAGAGAGCTATATACTAAAAAAGATTGAGGAAAGAACTGTTGCAAAAAATAAAGGAAATTTTTCACTAGCTGATAAAATACGAGATGAATTATTATCTGAAGGTATTTTAATCGAAGATCAAAAAGGTAAAACAATTTGGAAATTTAAATGAAAAAAGACAAGATATATATTTTTGATACAACATTACGAGATGGAGCACAAACAGAAGGTGTCGATTTTTCTATCGAAGATAAAAATAAGATTGCAAATGTGTTATCAGATATAGGGATAGATTATATTGAGGGAGGCTGGCCTGGGGCAAATCCAGTGGACACCAAATTTTTTTCTAACCCTCCTAAAATGAAAAAGACAATTTTCACTGCATTTGGTATGACAAAAAAAACAGGGAGAAGTGCAGATAACGATCCTGGATTAGCTTCATTAATAAACGCAAATACCCCAGCAGTTTGTGTGGTAGGAAAGTCATGGGATTTTCATGTAAAAGTAGCATTAGGTATTAAAAATGAGGAAAATTTAGAAAATATAAGTGAAACAACTAAACATTTCGTAAAAAAAAATAAAGAATTTTTATTTGATGCTGAGCACTTTTTTGATGGATACAAGTCAAATCCAAATTATGCATTAGATTGTCTTAAGCAAGCTTATGATAATGGGGCTAGATGGATAGTTTTATGTGATACAAATGGAGGAACCTTACCTAATGAAATAAGAGAAATTGTCTCAAAAGTTTCAAAAACTATACCTGGAAAAAATCTTGGAATACACGCTCACAATGATACTGAAAATGCCGTTGCTAATTCTTTAGCAGCTGTAGAATGTGGAGTGAGGCAGATACAAGGGACAATAAACGGATTAGGGGAAAGATGTGGTAATGCAAATTTAATGTCAATAATACCAAATTTATGTCTTAAAAAAACTTTTAGCGATAAATTTGAATTAAACATTAAAAAAGAAAAATTATCATCACTAACAGAGTGTTCAAGGTTATTGGATGAGATACTAAATAGAAAACCAAACAAAAATATGGCCTATGTTGGTGCTTCGGCATTTTCACATAAAGGCGGTCTTCATGTTTCTGCAGTAAAAAAAGACCCAAAGACTTATGAACATATAGATCCAAAAATAATTGGAAATCATAGAAATATAATAATTTCAAATCAATCTGGTAGATCAAATATTTTATCTAGGCTTGAAAAATATGGTGTTAAAATTGATTCAAAAGATTCTAAAGTGCAAAAAATTTTAGATGAGGTTAAAGATAGGGAATTTAGTGGTTATTCTTATGATGGCGCGGACGCATCTTTTGAACTTCTTGCTAACAGATTATTAGGAAAAGTTCCTGAATATTTAAAAGTGAAAAGCTATGATGTTAATGTTTCGAAAGAAAATAAAATAGAAACTAAAGCAAGTGTAGTATTTTTAATAGATGGCAAAGAGATTGAATGTCATGGGGAGGGAAATGGTCCTGTTAATGCTTTAGATAATGCGATTAGATCCAATTTTAAAAAAGTAACAAAGTATTATAATTATTTCTCAGATTTAAAGTTATTAGATTATAAAGTAAGAATTTTAAATACTGGTACCGAAGCAACTACTCGAGTTTTAATTGAAAGTACAGACAAAACAGGTGTGAGTTGGTTCACGGTAGGAGTATCACCAAATATAATAGAGGCTTCATTTAAAGCTCTTATCGATAGCTTGGACTACAAATTATATAAAGAAAAAGCTCCTGCAAATCTCAATGAAAAATAAATTTGGTTTTATTTTAGTAAAACCTCAATTAGGTGAAAACATCGGAGCTTGCGCAAGATCAATAAAAAACTTTGGATTTAATAAGTTAAATATTGTTTCTCCAAAATTTTCATTTCCCAATCATAAAGCAAAAACAACTTCTGTAGGTGCTTATAACATAATTGATAAAGCTAAAATTTTTCATAACACGAGTGATGCTTTAGATGAATTTGATATTGTCATTTCATTGAGTGCTAGAAGAAGAGATATTAATAAAAGACATATCTCAATTAAAGATTTTTTAAATATTTTAAAAAGAAAAAATAATACTAAATTTGGATTAATGTTTGGACCAGAAGCCTCAGGTCTTTCGAATAAAGATCTTTCTCTATCAAATTTTATTTTAACAATTCCAACTTCTCAAAAATTTAAATCTATAAACCTCTCACATTCTGTAACGATTATTTGTTATGAAATTTTTAAAGCTTTAAATCCGATAAAATTTTCTAAAAAAGGTAGAAGTTTGAAAATATCCTCAAAATCTAAGCAATCATTATTTGTAAAATATTTAATTTCATTGTTAGAGCAAAAAGATTTTTTCTTACCAGAGGAAAAAAAACAGTCTATGATACTTTCAATCAATAACTTAGTTTATAGATTTGAACCAAACGATAAAGAATTGAGGATTTTAGCTAGTATTGTGAGCAGTTTAAGTAAAAATTAGTATTAAACCGTAATTGACAAATGATCTTTAAACCTTATAAACACTGAACAAATAACATGACTAAAAGACTAAAATCTAAACATAAAGTCGACAGAAGGCTTAAAGCTAACATCTGGGGAAGGCCTAAAAGCCCTTTTAACTCAAGAGCGTACCCTCCAGGACAACATGGCCAAAATAAAAAGGGCAAACCGACAGACTACGGCACTCAATTACAAGCAAAACAAAAGTTAAAAGCATATTATGGAAACATTAACGAAAGACAGTTTAGGAATATCTATAGAAAGGCATTATCAAAACGAGGAGATACAACAGAAAATTTGATCGCTTTATTAGAAAGTAGATTAGATACTGTTATTTATAGAGCAAAATTTGCACCGACAGTTTTTTCAGCTAGGCAAATGATTAATCATGGTCATATTAAAGTAAATAAAAAAAGAGTTAACATAGCTAGTTATGTTGTAAAAGAAACAGATTTGATTGAAATTAGAGAAAAGTCAAAAAAATTAGTTTTCATTGAGGGTTCAATTCAGAATAAAGAAAGAGATGTACCAGAATATATACAATTAGATGATAAAAATAAAACAGCAAAGTTAGTGAGAGTCCCAAAGTTTTCAGAAGTACCATTTCCAGTTGTTATGGAACCAAATTTAGTAATCGAGTATTATTCTAGGTAATTGAACTTTTTTAGTCTTTTCAAAAGAAACTTAATTTACAAATTCAAAAAGAAAATATCTATTGATGAAAATACTAATGAAAAAAAATCTTTAGATGATTTATTTTATTTTTATGGAAGTGATAAAGCTAATATATTTAGATTTAGTAATGAAAAAGGTCATGGATACTCTTTATTTTATGAGGAACAATTACAGCATTTTAAAAAAAAAAAATTAAAAGTTTTAGAAATAGGTTCATATGCAGGCGCATCTGCTGCTGCTTTTGCACAATATTTTCCGAATTCAGATATTTTTTGTTTAGATATAAATATATCGAATTTTAAATATGTATCAAAAAATATAAAGGTATTCGGTGTAGACGTTAAAAATGAAGAAAAAGTAAGATCAATTCTAGAAGATATATTTAAAATAAAAGGTTTTAAAGGATTTGATTTAATAATTGATGATGGATCACATCTTTTAAGTGATATCATCTATAGTTTAAATTTTTTTTTTAAATATCTCAATAATAAAGGAATTTATGTAATAGAGGATTATAAATTTCCTAATTATTTTAAAAGAAATAAAGATTGTGATGAATTGTTAGTTGATCAAATACTCGTTAATTTAATAGAAAAAAAACATTTTTTATCTAAAGTAATAAATCAAGATAACCAAAGATATCTTTTTAAATCTATAAAATCTATTGATGTATTTAAGGGAAATTTAGATGAGTCTGATATTTGTTTTATAAAAAAAAATTAATTTAATAATATTTATATTAATTTATTTTTTTCAAATAATTTTTTTAATTCACCTTTTTCAAACATCTCTTTTACAATATCACATCCACCAATAAACTCTCCTTTTACATAGAGTTGAGGTATTGTTGGCCAATCACTGTAATCTTTTATGCCTTGTCGAAGTTCTTCGCTCTCTAGAACATTAATTCCTTTAAAATTAACATTTAGGTGTTTTAGTAAATTAGAAACTGCCATTGAAAAACCACACTGAGGCGAATCTGGCGTACCTTTCATAAATAAACACGTATCGTTTGTTTCTATAGTTTTTTTTATTTCATCTTTTATACTCATTTGTTTTCCTCTGTTGTAATTGAAAGTGCATGCAATTCATTACCCATTTTACCTTTTAGCGACTTATAAACTAGCTTATGTTGTTCAATTTTACTCAATCCATTAAACACTTTTGATTTAATTTTTGCTGAATAATGATTATTATCTCCCATAAGGTCATTAATTTCGATTATTGCATCTGGAATTGACTCAATAATAAGTTTTTTAATATCTTTAATAGGAATAGGCATTAGAAATTATTATACCAATGATTGTTGACTTTAAACAGCTCTTTATTAGATATTTTCATTTCATCCTCAATTTCAAAAAATTCTTTTTGTGTAACTCCCAAATTATCATGATAAATATTATTCTCATTTAATAATTTTACAACTTTGTCTAAATTTGAGGGATCGATTTCAATGACATATCTGCCCTGATCTTCTCCAAAGAAATACCCTGTTAAATTAGTTAATTTTTTGGGTTTTTGAATCTTTATTCCGAAATTAGTTCCAATTGACATTTCACTTAATGCGACTAACAACCCTCCATTAGAAACATCGTGTACGGATTTTATTAAACCATTATTTATTAATTTTAGAATAATTTCACCATTGTTTTTTTCATTTACTAAATTAATTTCAGGGGGTATGCCTTCAATTATTGAAAAATTTTCTTTTAAAAAACAACTTTGTTCAAGATGTCCGAAAGTTTTTCCTATTAAAAGTATATTGCTTTTTTCACTCTTAAAGTAATGATTCATAGGTTTCGATAATTTCTTAATTAAACCAACACCACCAATCACTGGAGTGGGAAAAATATTTTTTTTGTTAGTTCCATTATAAAAAGAAACATTGCCTGAAACGACGGGATAATTTAAAAATTCACAAGCCTCCTTAATGCCATCCAAACACTCGGCAAATTCACCCATAACTTCACTATTTTCAGGATTACCAAAATTTAAGCAATTAGTAATTGCAAGAGGTCTTGCTCCTACTGAAATGATATTTCTCCAATTTTCACAAACTATTTGTTTTCCCCCTGTTATTGGATGGGATTTACAATAGTTAGCTGAGGAGTCTACTGAAACAGCTATTGCTTTATTTTTTTTGTGAATTCTTATTATAGCCGCATCCGAACCTGATCTTTGTGCAGTATCACACATGACCATCTGATCATATTGGTTTGTTACCCAACTTTTATTAGAGTGATTTGGAGATGATAAAATTTTAATTAAACCCTCTTCTAATCCAACTTTTTTTAAAGATTTTAATTCTATTTTTTTCTTTGATTGTTTTTTTTTACTCCATTTCCTGTCGTAAATTGGTGCTTTTGAAGCTAAAGCCTCAATAGGTATAATTCCCTCAGTTTTATTTTTAAATTTCATAATTAAATTCTTTGTATTTGTAGTTTTTCCAATTACTACAAAGTCTAAATCCCATTTTTCAAAAATTTTTCTTGCATGGCTCTCCTTACCGTCTTCTAAAATAATTAACATTCTTTCTTGGCTCTCCGACAACATCATTTCATATGGCGTCATATTCTCTTCTCTGCAAGGAACTTTGTCTAACTCAAGTTCAATACCAAGAGAACCTTTTGAAGCCATCTCAACACTAGAAGATGTCAATCCTGCAGCTCCCATATCTTGAATGGCAATAATTGAGTCATCTTTCATTAATTCTAAGCATGCTTCTAAAAGTAATTTTTCTGTAAAAGGATCTCCAACTTGAACTGTCGGTTTTTTTTCTTCAGAGTTTTCATCAAATTCTGCAGATGCCATTGAGGCGCCATGAATACCATCTCTTCCAGTTTTTGAGCCAACATAGACTACAGATTTATTTATACCTTTGGCTTTTGAGTAAAAAATTTTACTTTTTTGTGCATGACCAACCGCCATAGCATTTACCAAAATATTCTCATTATACGTTTCATTAAATTTTGTTTCCCCAGCAACTGTAGGTATACCTATACAATTTCCATAACCACCAATTCCTGAAACTACTCCATTTAATAAAGTTTTTGTTTTAGGGTGAGAAGGTGAACCAAAGTGAATTGAATTTAATAAAGCTATAGGTCTAGCTCCCATAGTAAATACATCTCTTAAAATACCCCCAACACCGGTTGCGGCACCCTGATAAGGTTCTATATAAGAAGGGTGATTATGGCTTTCAATTTTAAATACAATAGCATCATCATCACCAATATCTATTACTCCAGCATTTTCACCGGGTCCTTGAATAACTTGCTTTCCTTTTGTTGGTAATTTTTTCAAATGTAATCTTGATGATTTATACGAACAGTGCTCATTCCACATTGCTGAAAAAACTCCTAACTCTAATAAATTAGGATCTCTTTTTAATAATTTTTGAATACTTTTAAATTCCTCCAAATTTAAACCATGTTTTTCAATTATATGTTTGGTAATTTTCATTTTTATTAATTTATCAATCCTGAAAATAGACTAATACCATCAGTGTTAGAAATAATGTCGTCTACCATTCTTTCAGGATGAGGCATCATTCCCAAAATATTTTTTTTCGTATTATATATACCTGCAATATTTTCTAACGCGCCGTTAGGGTTTGAACTTTCATTTATATTTCCATTTTCATCGCAATATTTAAAAGCTATAAGGTTATCTTTTTTTAGCTGATCTAGATGTTTTGAATTGGTAAAATAATTACCTTCATTATGCGCGATATTAATTTTTAAAATTTGGTTAGACTTATATTTAGATGAAAATTTAGTTTGATTATTTATAACTTTAATATTTACATCTCTATTGATGAATCTTAAATTTTTATTTCTCAATAATGTTCCTTTTAATAATCCAGTTTCAGTTAAAATTTGAAACCCGTTACAAATTCCTAAGACTAAGCAACCAGAATTTGCAGCTTTTATTACCTCATCTATTATTAGGGACTTTCCTGCAATAGCTCCTGATCTTAAATAGTCACCATAGGAAAAACCTCCAGGTATTACAATTAAATCAGACTTAGGTAGACTAGTTTCTTTGTGCCACACCATTTTGTTTTTAAATTGTAATTTTTCCAAAGCAACCGCGATATCTCTATCGCAGTTTGATCCAGGAAAAACAATTACAGACGATTTCATTTCAAAATATTTATTTTATAATCTTCAATAATAAAATTTACTAAAAGTTTCTGGCACATTTCCTCAACTTTTTTTTCTGCCATAATTTGATCTGTTTCATCTATTTCGATTTCAAAAAATTTACCTTGACGAATATTTTTTAAATTACTCATTCCTAAATTTAATAAAGTATTTTGCACAACCTTTCCTTGGGGATCTAATACGTCTTTTTTAAGAGTAACTGTAACTGAAAATCTCAATTTATTTTTTTTTGAATTTAATTGGAATTGTTTTCCCAAAGTTTACTTCACTGATATTTGTTTCCTCTGGCATTATACCTAATCTTCTTGCTACTTCTTGATAAGCTTGAATAATATTACCTAAATCTTTTCTAAATCTATCTTTATCTAATTTTTTTTCAGTTTTTACATCCCACAATCTACAAGTGTCTGGACTTATTTCATCTGCAAGAACGATTTCTTTTTTTTCAGTATCCTTGTTCCACGCTTTTCCATACTCAAGTTTAAAATCTACTAACTTAATGCCTATTGCCCTAAACATCCCAGTTAAAAGATCATTTATTCTCAAGGTCATTTGATCAATTATTTCAATTTCATTTTCAGTAGCCCAACCGAATGAGAAAATATGATCTTTTGAAATTAATGGATCATTAAGTTCGTCTTTTTTAAAACAGTATTCTAATAAAGGTTTTTCAAGATGAGTACCCTCAGGTATGCCTAATCTTTTTGTTAATGAGCCAGTAGCTATATTTCTTACTATAAATTCAATAGGAAAAATTTCAGCTTTCCTAATTAACTGTTCTCTCATATTTAGTCTTTTTACTAAATGATTTTTTATTCCACATTGAGAAAGATTGGATAAAATATACTCAGATATTCTATTATTTAAAACACCTTTGCCTTCAACTTTTGCTTTCTTTAGATTATTAAAAGCAGTCGCGTCATCCTTGAAATGTTGTATTACTAGATTTTTATCTTTAGTTTCATAAATAATCTTAGCTTTTCCCTCGTATAATTTATTTCCTTTATTCATATGATTATTATTTTTTCAGACATCTACTAAAAATTATATTAATTCTTTTAGTATGATAACTAAAATTAAATAATTTTTTCATTTTATTAACAGATATTTTGTTGTTAATTTTTTTATCTGAAAGAATTTTATTGTAAAAAGAAGTATTTTCTTTCCAAGCATTTAAAGCATTTTTTTGAACAATTTTATATGCCTCCTCTCTCGTGAAACCAACATTAGTCAGCTCAAGTAAAACCCTCTGTGAAAAGAATATACCGTTAGTGAGATTTAAATTATTTTGCATTTTTTTTGGGTAAATATTTAGATTTTTAATTAGGTTAGATAGCCTAACTAATGCAAAGTCTAAAGCGATTGTTGCATCTGGTCCAATATTTCTCTCTACAGCTGAATGTGAAATATCTCTTTCGTGCCATAATGAAACGTTTTCTAGTGCAGGAATAGTGGATGATCGTATTAACCTTGCTAAACCTGTCAGATTTTCACTAAGAATAGGATTTTTTTTGTGAGGCATTGCTGAAGAACCTTTTTGTTTTTTTCCAAAAAATTCCTCAACTTCTAACACCTCTGTCCTTTGCAAATGTCTTATCTCAGTGGCAAATCTTTCAATAGAGCTTGCAATGATACCTAGAGTTGAAAAGTATTGGGCATGCCTATCTCTTGGTATTATTTGTGTAGAAATTGGCTCGACATTAAGTTTAAGTTTTTTAGCGACGTATCTCTCTACTTTTGGATCTACATTTGCAAAAGTCCCTACAGCACCAGAAATAGCGCATGTAGAAATTTCTTTAATAGAGTTTTCTAATCTTTTCTTATTTCTTAAAAATTCTTGATAAAAGGTTAACATTTTAAGACCAAAAGTAATTGGTTCGGCATGGATACCGTGGCTTCTGCCAATACATAAAGTATGCTTATGCTTTAAAGCTTGGCGTTTAATAGAAATTAACAATTGATTAATATCCTTTAATAAAATTTCTCCTGATTGTTTTAACTGTAGGTTAAAACATGTATCCAAAACATCAGATGATGTCATACCTTTATGAAGGTATCTTGCATCTTTTCCGACCTTTTCAGATATTGAAGTTAAAAATGCAATTACATCATGCTTCACCTTTTCTTCAATTTTTAAAATTCTTTGTACATCAATCTTTGCCCTTGATTTGACTTTCTTAGAAACACCTTTTGGGATAATTTTTAATTTTTCCATAGCTTCAGCTGCAGCTATCTCAATATCAAGCCAAATAGAATATTTATTCTTATCGTTCCAAATTTTTTTTATTTCTTTTCTTGAATATCTCTCAATCATTTATTTTTAGATAATGTAAAAATTTCACAACCATCTTCTGTTACACCTATAGTATGTTCAAATTGTGCAGATAAAGATTTATCTTTAGTCACTGCTGTCCAACCATCGTTTAGTATTTTTGTTTCAAATTTCCCAAGGTTTATCATAGGTTCTATTGTAAAAATCATTCCAGTTTTGATTTTTTCCCCAGTGCCCGCTTTTCCATAGTGTAATACATTAGGTTCTTTATGAAATTGTTTTCCTATACCATGACCACAAAAATCTTGAACAACAGAAAATCCCTCAGCCTCAACATAGTTTTGAATTATTGCACCAATATCACCTAAAGGGAGATCATTTTTTACAATTTCGATTGCTTTCATCAAAGCTTCGTAAGTTGTTTTGACCAATTTTTTTGCTTTAACTGAGACTTCACCAATCTCAAATGTCCTGCTTGTATCTCCATGCCAGCCATCTTTTAGTGCTGTAACATCTACGTTAACTATATCACCTTCTTTTAAAATTTTATCCGAGGAAGGAATTCCGTGACAAACTACATGGTTTGTTGAGGTACAACATGATTTAGGAAATCCTCTATAAAAAAGCGGAGCAGAGTAAGCACCATGATCATTAAGAAACTCATAACACAACTTGTCAATTTCATCTGTTCGTGTTCCAGGAATAGCAATTTTTGCAACTTCGTCTAATGCACCAGCTGCAATTATTCCAGCTAACCTAGTTTTTTCAAAAGATTCTTTAAAATTTTGATTCATTAAAATTTAATTTTATTTTACGATTAAGTTTTATTCCTTTTGTTGAAAATTTACAATCATAGCAGAGAATATTAAGGTTTTTTTTAACAGCTTTTAACAGTAATTCACAATAATCGGGATCTATATCTTTAGCTAAATCAAATTTCATACAATCATCTCTTTGAATTACATAAAAAAGATAGATCTCAAAACCTTTTTTATTTGCTTTTAACAATTCATTTATGTGTTTTAAACCTCTAGAGGTAACTGCATCAGGGAATTCTGCAAGGCCTTTTTTTCTGGAAAGAGTAACATTTTTTACTTCAATAAAAGTTTTTTTGTTTTCATTGGTGACTAAAAAATCAAACCTGGTATTTTCACCAAACTTAACTTCTTGTTTAATTTCTTTTAAATTTGAAAAATTTTTAATTAATCTTTTTTTTAAAGCATCAAAAACAATTTTATTAGTTAAGTGGGTATTTATCCCTATTTTTGATTTATTGTCTTCAATTATTTGTAAAGTGTACTTAAGCTTTCTTTTTGGATTATCAGATTTGCTTAGCCAAACTTTATTACCTTTATTCAATATTCCTAGCATAGAGCCAGTATTAGGACAATGTGCTGTGACAGTATTATTGCCAATTTTTACATCTACAAAAAAACGTTTGTATCTTTTAATGAATTCACCTGATATTAATCTTTTTTGAAAGTTCATATATAATTACTAATCTATGAAGAAAAAAAAGAAAGTAAATGCAGCAATTTTAATAATTGGTAATGAAATTTTGTCTGGAAGAACTCAAGATAAAAACATTTCATTTATAAGCAATTGGTTAAATTTAAACTGCGGAATAACAGTCATGGAAGTTAGAATTATACCTGACGTTGAAAAAACAATTGTTAAAAATATAAGAAATTTATCTAAAAACTTTAATTACGTATTCACTACGGGCGGTATTGGCCCAACCCACGATGATATTACAGCTCAATCTGTCGCTAAAGCATTTAAAGTAAAATATGGATATCACAAAGAGGCGTATAAAATATTAGAGCATTATTATGGAGAGAAAAAATTTAATGACGGTCGTAAAAAAATGGCAAAGATGCCAGTAACAGCGAAGTTAATTTATAACCCATCTAGTGCAGCTCCTGGATTTATTACAAAAAATGTATTTTCTTTACCAGGCGTTCCCTCGATTTTAAACTCAATGATTGAAAATTGTAAAAAATATTTAATAAAAGGTTTAAAAGTACACAGCAAAACAATTAATCTTTTTACCGTAGAAAGTAATATTTCTTTACAACTCGCATCAATCCAAAAAAAATATAAAAGATTTGTGGATATTGGAAGTTATCCTTTTTTTAGATTAGGAAAAATTGGAGTGTCGGTGGTTTCTAGGTCTTCTTCAAAAAATAAACTAACCTCTGTTCAAAAAGATTTAATGAAAGTTGTTAAGTCGAAAAAAATTAAAATTTTGAGTATTTAAATTAAACTCAAAACTTCATCAACTTCAATTGAGTTAATATCTTTAGTTTTGTGTATTTTTTTACTATCTAAAACAGTAGTGAAATTATTATTTGGTGCAAATTTATCAGAATTAGTTGGGCCAAATAAAACTATCATTGGTATATTTGCTAGAGACATCATGTGCATTATTCCATTATCTATTGATATAGCCTTTTCAAGCCTTGATGATAAAGCTGTTATTAGAGCGGGGCAGGCTAATTTAGATTTAAGCTCTGGAAATAATGCTGAAGGAACTTGATTTTTTATTTTCTCAATTAATTCAATGTTATTTTTTTCAATAAAAAAAACTGGGATTTTATTTTTTGAAAGTATTTTGTTGGCTAAAGATGTAAATTTGTAAAGTGACCAACTTTTTTTTCTATATTTGTTACCCTGAGTGATTGAAAAACCTATATAGTTTGAATTGGGTAATAATTTTTTTGCTTCTGACAATAAGTTTTTATTTAGGTTGTTTACTTTAAAATCCAATTCAACAACATCCTCCCCAAAAAATAAACTTAGATTCTCAATATGGTTACCGTTGGATGAATTAATTTTCTTAGAGGAAAAAAAACCATTAAAGGTTCTTGAATAAAATGAATTATGAGGAATTTTTTTTAAAATAAGTGAATTTCTAAATTTGGTCTGTAAATCAATTATTAAATCAAATTTTCCTAAAGTTGTTTTTGCGAATTTTTGCCTAGTAAAAAATAGATGCCACCATCTAAAACCAAAATATTTTAATCCCAAATCTAAAGTCTCTAATTTGATATTATACTCTTTAAGTTTTCCACTAAAATGATTTTCATGAGCACCTAAATAATAAAATTTAGATTTTTTAAAATGATTTCTAAGACTAATTATCAATGGAAATAACTGTATAGCGTCCCCTAAACCGCCACCAGAATTATATATTAAGATTTTTTCCATTAGATAAATATACTTTATAAGATTTAAATAATAATATAAATGTCATATATATATTAAAAAAACTAATGTGCCCTCGTGGTGAAATTGGTAGACACAAAGGACTTAAAATCCTTGCCCTTTTGGGAGTGCCAGTTCGAGTCTGGCCGAGGGCACCAAAAGATATCCTTTATATATGATTAAAGAAAACATTTTACTAATTTTTAAAGATAGAAAAATGGTGACTAAAAATAATGATTTTTGGTTTGAAAAATTCAATCATAAATATGAAGTAGAGATTTTTTTTATAAGTGATTATTTAAATCTTACAAATTATGAAATTACATTAAATATTAATACTTTAATTAGCTCAAAAAAAATTAAAATAGTTTTGTTAGAGGGAGACCACGCTAACATAATAGACTATCATTTCATAAAAAATATCAGCAGTAGTGTAAAAAAGGGAGTCTTTTTAGGAGATGATATGGTTTGGCACATAGTGAATTTAATTACAGCTCAACAATGCGATTTTGTTTTTTCCTCAGAGCCTATTTCAGTTTTAAAGTATAAAGAATTAGGTATTGAGAGTTTTTTTGTACCTATAGAAGCTGATGGTAAAGTATTTAAAGATCATGGTTTAAAAAAAATATATCAAGTTTTACATTTTGGTAGAGATAAAACTATTAGAAGTGAATATATCGACCATTTAGAAAAAAATGGTATTAAAGTAAAATGTGTTACACCTTATGATGATGAGTCTAATACAATGGAAAAATTAGCTAAATTAATTAGTCAATCCAAAATAGTTTTAAATTTTGCAGAATCATCTAACGGCAATAGAAATTTTAATCATTTAAAAATTTTTAAGAAATTTTATCAAACAAAAGGAAGAATACAAATGGCAGGAATATCAAAAGTTTTATGTATATCTGAATATAGTGCATCTTCTGAACTTTTATATAATCAGGAAGAACTTCCATTTTTTAAGTCTAAAGAAGAGTGCTTAGAAAAAATCAAATTTTTTCTTTCAAATGAAAATGAATTAAATGCTGCTACTGAAAAGTTTTACTCTAAAAATTTAGAGTTTGAAGATAGCAATTATATTAATCAGATTAAAAGATTTTTAGATGAATTAAAAATTAAAACAAAAGAAAAATTCGAAACACCTTATTGGTATAATTATTTATTTTTAAATCAAAGATTAAGATTAAGATTTAAAGATAATCAGTTATCATCATTTTTAAGAGAATTTATTGCAATTAC
>CACIWZ010000012.1 GCA_902590505.1 uncultured Pelagibacteraceae bacterium
CTCAAAATTAGGATATTGATCAAACGAAGCTGCAGCCGGGCTTAACAATATTGTGTTTTTCTTTGTTTTTAAAAATTCTATATCTTTTAAAATTTGGACAATAGTTTTTTTTATATTTTTACAAATACAATAATTTAACTTATCTTTGAGTTGATTTTTAAAAAAATTTGTATGATTTCCAATTATATAGGATTTAATAATATTTTTTCTAAAATTCCTAAAATCAATTTTATCATCTTTTTTTGGTAACCCTCCAACTATCCAAAAAATATTTGTTGAATTTTGCAAGGCAAGTTTTGTTGCTTGAAATGAAGTAGCTTTTGAGTCATTTATAAAAACGTTATCTTTCCGTTTTAAAAAAATTTCATATCTATGAGGTAAACCAACAAAGCTTTTTAGCGATTTAATGAATGATTTTTCACTTATTTTCAAAATTTTTGATAATGCAAAAACAAATGAAATATTTTCATCATTAATATTTGATTTTATAAAAATATTCTTATTTATTTTAGGTTTTATCTTTTTAAAAGCAGCGATATCCGGGAGAAACAATTTTCCTTTAAGACGTCTTTTTTTAAATTTCTTCGCCAATTTTTTATGTATTATTGAAAAATCCTTTTTTCTTTGAAGACTGAAAATTTTAAATTTTGCATTAATATAATTTTTCATATTTCCGTGCCAATCCAAATGATCGTTTGTTATATTCAATAAAATTGCAAAATTAGGATGGATAAATTTAGAGTATGCCAGTTGGTAGGAAGATGCTTCAATAATCACAAAAGATTTTTTTTTTATTTTTAAATTAAGAACTGGGGTACCAATATTTCCACCTAATAAAGCTTTAAAACTATTTTTCTTTAGCACATGTTCTATAATTTTACATGTAGTGGACTTACCATTGGTACCAGTAACTACCACACTTTTTATATTTTTATAAAATAAAAATAATAAATCTAAATCCGTTATAATTTTTTTTTTATTTTTTGTTAATTCTTTTGAATACTTGGATTTATTTAAATTTATTCCTGGACTTAGGATGATGTAATCTACTTCATTAATAATCTTAACTAAGTTTTTAGGTCTTTTATTAAAAAATAAATCTTTGTTTTTATCATCCCAAACTAAAAAATTTTGAATTTTTTTTTTTTTAAAAAAATTAACCACTGATTTTCCTGATAAACCTAAACCGTAAACTAAAAAAGATAATTTTCTTAAATTTTTGACAGAAGTCATTTTACCTTAGTTTCAAAGTCGCCAATCCTACTAATGCTAAAATTATGGCAATAATCCAAAATCGGATTACTATTGTTGGCTCAGCCCAACCCTTTTTTTCAAAATGATGGTGAATTGGAGCCATTTTAAAAATTCTTTTTCCAGTAAGTTTAAATGAAATTACTTGAATAATTACTGATACGGTTTCTAAAACAAATAGTCCTCCGATAATTGCTAATACAATTTCATGTTTAACAATTATAGCAATAGCTGCTAAAGAGCCTCCTAAAGAAAGTGATCCAGTATCACCCATAAAAATTTTTGCAGGTGGCGCATTATACCAAAGAAAACCCAAGCAAGCTCCAACGACTGAGCCACAAAAAATTGAGAGTTCTCCTACATCAGGTATATATTGTATTTTAAGGTATTCTGAAAATATTGTATTTCCAACTACATATGAAATTAAAGTAAAAGAAAGAGCAACTAACATTACTGGGACTGTAGCTAACCCGTCTAGTCCATCTGTTAAATTTACCGCATTAGAAGCTCCTATGATTACAAATAATCCAAACGGAATAAAAAACAATCCCATATTCCAAATTAAATTTTTAAAAAAAGGAAAATACAGATTGTACAAAAATTCATGATTTGAATAATTAATCAATAAAAATAAAGCAATCGCTCCAATTAATAATTGCCCTGAGAATTTATATTTTGATTTTAGCCCGCTTGAATTTTTAAATTTAATTTTTAAGATATCGTCAATTAACCCAAGACCACCCAAACTTAAAGATACAAATATAAGTGTCCAAACGTATATATTTGTTAAATCTGCCCATAATAATGTACTAAAAATTATACCGATTATTATTATTAAACCGCCCATAGTAGGTGTTCCAGATTTTTTTATTATGTGATCAATTGGACCATCTTGCCTTATTGGACCAGTAATCATTTTTTCAGAAAAAAATTTGATAAGTGGAGCGCCAATTATAAAAACTACTATTAATGAAGTCATAACAGACAGACCTGTCCTAAAAGTTAAATACTTAAATACATTTAAAAATGAATATTGTTCTATTAGAGAAGTGAAAAAATGAAATAACATTTAAATTCCTTTTATCATCCGTTTGCTTAAATTATTTAAGTTAGTTGCATTTGATCCTTTAATCATTAAGTAATCATTATTAGCTATAATGTTATTTAAAGTAAAATCTATATCTTCCTCTTCTTGAAAAATGTTTCCCCTTTTCTCTTTATGAATATTTCTATAAGTGGTGAGAGTTTTGTTGCCCTTTATGAACACTTTATCGATATCTGAATTGTTAATAACTTTTGATAGTTTTTTATGCAAAATTTCAGATTTTTGACCTAATTCAAGCATATCACCCAGTAATAGATATTTTTTAAACTTTTGTTTTTTAATTGAGCCTAATTTCTGAATCGCATTTTTAACTGATATTGGATTTGCATTATAACTTTCATCAATAAGTTTAAAATTTTTTTTGTATCTTTTAATATTATGAATCTTTCCTCTTCCCTCTGATGGTTCATAATTTTTAAAATTATTTATTACGGTATTTAGATTTAAATTTAATTCATCTAATAAAGCTAAGGAGGATAATACATTATAAAAATTAATGTTTTTAATTTTAATTTTTAAAATTTTTTCTTTTATTTTAATAGTTAGTAATTCCTGATCTCTCTTTTTGGATTTTGAAACAAGTTGAACATTAGATTTTTTATTTATTCCGAACGTAACAATCTTCAAATTGTTCTTTTTGGCTTTTTTTTCAAGATACGTAAAATACTCATCATCTCTATTTAAAATTATAGTACCTCCTTTTTCTATATTTTGAATTAATTCTCCTTTTGCATCTGCAATGCCTCGCAAATTTTTAAAATTTTCAATATGTGCTTCACCAATATTAGTTATTATTCCGAAGTGGGGCCTAATTAGTTTAGTGAGCTTGCCTATTTCTCCTTTTTTACTCATTCCAACTTCAAAAACTCCAAATTTATTTTCTATCTTTAATTGGGATAAACTTAATGGAACACCAAAATGATTATTATAAGATTTAGGAGAGCTCGAAGTTTTTCCAAAATTATTTAACAAATCTTTAATCAAATTTTTTAGAGAAGTTTTACCTGCACTTCCGGTAACAGCAATTATTTTAGCCCGAGTCTTTTCTCTCTTTTTGGATGCATACTTGTTCAAAAATTTAATTTCATTTTTAACTTTTATAGTTTTGTTTTTTTGTTTTTTAATATTTTGAGAAGAAACAATATATTTAGCACCTTTTTTTAGTGCTTTTGTAACAAATTTTGCTCCATTATTATTTTTTCCTTTGATTGTTAAAAAGAGATTGTCCTTTTTTAACATTCTTGTGTCTATTGAAATTCCATGAAAGTTTTGTGCTTTGAAATTACTTTTTATCTCACTCAGAATTTTTCGATTTAGAAAGTAATTTTGTTGGCTAAGCGATATTTTTTTTATTTTACTATTTATTCTTTTAATAATCTGTTTATCTGAGATTTTTATTACTCGATTTTTATAAATTTGTTCTGACTCATGTCCTTTACCTGCAATTAAAATAATGTCGTTAGGCTCTGCATTTATAATTGCGGAATGGATTGCTTTTGATCTATTTCCAATATTGAAACAATCCCTATTTTTTATATACTTTAAAATTGTTTGCCTAATTCTATGAGGATTTTCATTTCTTGGGTTATCGTCAGTAATATAAATTTTTTTACAGTATGAATTGACTATTTTTGCCATCATTGGTCTTTTTTTAAAGTCTCGATCGCCTCCACATCCAAAAACAATAGAAATATTATCACCATACAAATCTCGTAAAGCTTTTAAGGTTTTTTTTAAAGCATCTGGTGTATGTGCAAAATCAACATACACCTTGATATTATTAGAGAAGACTCTTACCAACTCTAATCTTCCACTGACATCTTTTATTTTTTTTAAAGAATTAAAAATTTTTTTCTCGTTTAAGTTACAAAATTTAGCAGCAGCTATCGCCATTGAAAGATTTTTTGACTGAAATTCATTTAATTTTAAATTTTTAATTTTTGATATTTTTTTATTTATTACACTGACATCTATAATTTTTAATTTTCTTCTATTTGCGATCTTTTTCAAAAAATCAAACTCTTTAATAGTCTTATCAGAAATTATTGTTTTTCCTTTTGATAGAATTTTTTTAAAAAGGATGAATTTTGAATTTAAATAGGAGTTCATAGTTTTATGGTAATCGAGATGATCCTGGCTAAAATTTGTAAAAATTCCGGCCTTAAGTTTTAAATAGTTTATTCGGCTTTGATGAAGGCCGTGGCTTGAGGCTTCAATAATAACGTTATCTATTCTATTTTTTTTTATTTTCTCAAGATCTTGATGAAGTAAAATTGTATCAGGAGATGTCAAATTTGATTTAATTGTTTTCCCTTTATATTTCAAACCTAATGTTCCTATCGAAGCTACTGGGATATTATTAAGACTTAAAATTTGGTAAAATAAATCTGCTACAGAGGTCTTACCATTGGTGCCGGTAACAGCTATTATATTCTTTGGTTTTAATTGGAAGAATTTAGAAGCAATTTTACTTAAATAATTTCTTATATTTGAAGTTTTAATAATTGGAATTTTTTCATTTTTATATTTACATTTTCGTGAACAAATAATTACTGAAGCTCCTTTTTTAACAGCTTCAGCTATATATTTTTCACCGTTGGATTTTAAACCTTTAATAGCAAAAAAAATGTAACCTTTTTTAATTTTTTTACTATTAATAGCTAGACCTTTTACATTTATCTTTTTATTCTTAATCGGAATATCTTTAATTAAGTTTTTCAACAACATGCTGGTAATTAAAGTCTTTGCTTTTTATGGCTAAAATTGGTCCAATTTTTTTTATTATTTGGCCAGCAACATAGACTGAGTTCCATCCAGCCTCGTTTCTGGTACCTTTTATTTTCATTCCTCTATAATCATAAATTAAGTTTTTTGCGATCTGGGGGTTTTCTAACATTACTAATAAAGCATATTTGGGTTTGTGTGACGGAAATACAGATATAAAAGTGTTTAAATTTTCACTTTTATTATTATAATTTTGTGAAGTTCCTGTTTTACCTCCAACATTATACCCATAAGCATCGGCTAAGCTGGCCGTTCCTTCCTCATCAGTAACAATCTTGCGTAAAATTTTATTTATATCATCACTAGTTTTTTTTGAAATTAATCTTCCATAATTATTATTTTTTTTGTTCTTGATTAGGTTTGGTTTAATTATAGCTCCACCATTTGATAATGCTGCATATACTGCAAGAGCCTGTAAAGGGGTTGTAGCAATACCGTGACCATAGGAAACCGTCTCTAATTTACATTTGTTCCAGTCAAATTTTAATGGTCTACCTACTTCCTCTAATTGTATACTAGGGCTTTTTAATAATTCTGAATTTTTCAAAAACTGTTTATATTTTTCCTCTCCTATTTTTCTTGCAATAAGTAAAGTTCCAATATTTGATGATCTAATTAATATATCTTCAACTGATAAGCTTTTAGGAAATTCTTTTATGTCAGAAATTTCATACTTCGAACACTTAATTGATTTTGTGATATTATTTACAATCGTTTTTGGTTTGACAAGGTTATTCTCTAAGGCAAGTGCAACTGTAAAAGTTTTAAAAATTGAACCTAGCTCATAGACACCTTTAGTAATTTTGTTGATGTATTTTTTATCTTTTACAGCAGCCCTCTCATTAATATCAAAATTTGGGAGTGATACTAATGATAAAATTTCTCCATTATTTACGTCCATAAGTAGTGAGGCACCCCCTTTAGCATTAAAAGTAATTAAGGCCTCGTTAAGCTCTTTGCTTATCAAATACTGAATATTTGTATCTAAAGTTAATTCTAGAGGCTGTTTTGATAAATTTTTATCTTTAAGTTCTTTATCAAAATATTTCTCTACGCCCGAGATGCCATAATTATCGTAATCAACTTGGCCGATAACGTGACTAAATAAATTTGAATGAGTATACACTCTTGACTGAAAAGGCTCAAAGATTACACCTTTTTCACCGAAACTCCATAATTTTTCTTTTTCATCGTGACTAATACGTTTTTTCAAATAGAAATACTTACCTTTATCTAATTTTTTTTTTATTTCTTTAATTTTAAGCTCAGGAAAATTTAATTGTAATTTTATCAGAAA
>CACIWZ010000013.1 GCA_902590505.1 uncultured Pelagibacteraceae bacterium
TTATATTTGCTCGAGGCTTTTCCAAAGAAATATTAAAAAAGAGCTTTCTTGGATGAAATAAAATTATGAAATTTTCTATAGTTATTCCAACTTTTAATAATCTGGAATATTTAAAGTTATGTATTAAAAGTATTAGAAAAAATTCTTTATTCGATCACGATATTATCATTCATAATAATGGTGATGTAGAGCCTGACAAATCTTACCTAGAAAGAAATAAATGTATTTATTCTAAGACTAATTACAATGCTGGTATTTGTGAAGGCGTAAATAAAGGTGCCGAAAAAGCATCTACAAACTATATAGTTTATGCTCACGATGATTTTTATTTTTTACCAGGGTGGGATATTGCTTGGAAAAAAGAAATTGAAAAATTAAACCATAATTTATTTTATTTATCCGGTACAATGGTTCAAAACGGACAAGTAAATTTTGATTGTGGTGAAAATATTAATGACTTTGATGAAGATAAATTGCTTAAAAATAATGATAAAATAAAATATTTTGATTTTCAGGGTTCTACATGGGCTCCGCATATTGTTCATAAAGAAACTTGGAATAAAGTAGGTGGTTTCAGTGAAGAATTTTTTCCCGGTACTGGCTCCGATCCTGATCTTAACATGAAACTTTGGAATGCTGGTGTAAGAATATTTAAAGGAGTGGGGAATTGTAAAGTTTATCATTTCGGCTCTATAGTTACTCGTAAGAAATTCAAAAAAGATAAAAATGTAATTACTGAGTCAGGTAGTAAGGGTGGTAAGATTTTTTTAAAAAAGTGGGGTTTTTCTATTAAATTTTTTACAAAATATTACTTACGTGGCTGCAAAACTACAAAATTTAAAAAAATTATTTGCAATAAATATGATGGACCACTTAAAGAACCTAACAAAAATCTAAGCTATTATATAAGTTTACTCATAGATAAGACAAAAAGATTATTAATATCTGATGAAATTTATAAAAATAAGTAAATGAACAAGAAATATATTTTAGTTACTGGTGGTTTAGGTTACATAGGGTCCAATACAGTAGCAATCTTAAAAAAAAATAAATTCGATATAATTATATTAGATAATTTATCGAATTCTAACAAAACAAGCCTAAGAAATTTAAGAAAAATACTTAATAAAAAAATAATATTCATTAAAGATGATGTAAGAAGTAAAAAAATAAACAATATATTTCAAAAATATAAAATATATTCAGTAATACACTTTGCCGGTTTAAAATCAGTGAAAGAGTCTGAAAAAAGAAAAAAAAGTTACTATGATAATAATATAAATGGAACTAAAAACTTGCTTAATTGTATGGTTAGAAATGGATGTTATAAGATAATTTTTAGCTCATCTGCATGTGTATATAATGAAAAATCAAAATCACCTTTAAATGAAAACAGTAGTTTAAAACCGAAAAGTTATTATGGTGTCACTAAATTAAAAATTGAAAAAATTTTAAAGGGTTACAAAAAAAAATATCCTAAATTTAGTTGTGTCATTTTAAGATATTTTAACCCTGTTGGAGCTGACAAGACTAATACTCTAAGAGATAATCCAAAAAAAGCTGAGAATATTATTCCTAATATATCTAATGTAATTAAAGGAGAAAAACGGATATTTAATATATTTGGAAATGATTATCCAACAAAAGACGGTACATGTATGAGGGACTATATCCACATTATAGATTTAGCTTCAAGTCATGCAAAATCCTTGTCAATAATTAAAAAAAATATTTTTGAAATTATTAATGTTGGAACTGGAAAACCTTATTCCGTAAAAGATATGGTAAATTGTTTTAATAAATACCTAAATAAACCAATTACATATAATTTTTCAAAAAGGAGAGTAGGGGACGTAGCCATTTGTTATTCTAATATAAAAAAACAGCGTAAAATATTACATTTTAGACCGAAATATGGGCTCGATGAAATGGTTAAATCCGTTATTAAAAGCTTAAATATTTAAACTTAATGAAGAAATTAATACGAAATATTTATAATTTATTATCTATTTCAACTCCTTATTTTATAATTTTTAACTATATAAAAAATTATTTTCCAAACTATAGGAAAAAAAACCAATGTTTAAAAAAAGATAAAGAAATTTATCAAAATTTTAAATCAGTAGATATTACTAAAAAATGGTTCACAAATAATCTTTACTTTTTATCTAAAAATCTCTCAACATTAAAAGTAAAAAACTTATTAGAAATTGGTTCCTACGAAGGGCGAAGTGCTATTTTTTTTGCTGATATTTTCAGAGGTACAAAAATATCATGTGTTGACACTTGGTCGGGAAGCGATGAGCACGAGAATATTAATTTTAAATCAATAGAAGATAACTTTGACCAAAATATTAAATTTTTAAAAGACAATCAATTACTCACAAAATTTAAAATGACATCAGATAATTTTTTTACTCAAAATAATGAAAAGTTTGATTTTGTTTATGTTGATGGAGATCATTCAAAAGATCAAGTTCTCAAAGATTTACAAAATTCTTGGTCTGTTTTAAATAATAATGGATTTCTTTTAGTTGATGATTATATGTGGTGGTATTATAAAAATTTAGAAAATAATCCTGCATCATCAGTAAATATTTTTATAAATAACAATATCGACCAAATATCAAAATTAGTAATCTGGCACCAAGTTTTAATTCAGAAAAAGTAGTTATTTATTTGAAATTTTATTTAATGCGTTATTTTTAAACAAATCAGCTTCTTTGATATATCTTCGTACCATATCTACTGATTTATGACCAGTCATAGCCATGATGTTTCTCTCACTAGCTCCATACTCAGCTGTTGTTGTAGCAAAACCTGATCTAAGGCTGTGACCAGCGTATTTTTTTTCATCTAAACCTGCACTTAGAGCATGTTTCTTTATTATTAAAGCTACATTCTTATCTGATATTGGAAAAACTAAATCATCTTTATTCTTAATCATCCAATTTTTAAGATGATCAACTGGACAATATTCTACATGTTTAAAAGAGGGGATTGCTTTAGTCATTCCCTCACCAGATTGATCCGATTTAGACTTTTTAACAAATATTTTTACTCCTTCTTTAACAAATTCGACATCATCTTTACTAATGGCTACAAGCTCTGATCTTCTAAATCCTCCTGAGAAACCTACTAAAATTAAAGACTTATCTCTTAATTTTTTGAATTCACTCTCATTAGAATCATTTATTACTTTAATAATTTTTTGTAAATCATTGAATAATAACGGTTTTTTTGCTTTTTGATGAACACCTATTTGTCTTTTAATACCAAGTAAATTTTCAACAATTATTGGATGTTTAGTATCTAAATAATGACCTTTATACCTATGCATGACATTTATAGACGCCAAACGTCTTTTTAAGGTGCTGTACTTAGATTGTTTCGATAGATGCGTTAAATAAAGGGAGACTATTTTTGGATCTGTAGGCATACTTTTCATCCCATGTTTTGAGCAAAATAATACAAAATCATTAAAATCAGATTTATAAGCTCGAATAGTATTTTTAGCTTTTGAGAGCTTTAGATTATCTAAAGTTTCAATTTCTAGTTTTTTAATTTCAGTTGTTAAATCATTCATAATTTCCGATAATCATTAATTATCGGAAATAATATATTAAGTGATTTTAGATGTCAATACGTATAATTTTAAAGTTATGATTAAATTTATTCTTCCTATAGCATTATTTATTGCAGCCGTTTATGGAATTTCGTATTTCTGGACAAACTCAAGTCCAAAAGGCAAAAAAAAGATTGCTCTAGGCTTAATAATAGCCCTTATAATAGGCATATCCCTAACGATTTTCTTAATATTTGACTAATGAAATTAGTAGGAACTAAATTTCAGCTAAAAGTATGGACTTATTTGAGTAAAATACCTCGTGGAAGGGTAAAAACGTACTCACAAGTGGCAAAAGCAATAGGAAAACCGCTTGCTGTGCGTGCCGTAGCCAATGCTATAGGAAAAAACCCCTATGCACCCAAAATACCTTGCCATAGAGTGATTAGATCTGATGGATCGCTTGGTGGCTATTCAGGCAAAGGGGGAGTTAAAACTAAGAGATTTTTGCTTCAAAAGGAGGGTATAACGCTCTAGAATTGTTATTTGGCGGGCGATCGGGTCTATTGCACCCTATTTCATTGTATTTTTTATCCACACAACAGTTGGTTGTACTATTAAATCATGAATTGCAAAAAAAAAGCCATCTATGGCCATTTAAACGGTATATTCCTAATACGCAAAGCTTCTAGAAATATTAAATATACATGCTTCAAAACTGCACTAAAACACCCTATTTTAAATGATTTTTTTAGTATATCCATTTCAAAGTAGATCAATTTTATATCTAAAGCATAATTTTTAAATATTTTTAGAGAGATTTATTAATTTTTCCTTTTAAATAAGTAAGATTTCTCCCTATTTTTAAAGGTTTTCCCATATATATATAAATAATACTTACCTATTAATAAATATTATACTTTAATTACTTAACGTAAACTACTGTATTTATTGGAAATACTTAAGACTTAAATAAACAACAATAGGGATAGTTAAAAATGACATTAACGTGGAAGTAACTATAACACTAGCAATACTGTCGACTACCCTTTTCTCTGAATACATTGATCCTACCAAGTAAGTTAGGATAGCACTAGGCATTGCAGATTGTATCAAAAGAACTCCAGCAGCCAATCCAGAAAGATTTAAATATTTAATTAAAGAAAATCCAATTACAGGACCAATTACAATTCTAATAACGCTTAAAACAGATGCATTTAACCATGAAACAACTTTTAGCTTTGTTAATGCTATGCCTAAGGACATAAGAACTAGAAATATTGTAGCGTAGGTTAATAAAAACGTAGTATTCACTACAAAACCAGGAACCTCCCAATCAAAATATAAAACTAATACAGCCGCTATTATACCGTAAATAGGCATATTAGTAATTAATATTTTCAGTGAAAAACTTTTTTTTGCTAAAAGAACCCCTAAAGTGAAGTGAAGCAAGATAATTACTGATGCAATTGCTGAAGCTATACCTAAACCTTCTGTACCATAAGCAAATAAACAAATAGGTATACCCATATTACCGGTATTTGGTAATATTAATGGAGGAAGTTCACTTACCACGTCCTTTTTCATTAAGGCGAGAACAATTATGCCTATTACAGCAAAACCTCCGATTATAATTAAAGCATAAATAAAATATTCTATGAAAGTTTCCAAAGTTACACCAGTAGAGGTAATGGTGTAAAAAATCATTGCAGGTGTACCAACATTACCAGCTAATGTAGTAATAAAATCAGTATTAAAATTAGGATCTTTTTTTCCAAGGTAATAGCCTATACCAATTACAAAAAATACTGGAAGTATTACATCTATCAGTTTGACATAGAGTTCCATTAAACTCTTACATCAGATTTTCTAGGTTTTCTCAACTTATTAGTGTTATAATTAATGGCAGTTTCGAACTCCATTAATCGCTTATGGATTGATCTTAATTCTGTAATTCTTGTCCAATTATACAAAAATACAGAAAAAGCGTCTTTAACTTCACCAAATGCATTTACTACTTGCATCATCACACCCAAAGTGAACGCTGCTGTAAATAATCCTGGAGCCATTATTAAGAAAGGAACTATTACAAATAGTTGTCTATACCAAATAGCCCAAAGATCGAAATAACCATAGTGTAAAAATAATTTATGATAATTAAATTTTATACCAGTAAATAACTGTAAAATAGTTGGAGCTTGAACATAGTTCTTTCTATCATCTTCACCATAAACTAATTCTTTTCTAAATGCTGCTTCGACTTTTTGATTATTGTATTCTAAACCTGGTAATTTAATACCAACGAGCCAACTGATTAATATACCTCCTAAACTAAGAATTAAGGCCACCCAAACTAAAGATCCAGAAACATCGCCTAAAAATGGAACCGTTACATTAGATGAGAGCACCCACAGTATTGGAATAAACGCAATTAAAGTCATTATCGCTTTAACAACTTGTAAACCAATAGACTCGACTATTTTGGCAAAGTTCATACAATCCTCTTGAATTCGTTG
>CACIWZ010000014.1 GCA_902590505.1 uncultured Pelagibacteraceae bacterium
TAGTAAGCTGAGTTCAGAAATAACCCTTCAACCAGTTAACAGATTTGATTTAGATTCAGCTATAATTTTTTCTGATATTTTATTAGTACCTTATGCTTTAGGTCAAAAAGTATCTTTTATTAAAAATTTAGGTCCAGAGTTGTCAAAGCTAAATATTAATAAATTTTTACAAATTAGCGAAAGTAATTTTTGCAAAGTTTTAAAACCTGTATATAAGGCAATCGAAATAACAAGAAAAAAATTGGAAACAGAAAAATCTTTAATCTGTTTCGTGGGAGCTCCATGGACATTGTTAGTTTATATGCTTGATCTTAAAAAAGGAAAAAAAGAAATAGATACATCTAAAATAGAAAGTAGTGATGTAAAAATCGATGTGATTTTAGACAAATTAACTAAATTTCTATGTTTGCATATTAAAAATCAAATAGACGCAGGAGCAAATGTGGTACAGATTTTTGACTCGTGGGCTGGCTTCATACCAGAAAAAAAAATTAATGAATACTGTTTTGCACCCAATAAAAAAATTGTTGAATTCTGCAAAAAAGAGAAAATACCTAGCATTTGTTTTCCAAAGGGACTTCGAAAAAAATATTTTGAATTTAATAATATTGTTCAACCGGATGGAATAAACATAGATTATGAAATAGAGCCTTTGTGGGCTAAGGAAAATTTGAAAAATGTTGTTATTCAAGGTGGTTTACACCCTGAAGCACTTTTAAAAACGGAAGAAGAAATGTTTAAAGAAGCGACAAAATATATCCAGGCCTTTAAAGACACTCCTTACGTTTTTAATTTAGGCCATGGCTTACTTCCTGAAACAGATCCTGATAGAGTAAAAAAATTAATTAAATTTTATAGGAACTTTTAATGAATACAGATCATCCGGAAGTGAAGTTTGGAAAAACTGGTGTTATCATTATAAATCTAGGAACACCAGACTCCACAAACTGGTGGGATATAAGAAAATATTTAAAAGAGTTTTTATCGGATAGAAGAGTTATAGAAGTAAATCCAATTATTTGGAAGGTAATTTTAAACCTATTCATTCTTACTTTCAGGCCATCCAAAACAGCGCATGCTTATAAAAAAATTTGGAGAAAAGAAAGTAACGAATCCCCCTTGCTCTACTTTACAAAAGAGCAAGCAAACAAGTTAAATACTAAAATTGGAAACGATAAAATAATTGTAGACTTTGCAATGAGATATGGAAATCCAAGTATAAAATATAAACTTAACAAACTTAAAGAAAAGGGATGTGAAAACATAATAATACTCCCACTGTATCCACAATATGCTGCAGCTACTACAGCAACTGTTTGTGATGAGGTTTATAGATCGTTGATGAAAATGAGATGGCAACCTAGTTTACAAATTATCCCTCACTATGAAAGTGAGCCTTCTTATATCGACTCATTGATTAAGAGCATAGAAAAAAAACTTAATGAAATTAACTGGAAACCAGATCTGATAATTTCATCTTATCATGGAATTCCTAAGTCTTATTTTGATAAAGGTGATCCTTACCACTGTTATTGTCATAAAACTACTAGACTTATGAGAGAAAAGTTTAAAAAGATTGAAATTGAAACTACCTTTCAATCAAGATTCGGGCCACAAGAATGGTTAACACCTTATACTGATAAAACTTTAGAAAGTTTACCTGATAAGGGTGTAAAAAAACTACTGGTAATATGTCCAGGCTTCGCTTCTGACTGCGTTGAGACTTTGGAAGAAATAAACATTCAAGGTAGAGAAAGCTTTTTGGAGAATGGCGGAGAAAAGTTTGATTTAATTCCATGTCTGAATGACAGTGAAGATCATATTAATCTTTTTGAAAAATTATTGAGTAAATATTTATAAAATGAATCTATATCTTCTTTTTAAGTCACTACACTTAATTTCAGTAATTTCCTGGATGGCAGGACTTTTATATTTACCAAGAATTTTTGTTTATCATACAGAGGCTACCCACGAGTCGCAAAAAGATATTTTTAAAATTATGGAAAGAAAACTTTATAATTATATTATGATGCCAGCAATGCTCTTATCGTGGTTATTTGGTATTTTGCTAATTCATAACATTGGTTTTTCTGCATTTTCAGAATTATGGATGCAGATAAAATTTATAGCAGTTTCTATATTAACCTATTACCATTTTACTTTAGGCAAATATTTAAATGATTTCGCAATGAACAATAGTCAAAAATCTTCAAAATTTTTCAGGATATATAATGAAATTCCAACAATTATACTTATTGTAGTAATATTTGTTACAATTTTTAAGCCTATATAAATTAAGGGTTGAATTTCTCTAAAAAAGTCATATATTTTTAATACTTTCCTTAAAAAAATAATCTCATGAATTTACAAGAATTAAAGCAAAAAAACCCTGCGGAACTCATTAGTGAAGCTGAAAAACTCGGTATTGAAAATCCTAGTACTCTGAGGAAACAAGAGATTCTTTTCGCAATTTTAAAAAAATTAGCTGAAAAAAACGAGCAAATCACTGCAACCGGAGTTTTAGAAGTTTTACAAGATGGCTTTGGTTTCCTAAGAGCAATAGAGTCAAATTATCTTCCTGGCCCAGACGATATTTATGTAAGTCCTAGTCAAATTAGAAAATTTGGCTTGAGAACAGGGGACTCTGTAGAAGGGGAAATAAGAGGACCGAAAGATGCCGAAAGGTATTTTGCTCTTCTAAAAGTTAATAAAATAAATTTTGACAATCCTGACAAAGGTAGAAATAAAATTGCTTTCGATAACTTAACACCTTTATATCCTAATGAGAGAATAAAATTAGAAGTTGAGACAACAAAAGTTGAAAAAAAACCAGACAACACAGCTCGACTCATTGATCTAGTAAGTCCAATTGGAAAAGGTCAGAGATCTCTTATAGTCTCCCCACCCAGGGCAGGTAAGACAATTATTCTGCAAAATATTGCACAATCAATTACAGCTAATCACCCTGAGTGCTATCTGATGGTTTTATTAATTGATGAAAGACCTGAAGAGGTCACAGACATGCAAAGATCAGTAAAGGGTGAAGTAGTTGCTTCAACTTTTGATGAGCCAGCTTCAAGGCACGTCGCTGTTGCTGAAATGGTAATTGAGAAAGCAAAGAGACTTGTAGAACATAAAAAAGATGTTGTGATCTTGCTGGACTCTATTACAAGACTTGGGAGAGCCTACAACGCAGTAATACCAAGTTCAGGAAAAGTATTAACCGGAGGTGTTGATGCAAATGCACTTCAAAGACCTAAAAGATTTTTTGGTGCTGCTAGGAACGTAGAAGAGGGTGGATCTCTTACAATTATCTCGACAGCACTAATTGATACTGGAAGCAGAATGGACGAGGTAATTTTTGAAGAATTTAAAGGAACAGGTAATTCAGAGTTAATTCTTGACAGAAAAGTTGCCGACAAGAGAATTTATCCAGCTCTTGATATCACTAGATCAGGCACAAGAAGAGAAGAACTTCTTTTTGAAAAAGATGAATTATCGAAAATGAATGTATTAAGAAGAATTATAAGCCCAATGGGAACCATGGATGGGATAGAATTTCTAATTTCAAAATTAAAAAATACAAAAAATAATTCTGATTTCTTTGACTCAATGAACAAATCTGCAAATTAAATTTTTACTGAACAGTTTGATTATTAAAATTAATGTCATGAAGATAGAAGCTAATAATACTCTCAAGGGTCTTAACCTTATCCTCAATTGTAAGTGCTTCTAAAAGTTTTTGTTTTTCCTCATTAGTTATTGGCGAGATCATTGATAGAGTATTAATTTTCTGCGCATCATCAAGTTTTTCGAATTCTCTCCAATTTAATAAAAGTCCGTTTCTTTTAAAAAAGATCTTGGATTGTTCCATCAAACTTGTCATATCTTGAGCTTTTGAAAAATTTTTTAAATCTAATTCAAAGTTTTTATAATCCACTTTAAACTCCCTATACAATTTTTTATTTTCTACCTCTTCTAGAATTTCAAATCTAGTTACACCTGTAAGATTAATCAAAATCCTTCCGTCCTTACTCTTTTGATAATCACTTATTTTACCTAGACATCCAATTTTATAGACTTCAGTGCGATTTTTTTTCGATTGAACCATGCCCATGAGCTTATCCTTGTTATAAGTATCGTTTATGAGGTCTAGATATCTTTTCTCAAATATATTTAATGGAAGATTTGTTTTGGGAAAAAAGATGACTCCACTAAGAGGAAAAACAGGAATTAAACTTGGAAAATTTTTCATATAGTTATTATAATGAAAATTTTTTAGAACTCATAGCGACATTTTATTTTGGTTGACCATTCTAGAGACTGTATACTATAATTCTATAAATAATGCGGGCATAGCTCAGTGGTAGAGCGTCTCGTTGCCAACGAGAAGGTCGAGGGTTCAAGTCCCTTTGCCCGCTCCAAATTAAAATGACTGATTTAGCAAGCAAAAAATGTATTCCTTGTGAGGGCAACATACCTCCTTTTGATCAAAATGAAATTCACAAGTATTTAAAAAAAATTGATGGATGGGATGTTAAAAGCAATCAAGACAAAAGTTTTTATTTAATAAAAGAGTTTACATTTAAAAATTTTATTGAAAGTCAAAGTTTTGTAAATAAAATCGGTGATATTGCTGAGAAAGAAAATCATCATCCAGATATTTCTTTTGGGTGGGGGTATTGTAAAGTAAAAATTTTTACTCATGCTATTAAAGGCCTTGCAGAAAGCGATTTTATCTTAGCAGCAAAGATAGATAAAATTTAATCAATGATTAAAATGTCTTATATCAGTGAATAACATTTTAACTTTTCCTTTATTAGCACAGTTTATAACTTCTTGATCTCTGATTGAGCCCCCAGGCTGAATAATTATTTTAACACCAGCTTTAATTAAAGCTTCTACTCCATCTGTAAATGGAAAAAAAGCATCTGATGCAGCTATTGAATTTTTAATCTTTTGAGGTCGAAACTTTTTGGCTTTTTGTATTGCGATTTTACAACTATCAAATCTACTTGGTTGTCCCGCACCTATTCC
>CACIWZ010000015.1 GCA_902590505.1 uncultured Pelagibacteraceae bacterium
TTGATTCTTTATAACTGATGTTGCGATTAATAAAGATGAAAAAATTAATATAGAAATCAAAAATTTTATTTTAAGCATCAACTCCTTCTATATCTAAATAATTGCCAAATTTTTTAAAAAGATTTTGGGGAAACAAGAATCGATTTTTACTTCTTATAGCAAATCTCATTTTAGCAGATCGTGAAGGATTATTAATTTTTATTTCATGAGATGTAGGTTTAATCACTTTTTTGTTATATTTTTCAAAAAGAAAACAAGCTGTATTATTATCTTCTGGTAAATACCTTGATGGATTTGACCTATTTTTTGAGAAGTTACTAAAAAAATATTTAACAATTTTATCTTCTATTGAATGAAAACTTATTATCACAAGTTTGCCACCAGGTTTGAGTATTTTAGCAGCTTTAGTAATACCATTAATTAGTTCAGAAATTTCTTTGTTTACATATATTCTTAAAGCTTGAAAAGTTTTGGTACTTGGATTGATTTTTGATGAAAAATTTTTTTTTTTACTTTTTTCAATAATTTTCACTAGCTCGTTTACTTTAGTGATTTTTTTTTCAGACCTTGCTTTAATTATATTTTTTGCAATATTAGATGCTTCGGTTTCCTCACCTAGAATTTTAATTATTAGTTTTAAATGTTTTTCACTTAAATTATTTATTGCTTCTTGTGCAGAAATATTATTAAGACCCATTGCCATATCTAGTTTATTTTTTGATTTAAATGAAAAACCTCTATTTAAATTTTTAAGTTGAATAGAAGATAGGCCTAAATCAAAAATAATTGTATCTGCGTTTTTATTTAAAATCTTATCTAATTCACTAAATTTTATTTGATAAAATTTAAATCTTTTTTGATATTTTTTTTCTAGTTCATTTGCTCTTGAGATAACAGCTTCATCTCTATCAATGCCTATAACTTTAGTCTTTGGAAATTTTAGCAATGCATTTGAATAGCTTCCTCCGCCAAAAGTACAATCGATAAAAAGACCACCTTTTTCTGGAGAGGCGATTTGAATGATTTCACTCAACATCACTGGAAAATGGGAAAATTCCAGTGATGAGGTTAGAGTGTTCATTGATCTTAAAAATAGGCATTAAAACTTTTGTCTTCTTAAAAATGCAGGTATTTCGAAGTCTTCGTCTTCGTTGGTATCCTGATCGAAAAGTTGATCTGTGGTATTCTCTTCGCTTACATCTTTTGTTTCAACATCAACTTGATTTTGTTCATCTGAAAAAAGTTTAGGTGTATACTCTTCAACAAAGTTTTTTTCATTAGAAGAGTTATTTTGATGAAGTGGGTCTTCATAATTAGTATTATCATTGTGTTCCATGTAGGAAGCACTTTCAATTGAAACTCCAGCTGGAATTTCATCAGGTGAAGCAGAAACAGCAGATGTTTGTTCTGCTATTTTGTTTTCCTCGTCGCTCTCAAAACTTTCAATTAGAGCATTCTGTTCCTCATTATTTTTAATTTCATAAGTCTCGTCTAACTTCAGGGCTGTTGCACCGTCTATTGAGTTCACAACATTTTGTTCAATATTATTTTTAGAAAATAAATTTTCTGAAATATTATTATTTCTGTTATTTGATCCATTAACGACATTTAAGACTGGTCTTCCTTCAGAGTAAATTGTAGAACCTTTCAAGGAAGTTGCAACAATTGAAACTCTAATTTTACCATTCATATTTTCATCTTTAATCGCGCCAAAGATTAGTTCGGCTTCTGGATCTACTTCTGCTCTTATTTTATTGACTGCTGCATCAACTTCAAAAAGTTTTATATCACTTCCACCAGTAATATTTACTAGTAAACCTTTTGCTCCCTGGAGCGTATATTCATCAATAAGAGGATTATTTAATGCTAATTCAGTAGCTGCCATGGCTCTATTATCTCCATCTGCTTCTCCTGTTCCCATCATAGCTTTACCACTAGAACTCATTACTGTTTCAACATCTGCAAAATCAAGGTTTATCATACCAGGTCTTACCATTAGATCTGTGATACTTTGGACTCCATGTTTTAATACATCATTAGAAAGGCTAAATGATTCCTCAAAGCCTGTTGCCTCGTTAGCGATTTTGAAAAGATTTTGATTAGGAACAACTATAGTAGTATCTAAGTGTTTTTTTAATTCCTCCAAACCTGCTGTAGCTCTTCTCATTCTTTTAGGCCCTTCATAAGCAAAAGGTAATGTTGTGACACCTACGGTTAAGATATTCATTTCTCTTGCAGCTTTTGCGATAACATGAGAAGCTCCAGTTCCTGTTCCTCCTCCCATTCCTGACGCAATGAAAACCATATTACTTCCTTGAATATAATTTATTATTTCATTTATTGACTCATCTGCTGCCGCTTGCCCAATATCATGCTTTGCACCAGCTCCAAGACCTTTAGTTAGGTTCATGCCAATTTGGATTTTTGCATCTGCTTTACTCATTTTAAGGTCTTGTGCATCAGTGTTTACTGCAACAAATTCTACTCCTTGCATGCCAGCCTCTATCATTGCATTAATTGCATTTCCACCGGCTCCTCCAACTCCAATTACTAATATTCTAGGTTTTAATTCTCTCAACTCACCTCCGCCAACATTTATGCTCATGATCCTTCCCCTTTCTGTTTATTTTCCCATTTTAAATTAGATCTATTTTGAAAAGCTTTTTTTCTAGCTATAGATTTGAACCTATTGAAGTTTTTAGGTTCCCAAATTTGAAATGTCTTGCCTAGTCCAACAAATAATACGCCACTTTTGATTTTAGCATGATTAAGTAATTTTTCTGGTATCGAGACTCTTCCTTCTGTATCAAATTGTAAATTTTCACTTTCAGATAAAACTGATGTAGCAAAGTAATCTCTTTTCTCTTCGAATGGATTTAACGTATCAATTGTATCAGATAGTTTTTCAATTCTATCTTGAGAACACGCCTCGAGTGCAGCATGGTTAAAGGATGGATAGCTAATAAAACCGTTATATCCCATTGAACTTAAATGTGATCTAAAAGTAGCTGGCACAGATACACGACCTTTCTTGTCTAATTTGTTTTCGTAACTTGATAAAAACATAGCTAATTAAAAAACCTTTTTTACTGTTAATTTTCAAATCACCCTCCATTATGGGATTATTTGGGATAGTATGGGTTTTTAAGAAATAGTCAATAAGTTTGTAAATGCACTTAAAGTACAAAAGTAGAACGAAAATGAGAGATTTAGCCAGATAATCTATAAGCCGGGTTCTGTCATTGAAGATGTTATTTATCTAGGCTTAAATTCACATTTAAGCTCAAGCGGTTAACCCAGAAGACTAACTAAAGACTGTTTTTAGCATCAAATGCAGTGTCTTCTCTATTTAACCTTGCTCCCAGTGGGGTTTGCCGTGCGTTTTTTGTTACCAAAAAACCGGTGAGCTCTTACCTCCCCGTTTCACCCTTGCCTCGATTAGGCGGTTTATTTTCTGTGGCACTATCCCTGAGGTCACCCCCGCCAGCCGTTAACTGGCACTGTGTCCTTATGGAGCCCGGACTTTCCTCTGATAAAATATTTATCAGCAACATGTCCAATTATCTGGCATGTTTCTTTTATTTAATTAGTGAGCAATTATCAAGACAATTTCTGTTTATTTGCTAAAAAATGGCTTATATTAAGGGTTTTCTGGTCTATTAAACCATTTACTTTATGAGAATTGTACCTTCTTTCTCTTTGTTTGCTGCACTTTCTACTGCTACCAGAGGAATAGGAATAATCCTTTTTTTGATTTTTTTAATATCTATATTTTTATCTTCATTATCCAAATTCTCCTTCTTTTCAAAAAATTACAAAAAAGTATTGTGGTGTTCAATTTTATATATTTTTTTCTCGATTATTTTTTGGCCCTATCTGTGGTCTGATCCAATAAAAAATTTTATACAAGCTATAACTATGCTTTCAAACCATATCTTAGAAATATACCTGCTTTTTGACT
>CACIWZ010000016.1 GCA_902590505.1 uncultured Pelagibacteraceae bacterium
AATTGCAAAGTAATGACCTCTCAAACCTAAAATAGCATAACCTATAGCGCCAGCAATAACAGCAGGAACAATTGCTGAAACTAATAATCCAACACCTATTCCTTGAAAATATTGCGCTGTAGTATGTACGAATGTTTTTTCTCCACCACTTTCAGTCCACTCAGCTAACGGGAAAAACATACCTACTTGAACTGAGGCGGTTAAATACATTCCGAGACCATAGAAAAGAATATTTCCAAATGTGTTATAGCCCATTTCACCACCTTGTAAGTTCCAAGTCATTGCAAGAACAATCAAGACACAAAGATACGTAAGCTGAACTTTAAAAGCAGAAAATAAATATGGTGCAGCTAAACCTAAAATGATTAAACTAGAGTATAGTATTAAATCTTTTTGTTTTACCTTTTCCATTTATTTTAAATACTCCCTTTTTTTCGAAAGTTTAAATCTTCTGTAAACTAATATTAAAACTAAGAGTAAAAATACTGCTCCTATTCTAAATTCTGTTCCTAAAATATAATCAGCAAATTCTTCGAAAAGACCTAACCCCATCCCCGAAACTGCTACCGCGGGTAAATTTCCAAGACCTGCAACGATAACTATCATGAAGGATCTTACTGTATATGGAAGTCCCACGTAAGGGTGAAGTGTTAGAGTTATTGAAATTAAAGCTCCCGCAATTCCACATAAGGCAGCGTTAATTCCAAAAGTTGCAGCGTAAACTTTTTCTGTATCTACACCTAAAATTTTTGCAGCTCTAGCATTTTGTGCTGTAGCTCTTATAGCTCTTCCAAGTTTAGATTTTCTCATGTAAATAACTAGAGCTATTGCATATAAAACGCTTATAAAAGCAGAGAATATTTTTGAATTTGGCAGAGTTACTGAATTATCAAATAACATTGTTGTTCCATATTCAGATTGTGCCACAACCACGTCTGCACCGAAAATAAAATTCATTAGTTGCTGAAATACAATTGCAATACCAAAAGTGGCTAAAATAGAAATAAATAAATCTCGATCCACAACTTTATTAATTACTAACTTGTAGAGTGCCCATCCAACAAAAAACATTATAATTGGAGAAATAATAACTCCCCATGCAGGATGAATTCCCCAAAGGTATATAGTGTATGCAATATAACCTCCAAGGATTACTAAATCACCTTGTGCAATGTTAATTATATTCATCACACCCCATTGAAGAGCCATTCCATAGGCGATCAATGCAAATAAAATACCTAAAAGGATTCCGTCCAATGATGCTTGGACCATTAACATTGGAGCTTTAAAAATAAGAAAGTCCATAAAATTTTAAAACTTATAAAAGAAAAGCCCCTAGAAAACTAGGGGCTTTTCAAATTATTCAGAAGTTATTAGCTTCTTTCAGACCATTTCGGGATTGGATGATAGAACTTATCAGAAGCCCATTTTGTAGGAGCTACTACTCTATTCTCACAATCATCGCCTTTACATCTTACTTGGAACAAGATCATTGGCTTAGCAACGTTTTGGCCACCAGGTCCAAATTTAATGTTTCCATAGAAAGTTTGCATTTCTGTATCAACTAGCGCATCTCTAACTGCATCTCTGTCAAAAGAATTTGCTCTTTCGAACGCATCTTTAAACACTAACAATGCTGCAGAAGACTCTGCTGATTGATATGGCGGGTCATATCCAAATTCTTTTTGGAAGTCTTTAGCGTATTTCTTACCAGAGCCAAAGAATTTATCTTTGTAAGATAAATTTTTGTGCCACTGAGAAGCACACAATGCGAATTCTGATTTCTTTCCGTGTTGTTTAGAAAGTTTTGCAGCATCACAGTGTGTCATCGCTAACATAGGAACATCAACTTTCATTTCAGAAATTTGTCTGATTGCAGTTAATGCGCCTTTTGTGTGACCTGATACAACAAGTACATCTGGCTTAACAGCTTTTACTTTAGCCAATGTAGCTGCCATATCGTTAAGTTCTTTTGGTAGTTTGTCATCGATGATAATCTCAGATCCAGTTCTTTTCGCTGCATCTAAAATACCAAGTCTCACGTCTTGTGAGAAAGCATCTTGTTCAAATGCTTGAGCAATTTTTACTCCTTTACCACCGTTTTTTTCTACCGCTAAATCGATAGCTACTTCAAGGTATTGGTTAGCTGGTGATAACACCGCGAACAAATATTTGTATCCTTTAGTAAATAAAGATCTAGATGCACCATTCGCTTCAACCATAGGAATTTTATATTTCTCGGTTACTGGTGCAATGGCTTTCGTTAAACCTGAACTGTATGGTCCAAGCATGTAATGAACGCCATCTTGTTTAATTAGTCTTTCAGCTAACTGAGCGGCTCTTTTTGGGTTTGACTCATCATCATAGTAAATGATCTCAAACTTATATTTCTTACCTTGTACTTCTACTCCACCCATTTTGTTAATTCTGTCAACGGCCATGTTATAACCATTTTGAGTATGAACACCATTTGAAGAGTATTTACCTGTAAGAGATATTGCAGAACCTAACAC
>CACIWZ010000017.1 GCA_902590505.1 uncultured Pelagibacteraceae bacterium
CTAATAATTTTATTGAAATAATTTTTTGAGTATAGCTCTTTTACAACTCGATCGGCACTAAATAAAGGGCCTTTGCCCGATGATAAAATTTTACTTGCAGTAGTTTTTCCGGAGGCTAATGAGCCCGTAATTCCAATTTTTTTCATTTTAGCTTTGATAACAATAATTCTAAAAGCTTTTGATCGATCTCTGGATTTATTTTATTCCATAGATAAAAAGCTTTTTGTCCTTGATAAATGAACATTTCTAAACCATTGAAAACCTTCCTATTTTGATTTTTTAAATATTTTAAGGTTTTAGTTTCTAGAGGGTTATAGATTGTATCGATATAAATTAAATTTGATTTATTTGTCTCAAACTCAAAATCAAAATCTTCTCCGTTTTTTAACCCTAGGCTAGTAGCATTTACTATTATATCAAAATTTTTTATTTCTGTTTTTAGCATTTTCCATTCAATTATATTTAATTTACTGAATTTCTTTTTTAAAAAAATGCACTTTTCTGGTGTTCTATTAGTTATAGAAATATTAGTTAAACCAGATTTTTGTAATGAAAGTATAACAGAGGGTGAGACGCCGCCTGCTCCAATTACAAGTGCTTTTTTATTTTGTGCATTGTCTACCTCTTTTAAATAAGCAGCTTGAAGTCCGAAAACATCGGTATTCTCACCAATTATTGTATTTTGATCGTCTAAGTAAACTGTATTAACTGAATTAGTTTTTTCTGCATCGTTCACAAGTACATCAACGTACGGAACTATTTTCTGTTTATATGGTAAAGTAATATTTATCCCGCAAAGTGATTTATTTTTTATCTTATCAATTATTTCGGCTAACTGGCTGTCTTTAATATCAATAATTGAATATTCAGCATCAATATTATATTTCTTAAACCAGTAATTATGTAAAATTGGTGACAGCGAGTGTTTTATAGGGTTCCCAATTATACCGAATTTTTTAGTCATTATTTTTAAATTGTTTAATGTAATTTATAATACTTTTTATAGGTAAACCCATTATTGAATTATGGTCTCCCTTAACATACTCAAATAAATTCATTCCCTCTGCTTCAATTTGGTAAACTCCATAAGCAAGCAACGTATTTGTATCAATTTTACCTAAATAATCTTTAAGTTGTTCTTCTGTTAAATTTTTCATTTTTAATTCAGAAGAGTCTGAATGATTCCAAATCATAGCTCCATTTTTGGAAATACACACTGAACTTATTAGGTAATGAACAGAATTATTTAGTTTCTTAAGAATTGAAAAAGCTTCGTCTCTAGAGCGCGGTTTATTTATTAATTGGTCCTGAAGTGAAATTACACTGTCTGCTCCGATTACAAGTCTATCAGGATTTTTACTACTTACTTTAATAGATTTTATTTCTGCAAGATTTTTAGATATTATCAAAGGGTCTGCTCCCTCAGCTAAAAGAGACTGCTTCACTTCGTCTTCATCGACTTGTGAGGCGATTACTTGACAATCAATTTTAAAATCATTTAAAATTTTTTTTCTTACACCGCTTTTAGAAGCTAATATTATTCTCATTTGTTTTTTTTAATCTCAATTATTTTTAAAATTGAAGCAGCTGTTTCCTCTACTGACCGTCTTGTGACATCAATTATTGGCCAATTATTTTTTTTAAAAAGAATCTTAGATTCATTGACTTCTTTTTTTATAAAATCAAGATCGGTGTAATCTTTTAATTTGTGGTCATTCATTATAGCTACTCTATTTCTTCTAATATCAGCCAGCCTCTCTGGATCTGCTACAAGCCCTACAATACAAGCTTTAGAATTAGACGTTAGCTCTTCAGGAACTTTTTGATCTAAAATCAATGGTATATTAATTGTTTTGTATCCTCTGTTAGCTAAATATATAGAGGTAGGTGTTTTACTGGTTCTACTCACTCCTAGTAAAATTACGTCAGCATTACTTAGGTCATCAACTTTCTTTCCGTCGTCATGTGACATCGTATATTGGATAGCCTCAATCCTTTTATAATAATCGTCGTCCAGGACGTGTTGAGCGCTTGGTTTATGTATTGCTTTCTGATTTAGCAGTTTCGAGAAGCTTAGAATAAGGTTACCTAGAATACCAAAGCAAGGAACATTATTCTTTTCGCTTTGGTTAGATATATATTTTGCTAGTTTGGTTTCAACTATAGTGTACAAAATTAAGCTATTTTCAAGTTCTATGCATTCTTTTATTATTTTATCTATTTGTTGTTCAGTTCTTATAAAAGCGAATTCTTTTTTTTCATAATCAAAATTAGCAAATTGAGACTTTAATGATAAAAATATTCTATCTAAGGTTTCACCCGTAGAGTCCGACACAAGATATACATTGTATTTTTCGTTCATATGTTTGTTAATAAATAAATAACAATTATTAGTTTTGCACTTAATTTAAAAGCTAATAGAAAAAATTAACATTAATTAACATTATTTAAACATTTTATTAGATGTTAATAATGTTGTTTTCATGATGTTTATAAGAAGAAA